>JBGTOG010000449.1:0-1506 GCA_041742675.1 Gemmatimonadaceae bacterium | reverse complement strand
CCAACGGGCGCGAGCCGGTCGCGCGGCGCCTTGCCGTTCCCATGCTGCAACATCGGCACGGCAAAATCGGCACCGATCACCCGTCCGGTAAAACCCGTCTGCTTCACGAGCATCGCGCCTACATCGAGCGTGCCAGCGCACAGGTCCAGATACGCGCCATCGGGGCGATGCGTCCAGTTGAGCGCCCGCAGCGCCTTCTTGCGCCAGGCGCGGTCGATGTTGAGCGACAGCACATGATTCAGCAGATCATAGCGCGGCGCGATATCGCTGAACATGCGCTGCACGTAGGCCCGTTTGCCGTCGCCCTGCGCCGCCTGAGCCGCCGCATCGAGTGCGGCGCTGTCACCAAGCGCCCGATCGGGGGCACTCGGCGGTCCAATAGTAGAAGGGGGCACCATCCCGAATACTCGCCGTGCGCAGTCGCCGGAGCAAGCGATTCACGCCCCTCTCGCACGGTCAGTCAAGAGACAGATTCGCGCCATAGCGGCTACGACCGCTGGTCCCCTCCCCGGCATGGGACTACCTTGCCATCGCCCTGATGCCCATCACTCACGATCTACCCTCGCTTCCTGACGCGGATGTTGTGCGCCTCGCCCAAGAGGGGCGAGAGCTGGCATTTCGTGAGTTGGTGCGTCGTTACGAACGGCCGGTCTTCTCGCTCGTCTACCGCATGGTGCGCGACCGCGAGCTCTCCGAGGATCTGGCACAGGACGCCTTCATCAAGGTGCTCAACCACATCGATCGCTACAGCCCGGAGTTCAAGTTCTCGAGCTGGGTATTCAAGATCGCGAACAATGTGGCGATCGATCATTTGCGACGTCGCAAGCTCGATACGATCAGCATGGACGGCTCGCCCCACGCATCAAGTGCGGCCGAGGTGGAGGCGTCCACGTTTGATGTCGCGTCAGAGCAGGAGAGTGCGCTTGATGAGCTGGAGGCCAAGGAACTGGGCGAGAAGATCGAAGCGGCGATTGGCACGCTGCGGCCTGAGTATCGGGCCTGCATCATGCTGCGTCATGTCGAGGGACGAGCCTACGAAGACATCGCGGCCACGCTGGATCTGCCGCTCGGTACCGTGAAGACCTACATCCACCGCGCCCGTCATGAACTGCGACGGGCGCTGGAAGACACCAGAGAGTGATCCACATCACACGTTTCCCGTCCCTCGCGCGAGGGGTTCATTTTCTTTTCGAAGCCGTGAAACCGGGCCTCACGGCCAGCCGTACGCCCCGGTGGAGGCACTACTCTTGCTAGACAGACACCTACGACCCGACGAAATCGATCTCCTCCTCGACACCGAGGTGGGTTTCGGCGTGCAGCCACTGAAGGCGCACGTGAGAGATTGTGCGGAATGCCGCGCCGAGCTGGAACAGGCGCGGGAGTTTTTGCTTGTACTTGAGGATTTGCCGCACTTTGCGCCGTCGTCTGATTTCGCTGATCGGGTGATGCTGCAGGTGCAGGTGTTCGAGCCTTGGCATGTGGCGGCGCGCAACAGCGTGATGCGCT
>JBGTOG010000448.1:0-6489 GCA_041742675.1 Gemmatimonadaceae bacterium | reverse complement strand
TGCGCATCACGTTGTGCACGGTGATGTCGTCACCGTCAGTGAGCGGTGTTTCGATGACCGCAGCCCACACGTCGCCGTTGGACGTTTCGAGGCGCACGTACACATAAGGGCTCACGGGGATCTGTTCGCGCACGGTGCCGGAAATTGTGCCGGCTGGAATCGCCGCCTGCGTCGGTGGCACACCCGCAGGTTGACTTACCTCTTCAGCGGATCGTTCGGCGCATCCCGCCGTGACTAGCGCAAGCAGACCCAACACTACAGTGCAACGCATCATGAACCCAGCCGGTGGCGTCGGAACACACATGAAAACCCAGCGCCGTGGAAGATCCTCACACGGCGCTCACCCGATATAATCTGTCATGATGCACACCCGTTCCAGTACCAGTCCGGGTACACGCTCGCGCGACACTCGCGGTGCCCGCATGGCGTCGGAACCTGATAGGTGCCCTACACAAACATCTCCGGACTGATCTCCAGCGAGACTTCAGAGATACGATGCGCCGGTATGCCACTGCGACGAGCGTGCTCAAGCACCGCCTCTGGATTGGGCGCGATGTATTCGCAATAAATCTTTCCCTCGGCGTCGGATACGTAACTTTTCACCCAGACGACTTCGGGCATGTCGGCCAGTACCGCATTTGAGTTGCGGCCAGCGGCATTCAACTGCTCGGGGGTGAGCGATCCGACATTGCGTTCGATGATATAGCGCGGCATGGTAGGTCCGGAAAAGAGAGAGGTGAGACGTCACATCAAGGGCAACTCAGCTAGCGCCGCGATCAGCGGCTGATCATTCAATTCACGCGCGATGCCCAGCGCTGCTTCTTTCGCAGCGCGCGCTTCTACGTCATGGCCAAGCAGCGCGTTGGCGTGCGCAAGGCGTTGCTGCATCCACCCTTCCCCACGCCGGTCGGCCAGCTCAGCGCGCAGTTGCAGCGACTGTACAAAACGTTCACGCGCTTCTTCCAGTCGACCGCTGGCGATAGCGACATCGCCGAGTGTGGCGTAGGCGTGGGCGCGCAGCTGAAGTTCACCAGTGTGCTCTGTGACGCGAACTGCCTCCACCAGCGCCGTGCGCGCTTCATCCCAGCGACGCAACTTGTGCAGCGATGCGCCCAGACTGTTCAGAATGAGCGCCTCGTGCACACGGTCCGCGCTTGCTCGGCACAGGCGAAGCGCGTGTTCATACTGACGCACCGCATCACGATACTCGCCGCGCTGCCAGTGCACGATGCCCAGCGAATTGCGCACTGCCAATTCGCGCTTGTGATCACCAAGACGCACGGCCAGCGCCAGCGCCTCTTCGTAACGTGCGATTACCTGCTCCGGTGCTGCATCCAGACGTCGCTCAGCGCGCGCCAACCCCTCAAGCGCTTCCGCCTCTCCCGCTCTGTTGCCCGAGGTGCCATAAATCTGCCGCGCGCGCTCCCAACTTGTTTGCGCCTCCTCAAATGCGTTGAGTTGTTCGTGCGCCAGCGCCAGCCGACGCCACATCAGCGCCGTGTTCACGTGATCCTCCAGCTGCTCGAACAATGCCGCTGCACTGTGCAGATGCGGCAGGGCCTCTGCATGGCGGCCCAGACTCACCAGTACATCACCGAGCGAATGACTCGCGTGCGCTGAGCCTTCGGCAAACCGCGCCTTCTGATTGATGTCGAGCGCCCGTCGGTACGTGTCCAGCGATTCCTCAATGCGACCTTGCTGCAGCTGGATGTGCGCGATTGCCGGTAGCGTAAAGCAGGCCACCACCGGATGCCGATGCTCAAGTCCCTCGCGCATGATGCGATGGAAGTACTCGAGTGCCCGTTCATAGTCGCCCAGATCGCGGTGCACGGTGCCGATGACGTTGAGCAGCGCGCCGTAGCGCACCGGATTGTCGGTGGCGGCGGTGCGCTCGAGTGCGGCTTCGAGCACTTGCAACGCACGCGGCACGTCCCCCATGGCGCGCAGGATGTTGGCCATGGTGGCCATGTCGCCGGCCTCGGCTCGTGTGTCGCCAGACGTTCGTCCGAGTTCAAGCACCCGTTCCACGATAGACAGCGCGTCGGCGTGACGCCCTTCGTGTGATCGCAGCAGGGCAATGCTGCGCAGTGCATTGCGCTCGCCGACGGAATCGCCGCGCTCACTGGCAATGTGCAGCGCCGTTTCCAGGGCGCGTTCGGCGGCTTCGAAACGGCGTAGCAGCGTGAACGCATCACCCTGCCGCAGATAGGCCTGCGCCAATCGCTCAGACGGTCCAAAGGGTGCCAACAGTCCGATCAGCCGTTCTACCAGACCAAGCTGACGGTTGCGCATACCGAGCGTTTCAGAAAGGCGTTCCTGGCGCAGCAGCACATCCGCCTCGAGATCGCGCCGTGTGTCATTGTCAGGCAGCTGCAACAACCACTGCTCAACACGTTCGAGGGTGTGCAATGCATCCGCGTTCTGATTGAGCCCCATCGTGCGGTCAGCCGCCTGCACGCCATAGCGCACAGCATCGGCCCACGCCTCAGCGCGCCCAAAATGATGCGCCAGCCGGTCGACATGCTCCTCGAGTCTGGTGGCATAGCGCGCTTCGATCGCCTGCCCCACGGCGCGGTGCATCGAAGCGCGCTGGTGTTCGAGCAGGCTGTCGTACGCGACTTCCAGTGTGAGGGCATGCTTGAAGCGGAAGAGCGGCTCTGGTACCACGCTGATCTGTTGCACAAGTCCCGACGCCTTGAGGCGATCGAGTGCCGGCTGCAGTGTATCGCGCGATGTGCTGACGGCCTCCAGGACACCACGTGTGAAGTCGCGCCCAATGACCGACGCAATGCGCAGCGCATCGAGCGCCTGCGCATCGAGACGATCGATGCGCGTACGCAGCACGGCCTGTACGGTTTGCGGGACAAGAACCTCCGTTCCCGTGTTGGCCACCGACGCCTCACCGTTGCGTATGGTGATCGCGCCAACTTCGCGCAACGCTTCGCATACTTCTTCCAGAAAAAATGGATTGCCTCCGGTTCGTTCATGCAATTGTTGCGCGAGTTCCGGGGCGATGCGGTCTGCGCCCAGCACACCGCGTGCGATGGTCGCGGTGGCCGTATCGCTGAGCGGCGTGAGGTGCAGCGTGCGACACTGTTCCGCGTTGCCCCATTCGATGGTGGCATCCGGACGCGACGTGGCGACCAGCATGAGCGGTGCACTGGCTACCACTTCCGACAGCTGTCGCAGTGCAGCGCGCGACGCTTCGTCGGACCAGTGCCAGTCTTCAAGCAGCAGCAGCGTGGGCTGTTCGCGTGCGCTGAGTGTAAACAGCGCAGCGATGGCTTCGAGCATCGCACTTTGAAAGAGATCGCCGCGCAGGTGCTCGGGCACGGGGTACGCGGCACTCGGAATGGACAGCAGCGCCAGCAACAGCGGCAGGAACTCGTCGAGCGAACGGTCCATCGATCGCGCCGCCACCACCATCGCCTCATGACGTTCAGATGGCGTGCCACTGTCAGGCATGGCGAGTGCTTCGCACGCCGCCTCAATGAAGGGCGAGAAGGGCGTGCTGGTGGCGTAGGTATCGCACCGGCCGATAAGCACCCGGGTGTCGTGTGCGACGGCGCTCTCGCGCAGCTCGTGCAGCAGACGGCTTTTACCGACGCCCGCTTCTCCAACGATCGCCGTAAAGCTGCCGCTCCCATGCCGTGCAGCTGAGAGACGTTCCAGCATTTCACTGCGTTCCGCTTCGCGGCCAACGAAAGGCGTCAGCGATTCATGTGTGGCGCCATCGAGCCGTGAGCGCACATCACTTTCGCCGAGCACCACGAAGGTGCTGATGGCTGCACCATCTGCGGAACGTGCAGCGATGGGCGCAGCGGCGGTGCGCACGAACGGAGTGATCAGTCGCCGCGCCTCGGCACTGACGACGATCGTATCAGGCTCCGCGGCAGCGGCAAGTCGCGCCGGAATCTCCACCGGTGAACCGCTCAGCCGATAGCGCCGGTCGGGCGCGCTCGACTGTTGCACCACCACTGGTCCTACGTGCACACCCGCACGCACGCGGAGGGCGATCGGGAGTTGTGACGTACGTGACGCCGCCAGTTCACGCACGCGTGCCTGCAGCGCCATAGCGGCCCGCACGCCGCGCAGCGCGTCTTCATCGTGCGCCGTGGGGACACCAAAGAGCATGAGCAACCCATCACTCGAGCTTTGGTTGAGCACACCACCGTGTTCACGGGCGGCAATGGTGGCCGCATCGGTGACCTGCGCAAACACAGCGTCGGCTTCATCAGGGGTAAGGCGCTCGATCAATGTGTCGTGACCATCTATTGCACAAGCGACAAGTGTCACATGACGTCGTTCCCCACCACGCGCAAGGCTCGCCTCACGCGTCGTATCAGTGCCCGGGCGATCGGCGACCGACAGCAGGCCAGGCGCATGCGAACTACGTGTACGCGTCGTGCACGCCTGCAGCGCCTCGAATAGTGCCGCAGCATCAGCGAAGCGGTCCCCCGGTCGTTTGGCGAGCAGCGTGCGCACGACCAGCTCTACATCTGGTGGCACATCACTGCGCGCCAGCGACAGTGGTGGCGGATCGGCGGACAGTGTTGCCGCCAGCAACGCCTGATCGGCCTTGGCGCGAAACGGACGCACTCCGGCCAACATCTCGTACAACACCACACCCAGCGACCAGAGATCGGTACGGTGATCGACACTTTCACCGAACGCCTGCTCCGGACTCATGTACGCCAACGTGCCAATCGCGCCGGTTGCTTGCGTGGCCGAAATATCGGCGAGCTTGGCAATGCCAAAGTCAAGAATCTTCACCAGACCGTCAGCGGTAATCATGACGTTGGCTGGTTTGATGTCGCGGTGCACAATGCCGCGGTGATGCGCCTTGATCAGTCCTCGCGCGATCTCACTGGTGATGCGAAGTGCTTCGTTCACGGGCAGCAAACCACGTGCAATATGTCGATCGAGTGTTTCCCCGTCGTAGCAGGCCATCACAATGTGCAGCGTGCCATCGGGTGTTTCGCCGATTTCGTGCACGGTACAGATGTTCGGATGTTCGATTGCCGCGGCGGCGCGTGCTTCTACCAGAAAACGCTTCTTGGCCACGGGATCAGCGCTCATGTGCGGTGGCAGGAACTTGAGCGCGACTTCACGTCCCAGTCGTTCATCACTGGCGCGATACACCACGCCCATGCCGCCGCCGCCGAGTCGTTCCACGAGGCGGTAGCGGGAATGTGTGGGAAGAGAGACGGTAGGGTCTGCAAGCGATGTGCGTGATGGCAGCAGCGGCGACATGACTTCGTCCACCAGCTGGTCGAGTACACCGCGTCGTTCGTGAGCCGCGAGCAGTGTTTCCACTTCGGCGCGCAGGCTTGCATCAAATGCAGCGTTGGCCAGAAACGACGCGCGCTGTGTCGGCGCCTGTGACAGTGCGTCCTGAAACAGCGATTCCACCGTGGCCCATCGCTCGCCGGCGTTCATTGTTCGCTCAGTTCACGGTTAAGCCAGGCGCGTGCGGCGGTCCAATCGCGTTTCACGGTGGCGGGTGACAGGTCGAGTGCTTCGGCTGTCTCTTCGATACTGAGACCTACAAAAAAGCGACATTCTACAATCTGACTGTGTCGCGGGTTGAGCAGTGCGAGTCGGGCCAGTGCTTCGTCGAGTGCGGCGAGATGATCGACATGCTGATCAACGGCAGCGAGCTGTGCATCGGCGTGGTCGAGCGGTACCAGCACCTCTCCACCCCCCCGCTTCTGCGAGCGACGCATCTCGGCGTAGTCCACGAGCACCCGCCGCATGGTGCGAGCGGCCATGGCCAGCACGTGCGTGCGGTCACGCCACTGCATACGATCGAGTCCTTCAAGTCGCAGGAACGCCTCATGCACGAGTCCATCGGTTTCCAGCGTGTGTCCATCGGCTTCGCCAGCCAGCTGGTGGTGCGCAATCATCCGCAGTCGGTCGTGCAGCAGGCCGAGCACCTGCTTGAGCGCGCCCGCGTCACCCTGACTGGCGACGTGCAGCAGCCGAGTAACTTCGCCCTGTTCGGGCCGCTCGCTGACGGTCATGCTCGGGCGCGATAGAGGAGGGGCGACGCAATTGCTGTATTCTGCATGGGGGCGAGGACAGGGGCCAGCCGGCGCAGGCATTGGGAGTGCGCTGTGGGTGTGATGTGCTGCACGTGTACAAGGGGAGGCGGGAATTGTGGGTGACTTGGCTCACGGCTACGATGAGTTCATCCTACTTGCGCCTTGGGTACGTGGCGATGCACTGTCTTGCCAGTCCGCAAGTGACGCCCACACCTCGCGCATCCCGCTCATGCACATCCTATTCAAGCCCCTGCGCTGTGCAGCCTTGGTCGCAATCCCCGCCCTGTTGTCTGCGCCCTCGGCAGGCGCGCAGTCCATCGTCACGGGCCCAACCGGTACCGAGTTTCGCTATTTGGGCGATACCATCTGGATGTCGCGCGATACCACCATGACGCGTGTGATCCTGCGCGGCGATACGGCCACGCGCACGCGTTTCGTGCACGGT
>JBGTOG010000332.1:0-12791 GCA_041742675.1 Gemmatimonadaceae bacterium | reverse complement strand
CGCCGATCGCCGCGCCGAAGGCCACGGT
This sequence comes from Gemmatimonadaceae bacterium, assembly GCA_041742675.1. Taxonomy (GTDB): domain Bacteria; phylum Gemmatimonadota; class Gemmatimonadetes; order Gemmatimonadales; family Gemmatimonadaceae; genus JAABRT01. The sequence continues at coordinate 12,763 of JBGTOG010000332.1, read as the reverse complement.
GGCGCCCGCACCCGCGAATGCGCCACCACCGCCGAATCCGCTCCACGAGCTACCCGACGATGCATCAGCGCCGCCAGACGCGCCGACGTGCATGGACGGTGTGCGTGTCTCGTGCTGTTCGGCTGCGGACCCAAATGCACGAAACCAACGAGCCACCTGGCGGTGCAAGCCGAACGCCAGCAGGTACGGATACCATGAATCGTCAAGCTGTGGGTCGGCGCGTTGGAGTTCGCGTTGTAGATATCTGCGCGCACTGGCCAGACGTTTGCGCAGTCGCATGCGGTCAATGGTGTAGCGCGAGCGCGCCGTATTGAGCACACTGTGCAGCAGGGCAACACACCATACACCGAGCGTGGCGAGTGCAAGTGCGGAAAGCGCATAGCGAGAGGTATACAAGAGCCAGCCCACGCCCCCGAACATCGCGAGCAGCGGAATCAGAACGCGCGCCAGGTGCAAGGACGGACGAATCACTCGCCGTCGCCACGCCCATGCCTGCGAGCGGGCGATCAGCGAAACGCCAAGCGCGATCATCATTCCGATCAGCGCGACCAAGGCATCGGCCTCGCGTGATCGCGCGGTGAGCACGAGCAGCAGCAGCGAGATCACAATCAATGTCAATGTTGGCACCCACAGCCCTGGAAGTTTGACCGTGTTGCCGGCGCCGGGCATGGCGGACAGCGCATCCTGAATGGGGCGACGAATGTAGATCGCAGGGTTGAAACCCGCGTTCTTGTAACGCTCTCGAATAGTGTCAGTGCTTGTTTCGCGCTCGCCCGCCGCGAACAGGGCATCAATTAATGCCCCCTCGTATCCACGCAGCGAGTTGCGCGAGACCGAGAGTTTGAGATGCAGCACGTGTCTCGGCATGCGCGCCCACCCGGTGGTCACTACGTGACTGGTCAGTTTTTGTTCGCCGACCATTCGTGCGATCACCGCCGACACCTCGGGCGCGCCAACCGTATCGTCCCATGCGGCGCCGATCAGTTCGGGTGGGAATGCCCGCACGTGGGTTCGAAGCCAGTTGGCATCGATCGCGCTGAGGGGGACCGCCGCGTCAAATCGTGCTGCCGCATGCTCGCGTTGCAGAAATCGCACGATTATGGCGAGGAACAGGATCGCCAGGCCCACGGCAATCGCGAGTCGCTCTGTGGCAGACGCACCGCGTGCAATCGCCCCCGGAACACCGGCTCCACGCCATTCCACTGGAATGGTGACAACGAAGGACTCACCAGCCGGCAATGCATCGACCTGCCACTCGCCCGTAAAATCGTCACCGGTGCGCCACGCTGCATCGAGCGTCAGTCGCAAGGTGAAGTTCTCGATCATGCCCTCACGGTCGCGAAAGGCAAACTCGTGGTCGAACTCAAAGCCGTCGCCGCGCCGAGTGAGGATGTTGTCATACTCGTACTCCAGCACGTACACAATTTCCGTACGGTCGAACGGCGGATCATCGGGCAGGCGACTTCGCCAGCGCAAGCGCCGGCCGCTGCTCCAGAGAAACTCATCCACGCGACTGGCATCGCCGGCCGTCAGCACAATCGTATCGCCGGTCACGGTGTGCACGCGCATCAGGCGTCGGAAATCGAAATCCTGTCCGAAGCGGACGTCAAACGCACGCTCGCCACCGTTCCAATCACCCGAGAAACGAATGGTCTGCACTTCCCGCACCTGCAGACGACCCGTGCTGTCGAGGTGCGCATCAACGTGGAAGGCCGTCCAGTCGAGGGTGCGGCCCTGAGCCGCAGCGTTCGCGGATACCGCTGAGATCAGCGCGAAGGCGCTGGCCGTCACCATGGCACGTCGAACGCGGGCGGCGGAAAGTGACATGCGTCAAACATGCAGCCATCGCCGGGCCTCGTCTACCAGTCGGCAACGGTTGAATCCCCCGTAGTCCTCCCGTTATGCTGCACCTGCTGGCGCTCACGTTCCGGGCCGGCGCCACAGCGCGCGAACAGGGACTGTTGGGTACGGCCGGGACCTTCCAGTGAGGTGCGCGACAATGTCGATCACAATGCAGCACCACGAGGACGGGCGTGCCGGACGGTTTGCGGCCATGTCTGGCGAAACGACAGCGGGCGTGGTGACCTACTTGCGCATCGATCCAACGGCAATCCGTGTTGAGCATACCGAAGTGTTCTCGGGTTTTGAACGCAGCGGCCTGGGACGTCAGTTGATTGCATTCGCGGTGGATTGGGCTCGGCGGCATGCGCATCGCATCTCACCCCGCTGTCCATTCGCGCGACATGTCTTTGAGAGCACACCGGAGTACGACGACGTGTGGTTTCGGTGATCCGCGCGGGTCGTGCGGTCGGGCCTGTTCGCTGGCCGGTGCAGCCATGAAGCGTGTGGTGGTCGTGGGCGCGGGTGCGGCGGGTACCATGGCAGCGATTTTCGCGGCGACGGCCGGTGCGGATACGGTGCTCGTCGAGCGCACGCGCGATGGTGGACGCAAAATTCTCATCAGCGGTGGTGGCCGATGCAATGTGCTGCCGGCACACGTAGATCTCTCGCGCTTTGTCACGGATTCGTCGCCCAATCTCTTGCGGAAGATGGTGCGCGCGTGGCCACTGGCTGAGCAGCGCGAGTTTTTTGAACGCACACTCGGCATCCCACTCGAAGAAGAGGTCGAATCGTCGAAACTTTTTCCGGCCTCGCACAAGGCGCGCGATGTGCGCGACGGACTGATAGCGCACGCACGAGCGTGCGGTGTGCGGCTGCGTATGGACACACAGGTTATCGGCCTCGTGCCCACGGCGGACGGTTGGGAGGTGCAGGTCGATCGGGGAGAGGCAATGCGTGCCGACGCGGTGATTGTCGCGACCGGTGGTCTGTCGGTGCCCAATACCGGGAGCGACGGCACCGGACTTCGACTGCTGGAGCAGCTCGGCCACACCATGCATCCCACCTACGCAGCGCTGACGCCGCTCGTCGCCAACAGCTCTGCATTCAACGACCTGGCCGGTATCTCATTTCCTGTGTCGCTCTCGGCGCGGTCCGATGTGCATCAGGCCGAGGCGAGCGGAGGGTTTCTGTTTACGCATCGTGGCTATAGCGGACCGTCGGTGCTCAATGTGTCGCACGTTGTGGTGCGCGCTCGCCTTGGGCACACGAAGGAAGCGCGCGTGCTCGTCCAATGGACGCCGCTGGGTGAAGCCGCGTGGGAGTCCGCACTCAAGCCGCATGGCTCGCGAACGGTGACCGGTGCGTTGCGTGCGGAGATGCCGGATCGACTGGCCGGTGTTCTGCTCGACATCGCGCAGGTCGACCCGGCGCGCCCGCTCGCAGAGTTGCGGCGCGACGAGCGTCGTCGGTTGATCGACACGCTGGTGCGCGGTCCGCTACCGTGGTCGGGTGATGAGGGCTACAAGAAGGCCGAAGTGACGGGAGGCGGAGTGGCGCTGAGTGAAGTCGATCCGCGCACGATGGAGAGTCGTCGACATGCCGGACTCTATCTGTGCGGTGAGGTGCTCGACGCATTCGGCCCGATCGGTGGCTATAACTTTCTTTGGGCGTGGTCGACGGGCCGCGCTGCAGGCACAGCGGCGGGAAAATCCGTTGCGCTCGATCCAGCATTGTCCAACCGCTGACTGCACACACCGCACATGGCGCTGACGTCAACACTGTACACGCTCGACATCACACTGTCGCATGTGGATCGCAGCGTCTATGAAACACTGGCCTTGCGTGTGCCCATGCATCCGTCGGAGTCGGTGGAGTATTTCGTGGCGCGTGTGCTGGCCTACTGCCTCGAGTACCGCGAGGGGATCACGTTCTCCCGTGGCGTGTCGGATGCCGAGGAGCCCACGATTGCGGTGCGGGATCTCACGGGTGCACTGCAGACGTGGATCGAGATTGGTGCTCCGGATGCCGCCCGGTTGCACAAGGCGAGCAAGGCCTCGGCGCGCGTCGCGATCTACACACATCGTGAACCGGGGCCCGTCCTTCGTTCGCTGGCGGGAGAGCGGATTCACCGAGCCGAGCACATCACGCTGTATGCCATCGATCGCGCGCTGATTGCGGAGCTCTCCTCGCGTCTTGAGCGCCGAATGAAGATCGATGTGACGGTGACTGGCGGGACGCTTTACGTCACGGTAGACGGAACCATGCTCAGTGGAGAGATCACGCGGTACGGCGTGGTGGACGGAAGCAGCGATGCGACTGGCTGATACGGGCACGGCTGACCATCATTGCACAACGCACCTCCGCCTGCCCTGAACTTCTCAGAGCAAGCGGAGGTGCTTTCCTGTTGCCGCTATCGACCAATGTGCAGCGTTGCGCCCGTTAGAACGAGCGGCTCAGCCCAAGGTTGATGCGTGTGTACTTGAACAAGTTGATGCCCTGCAACTCAACGTTCAGCAGCAACGGCCGTTCGCCTTCGCCGATGGCAAAGGAGGAACCAACGGCAGTGTTGATACCGAGCACGGTGGGTGAAAAGATACCGCCACCCACGGTTGCATATGGACGCAGCGCGTTCTCACCACCAACGGAGCCGAACGCATAGCGCAGGTTGGCCATTGCCAGCACCGAGAGCGGGCCGCTGCCAAGGCCGACCGCCAGTTCAGGCACGAAGTGAAAACCACTGGTTGGATTGATGGGGCCGAGGTCGGCTCGCAGTCCACCGATCAGCTGCGTGTTGCCATCACCGAAACCAAGTCCAACGTACGGGCGGAGGTCGCTGGTGCGCGTCTGTCCCAATCGACTGAACACAGGCATTGCAGCGCGCCGTTCATCGATCACGGCGCCGTCGCGTGGTGCCACGTACACGGTCGTTGGCGCGGGCGCGGCAGCCGGCGGCGTGCGACCATCAGCGATCGCATCCATGCGCGTCATCAAGCGACGTTCGAGGTCTGCCAGGCGGGCGGCAAGATCTTCGCTGCCCGGTACCAAGCGAACACTGTCGCGACGGGTGCTGTCACCGGTAGGAAATCCATAGCGAAGAATGATCTCGCCGTGCATTGGGACCGGGATCGTGATCCAGCGACCTTCGCCGGCACGTCCTTCCATCTGGCGACGCATCATGATGGTATCGCCACGCATTACACGCTCGGACTCTACGACGCGACCTTCACGCATGCGTTCGTTCAGACGGCGTTCGCGCTCGTCGAGTTCGAGGCGTTGCTCACGCAGCCGACGCTCGCGCTCCGAGTCCATATCGCCGCGCAGTTCACGCAGCTCGCGGTCGCGCGATTCACGCTCGCGGGTACGCGCGCGATCCGTCTCGCTGCTGCCGGCGCGTCCGCCAAAGCTGATCGTGAGTCCGGCGGTAAGCATCGTATTGTGCGTGATGTCCTTTGTGCTGCCCACAGCGTCGAGATCATCATCGACCGTCATGACATAGTCGCGAATCGCGCCATTGAGGCGCAGTCGGTCGGTCAGGCGAAGGCTGGCGCCGCCACCGAGGATGAAGGCGGTCTTGTCAACACGACCGACACCAAGCGAATCCACAAAGTCTGAGCCGTAATCAATGCGACCGGCACCGACGATGAGGTACGGCGAGATACCGGGTCCGGTGTTCAGATTGAACTGCGCTTCACCACCGTAACCGGTCACCGGGACGGTCGCGTCGCGATCATCATTCACACCGCGCCAGTAGAAACCACGCACACCAAACTCAGGTGTGAAATCGATACCGGCGCGCACACCGGCGAGCTCCTGGTCCGGCAACTGATTTTCGCCGGCGTATCGCAACACGCCAACAAAGGGCTCAAGGGGCGCCGACGTGCCGCGCAGGCCGGCGTTGCTCTGGTAGTCGTCCGGCATGGACGTGAGCGGAATGGTGACGGCGGCTCCGTACACAAAGTTGCGCAGCGTGGGGATGTCCGCACCAGCGGTATCGGGCCCAAAGAGGCTGCGCGGGTTCATGCGGAAGCCCATCTGTTCGGCGAAAATTTCGGCATTCAAACCGCCAATACCAAACCGCAATCCACCGCCGGCGCCTACCGTGATACGGTCCTGTCGCGGTGCGCTGTCGGGCTTGAGGCGAAGCACGCCGGCACCAACTCGTGCGAAGGGTACGATGACGCCATCGCTGAAGTTGAACTGAATGTTCGTACCATAATGGCGAAGATCGATTTGCTTGTTGAGTGACGCCGGTCCGAACAACTCAGCGGCGCGCGTGCTGTCGATCCCGTAGTTGTCCCGTGTGAAATAGAACGGCTGCAACTCGACGAACTTGCCGAACTGCAGCGCGAGTCTGCCACCGTAGAGATAGTCTTCATCAAATGCGAGCTTGTCGGACCATTGAATGCGCTGTGCAGACGGCACGAGTGTAACACCGACCGTTTGGGCGTGCACCGCCGACGTCGACGCGGCGAGCAGGGCCACGAGAGCGAGTCCGCGCATGGGTCGTGATGGCGCGGTACGAAACATGTGAGTGATCATGAGTGCCAGTTGTACGAGGAACAAATGCGTCTTGCAGCGGCGTTGTGCAGGACGTGTGCAGGGACGTAGTACATGGTCGTCTCGCTGCTGGTGTTGCCGAGTGTAGATACCCCGCAGACAGTGCGCTGTGCCGCGCAACGATGTGCAAAGGTTGCGTCGCAGTGCGTGCTTCTTGCGCAGAACGTGAGTTGGCGCACAGGGATTGCACGCTACTTTGAAGCGAGCAGAAGTGCTCGGTACGCTATGACGAACAGTCAATGTCGCGTCGCTGTCGAGTCTGCCAAGAGTAATATCGCTCGCAGTAATCCTTGCGCTTTACCTGTCGCTCTACAATACTCAAAGGTTAGACATGAATGCAGAGCGCATTCGGTCGCGCGTAACGCGTCATGTGTTTGGCGCGACTCCCTTGGCGCTGAGACCTGAGCGGAACTGCCATATGGCACGCGCACGCACGCGTCGAGTTGTCGCGCATCGCCTGTCTCTCGCCGGACTGCGCGCGCGTGCCATGGCGCGTGGCATTGAGAATCCCAGTGTCTTCCAGCGCTACGGCGAGCTCGAAGACAAGGCGTCGAGTTAACTGCATCCAGCCCGCTGTTCCGTGCCATGCACTGCGACATCGTGATGTCTGGCGAAGTCAGTCGGAGCGGAACCGATCAGCTCTCGCGCTAACGCGGCTTGGCGCGTTCGTACTGCCTGGGCCAGTCGATATCTGCCTGCAGTGCATGCGCCGCCATGAGTGGCCATCGAGGCGTGCGCAGCAGCTCGCGCGCCATCAGTACGACATCAGCGTCTCCATCGCGCACAATGCGATCCGCCTGATGAGGCTCGGTGATCATTCCTACGGCGGCCGTCATAATCCCTGCGTCCTGCTTGATGCGTCGCGCAAAGGGCACCTGATACTCCGGCCCAACCGGAATCTTGACGCCAGGGACAAGTCCACCTGACGAACAATCCACCACATCAACTCCGCTGTCACGCAGCGCGCTCGCAAGCTGCACCGATTGCTCGATATCCCAGCCGCCATCGACGTAGTCGGTCGCTGAGATACGAACAAACACAGGCCACTCGTCAGGCCATGCGTCCCGCACAGCGCGTGATACCTCAAGCACCAGGCGAATGCGGTTGGTGAACGAACCGCCGTATGCGTCCTGCCGATGGTTCGAAAGCGGGGAGAGAAACTCGTGCAGCAGATACCCGTGCGCTGCATGCACCTCCGCGATCTGAAATCCGGCGGCAACCGAGCGCGCGGCCGCGTCGCGGAACGACGCGACGACCGCAGTAATGTCTGTCGCCGTCATGGCGTGTGGCATCGGATACCGATCGGAAAACGGGATCGCACTTGGTGCCATCACGTTCTCCCATCCGCCATCCTGCTCGGCAACGACTCCGGCTGGCTCCCACGGACGCGTGGTACTGGCCTTGCGGCCTGCGTGCGCGAGTTGAATGCCTGGGGCGGCACCGTGGTCCCGAAGAAACGAGGTGATGCGCGCCAGCATGGGGATGTGCGCGTCACTCCAGATGCCGAGATCATGCGGACTGATGCGGCCCTCGGGGCGCACGGCCGCCGCTTCTGTGAAGACGACTCCGGCACCGCCGGTCGCAAATCCGCCAAGATGGACCAGATGCCAATCCGTGGCCAATCCATCAGCGCTGGAGTACTGGCACATTGGTGAGACGCCGATGCGATTGCGCAGCGTCAAATCACGAAGCGGAAGTGGAGCGAACAAGTGTGTCATCATGAATGCTTGAGTCAGCCGCCGCGAAAGTGCATCCGCATAAGACAACGGCATTCATGATACTTCACTCGGCCGGGAGCGAGAAGGAACATCGCGCGCGATGTGCTGACAACGCGAACCGCGAATACCCCTGCTCGCTCCGGCGCAAGCGAAATGGTCCGGCATCAGGACTGGCGCGCGCTGCCTGCGCTCGATGACGCGGCAGCATCAGATGGGGCGTCGCCCCTGAATGACGCGAACCAGAACTACGATGATCGCAAGCACGAGCAGTACATGGATAAAACCATTGATCGTTACGGCACTGACCATGCCCAGCAGCCACAACACAAGAAGAATGACCGCAATTGTCATCAGCATAGAAGAAGTCCGGTAGTGAGAAGACGTCGAGCCCCGATTGCACCGCGACGCAGTGCTCGCGCTTGTACCCACTGGGGATAGTGCCGTTCCTGACAATCGGATTCAATGCACGTGTGTGCGAAATGTCACTAAACGCGTACAATTTAATGAATCTTTTGCGCGCGTATCGTGTATCAATACCTATCCCGCGTTGATTGCAACGCATGACATTGCACGTGGAATTCGCAGCGTGTGAACGTGAGGAAGTTGAAACGTGCGGGAGGTTCCCAGCACTTCAGCGCACCGTGAGAGTGCAGCGCCTCTGGAGCGATCTCGAGCACCAACGGTAATCATCACCTTCAGCAACGGAGCATCACCATGAATGAAGCCACAATGAAAGGCAACTGGAAAGAAATGAAGGGCAAAGTGCGCGAGCAGTGGGGCAAGCTCACCGACGACGATCTCGACGTCATCGCCGGCAAGCGCGATCAGTTGGTCGGCAAGCTCCAGCAGGCGTACGGCAAGTCAAAGGATGAAGCCGAGCAGGAGCTGAAAAAGTTTGAGGAGCAGCAGAACACCAACCACACCACTGCACCTCGCTAAACGCACGTTTTGCACTACGGACAGCCAACGGCCGGGGACGATCATTCGTCTCCGGCCGTTCGTGCGTTCTGCCGCGGTGATCCTCCCACAGGCTGAAGTGATCAGGTCGCCCCGAAGCGACATTGGCCGTAAATAGGAAGAGTCTGAGCATCGAGCGGGTTTGGCGTGTGTTCGGCCGCCCGGCAGCTCTCGTGATGCAAATGACCCTCGCAGGGTAAAGCTGAATGACGAGAGGTTGATGTCTGCTGCAGCAATTTCTCGTCACACCTAATCTCGGCGCGTGCCGCAGGACGGAATCGGGGTGTTGGATTCGGAACTCATTGGCCGCGCGGTTCGCGGCGATAAACAGGCGTTCGCGCGCGTCGTCGACCGGATGTATCCCCGGGCGCTTCGCTTTGCGCGGCAAATGGTCGGGCATGCAGAAGATGCCGAAGAAGCGGTACAGGACACGTTCGTTCGGGTTCATCGCTACCTCGACCGGTTTGAGCAGGGTGCGGCGTTCGATCCGTGGTTCTTTCGCATCCTGGCCAATCGCTGTCGAACCCTGCTCGAGAAGCGCAATCGCCACTATGCACTCATCGACTACGGCGAGGTTCCGCCCGACGCCGCACAGGCCGGTGACCCCGTGCCGACCATGGATGAGTTTCAGGGGGCGGTACGCCGCGTGCTTGAGACACTGCCCACGGAACAGCGCGAGGCGTTTCTGCTCCGCCACATCGAAGAACTCAGCTACGAGGACATGATGGAAATCACGGGCGCCGGTCTCTCCGCGCTGCGTATGCGAGTGAAACGCGCATGTGATGCGCTCAGGCTTCAGCTGTCGGGAGTGCACCATGGTCGGTGATGAACGGGACGAGCTGATCGAGCAGGTGCGACAGTCACTCGCACCGCTGGCTCCAGCCACTCCTCATGCTGTAGCGCGTATTCTCATCGCTGTGGCCACGGATGAGGAGCAACGAGCCGACGGGCCGCGCTGGCTTACGTGGGTGCGTACGCGGCTGCGCGCACCCATGCTCTCGCTGGGTGGCGCGGGTGCGCTCGCCGCCATGGCGCTGACGGTCGGATATATCGGACGCGGCAGCCTTGGCCCGGCATCGCCGGCGCTGGCGCCCGCCATGGCGGTGCAAGAACCGACTACTGGGGAGGGAAACGTCACGCCGGGTGATGTCCTGGATTCGATGGCACCGCTAGGCGCCTTGCCGGGGCAGCCGACGCTGCAAGCCATGACCGACGAAGGCGCGGCCAACGCACCAGTGGTCGTGGATTTCATCTTTGAGGGTTACGCCGAGCGAGTGTCGCTCGTGGGTGACTTCAACAGCTGGAGCGCGGATAGCACACCGATGCAGCGCGCCGGCTCGAGGAACGTATGGGTCACGTCGGTGCAGCTCGTTCCGGGACGCCACGTGTACGCGTTCATTGTCGACGGTGAACGGTGGGAGGTAGATCCCACCAGGCCGGCCGCTCCCGATGCCGATTTCGGCAAGCCGGGTTCGGTGTTGCTGGTGCGCCCGCGATGAGGCCGCGCGTCAGTACGTGGCCCGGAGTGCTGCGCCTCATGGTGCCGCTCATCATCGCGCTCATGTTGCAACTCGTCAGTGTGCATTTCACAGCCACGGGTGCGCTGGCCCAATCGCGTGTTTCGTCGTCGGTGATTGATGGAATTGCTGATGACCGCGCGCGGACGCTGTTGCTCGCAACCGTTCGTGATGCTGACAGCACCGGTGTCCCGTTGGAGCCTCTCTACAGCAAGATTCGCGAAGGCGTGGCCAAGCAATCGTCGCCGGATCGGATCGCTGTTGCCGTACAGCAGCTTTCGGCTCGCCTGTCGGTGGCGCGAGACGCCCTCGCGCAGGCGCTAGCGAGTGACGAGATTGCAGCCGGCGCCGGTGCGCTGCAGGTCGGTGTACCAACGTCTGCGCTGCGACAGTTGCGCCGAGAGTGGCCCCGTCGGTCGCTTACTGTGCCGCTGGGCGTCTTGACGGAGTTGGTGGCGTATGGCGTGTCGGAGACGCAGGCCACGGCGCGCGTGCGTGTACTCATGGCGAGCGGTGTCACGAATGCGCAGTTGGTTGAACTCGGTACGCAAGTCCAGACCGACATCATTAGTGGTGGTACGGCGCGCACCGTGTTCGAGCAGCGTGCGCATCAAACCATGTCCGTGCTTGCCACCCAACGGCAGAGCGGCCGAACGACTACCGCGACACCGCCGCCCATTCGACCGTAGCGACTGGCGTTCGCGCGTCGGTCGGCTCACGCAGGTGGCACGCGGCGCGGTCGGCTTCACGTTCTTGATCGGATCAGCGCTGCCTCTGTCGGCGCAGACCAGCGGCGGATCTGTTGTGGTGGAAACTGGCGCGATGAACGCGCGGCAGCCCTCTGGTGAATCGGCCCAGGCCGTTCTGTCCTCGGCGCTGGTGCGCGGTTCCTGGCGCCACCTGACGGCCGAGGGGTTTGCGGTACTCGTAGGCGCCTCCAATCGGGGGTCGGCGTCCCAGTTAGGGGGGGGACTGCACCACCCGCTGCCCGGTCTGCCGCACGCGCGAATGGAAGTGGGCGGTGCTGCCACATACTTCGGCGCACTCGGCAACACCAATGGTGGCCAGCAAAGTCTGTTCATACGACAACATGTGGAGCTGCAGCACGGCGGCGTGTATGCTGGTCTGAGCTCCGGACGTGCCGATCGCCTGCAGCTCAATGCCCGTGCCAGCTCGGCGGAGATGGGCGCGTGGGGCTGGTATCGAAAGCTGACCGCGCTTGTTGTCGCGCATCGAGGCACCACCACTGACTGGGAACTGATGGAAGCGGCGGGTTACGCGCTGGTGTGGCCGGGACGAGCCTACGCCGTGCAGGATGTGACACTTTCGCTCGGCATGCACGGACGCGTTGTTGATGTGCACAGTACCTTCGCCATTCGGGAATCGCGCGGTACCACGCACGGCAGCACACGCGCCGTTTCGGCTGGCGCCGCATGGCACGTCTCACCACGGTGGTCGCTGGCGATAAGTACGGGTATCCAGCTTGCTGATCTGACGCGTGGGTTGCCAGAGGCCAACCTCACCACCGTGTCGCTGCGCTGGAGATCACCCACGTCACGTGTGATTGGTGCGATGCCGCTGCGTGATCAGGTGCGCATCCTGCCATTGGATCTTGCTCCCGTCGCGCGAGAGGCGCAGCTGGATAAGCGCGGAGCGGTGGTCGAGTTGCTGCTCCGCGTGGAAGCACCGCCCGATGCCACTGTGGAGTTTGCGGGTTCCTTTAACGAGTGGACGGCAACCAGACTCACATTCGATGGCCAGCGGTTCGTGCATCGGATGCCGCTGCCGAGCGGGCCGCAACGCCTGGCGATTCGCGTCAACGGCGGGGAGTGGCGTGCGCCGGTAGGGTTGGTCTCGGTCTCGGACGGACTGGGCGGCGAAAGCGGCTTGCTTATCGTTCCGTAGCGCGGCCCCCCTCGGAGACTGCGGCAGCGCTTGACGTTTGGCGATTGCCACTAGCTTTAATCCACGTATGCTGAAGCGCTTCGCGTTCCTGCTGTTGTCGACGGTGGTGGCGCTGCATGCGCCGCCCTCGACCGTCGCGCACGCCTCCTCGCTCGGCCACGCGTTCACAGAAGGCGCGAGCAGCCTGAGCTCGCTGGCGGTCGGTGAGCCGGAGGCACAGGGGTTGTCGCATGCGGGTGGCGAAGCCCAGGCAATCGCCCCACCGGC
>JBGTOG010000294.1:0-2429 GCA_041742675.1 Gemmatimonadaceae bacterium | reverse complement strand
CGTTATGCGAGCTCAACCCGCTCCTGTTATTGTTCGGGTAACCCGGAGTCGACATCATGACCAAAGTCGAAAAGATCGAGCAGGAAGTCCGTCGGCTGTCCGAGCAGGAGCTGGCGAGCTTTCGGGCGTGGTTTAGCGAGTTCGACGCGGAGAGCTGGGATCGGAAGTTCGAGTCGGATGCGACATCCGGACGCTTAGATGCGCGCGCAGACGCCGCGCTGGCTGATCACGCCGGCGGGCGCTCGCGCAAGCTTTGACGCATCACGCGTCAGCCAGCTTCTGGGCTTGCTACGATGCGTTGCCCTCCACCATCCGGGCGCTCGCGGACAAGCAGTTCGAGCTCCTGAAAGTCAATCCGCGGCATCCCTCGCTGCATTTCAAGCGCGTCGGACGGTTTCACTCGGCCCGGGTCGGTGCCCATTTTCGAGCGCTCGCCGTCGACGCGCCCGACGGGGTGCTGTGGTTCTGGATCGGGACGCATGCGGAGTACGATCGCATCGTCGCATAACGATGCTTGGTGCCGACAGCCACGATGTTGAAGCGTCCGCTTCGCGGACGCATTTTATTGGAGTGTCTGCAGCACAAGCGAACGTTAGGCTGAGGTCACGAGCATTGATGACTCGCACGTTTCTGGTCGGTTTGACGATGCTGCTCGCCTCTGCCGCCGCGAGCGCTCAGGGGGTGGTCTCACGGCCGCACGATATTGCTGGATGCTACGACCTCTCACCGCAGGTCTGGTCCACGGATAGCGGTTCGTCGCTGACGGAACTCGACTCTCTGGGCAGAGTGCGGCCGAGTTGGAGCAAGGTCTTCGTTCCGCATGGGTTTCCCAGCTGGCGGTTACACGCCGACACGCTGGTGCTCATCATGACCGATGGGCTCTCCGGCTGGATAGTGCGACTTCAGCGATCGGGAGACACCTGGAGCGGCGTCGGCGTCCTCACAACAGATGTCGTCGAGGAGAATCGCGCTCCTCCGCGTCAAGAGTTCGTTTTACGCAGACGTCTGTGCCCAACCCCGCCTAACGGCGGTTGGTGACCGATGGCCGTGGGTAGGGTAGCGGGTTGGCGGCCGCGCTCTATCGTTCCTGAAGGACCCGCGCGGCCGCCAACCCGCATTTGATTTGAACGGCCACGGCACAACCTGACGTTAGGCTCGCCGACCGAGATCACCAGTTGTGAAGTTCACCGAGTATTTCGCGTACACGCGTCAACGACCAGATCGCGTCGGCATTCGAGACGAGTGGCTGCGCCTGGCGATCGAGCAGCCGCTGGCCGAGGCTGTGCAGGCGGATGGTCGAATTCGCCGGTGGGTGTACATTTCTACGGTAGAGCGGTACCTCCGCGTGGTCCTGCTCGCGGATCGCGAAACCGTGCGCAATGCGTTCTTTGACCGTGGGTTCAAGCCATGAACGTCAAGTACTTCAAGGATACCGATACCGCACTCTTGGAGTTCTCGAGCGCCGTCGTTGATGAAACGCGAGAGATCTCTGAGAATGTCTACGTGGATCTCGACAAGGACGGCAATCTCGTCAGCATGACGATTGAGCATGCGGCCACAGTCGCGAACTTGCCGCAGGTGAACCTCGAAGAGATTGATGCGAGCGCGGCCTAACGTGCGTTGCAGCTGACGGGCGATCTTTGGAAGCTCGCTACGCTCGCGTTTTGTTCGCCTCGCCCGCAGCTGAACTTCAACGTTAGGTGCACTCACCACCACCGCGGTTGACGACGGAGACGATCGGTCGATGAAGGTGGCACAGCAGTGTAGTGACGAAGTGTTCGTTCTCACGAAGCAGGATCTCGTTGCGTGCGTCGACGCGTATCGCCAAGCGAACCAGTCCGTCGCCGCGTGGATGCCGCTGGCCGGCGTGTTCGGCAGCCTGCTCACTGGCGCTGTGGGAGCGACGGTCGCCGGCACGCTGGCGTGGCCTGCCTGGACGCAGCCGACTTTCTTCTTCGCCGGCTTGGGTGGCATGGTGCTGTTCTTCCTCAGCGGTCGGCGCCAGCAGCAGCGTTTGCTGGCACGGACGCAATGGCAGTGCGCCCACTGCACGGCGCCGTTCATCGGCACCTCGGGACTGAATCCGCTGGCACGGGCGGAGCTAGCCATTGCCACTGGTAACTGCCCCAGCTGTGGGCACGGGCTGTTCGCCACCGCAGAATCCGAATCGTCCGGCACCTAACGATGCGCTGCTGCTGACAGCGCGATTCGGTATGCGGCAGGCGGGCGCCGTGCTGGCGCACGGTGCCCGTCCGGCCGCATTTTATTGGATGCGCTGCAGCAGAGCTCAACGTTAGACAGCGCGAAACCCATTCGAGGCTCCATATGGCGGCGACTGCCTACGACCGGAACGCCATCGCAGTCATCACACTCAGCATCCTGGCGTGCTCCGCTCTGTGGTTTGCTGCAGACGCCTTGTACACAAGCGG
>JBGTOG010000195.1:0-2664 GCA_041742675.1 Gemmatimonadaceae bacterium | reverse complement strand
TTCGATCTGTCGCGCATGACACTCGTCAGCCACGGCCCCAAGCCGGTGCGCTGATTACCACTCCCCCATTTTGAACATCACTGCCATGCGTATCGGCGTTCCCAGCGAGATCAAGACCAACGAAAATCGTGTTGCCCTTGTACCGGCCGGCGCCGAGGCGCTGGTCACGGCGGGTCACGAAGTGTTCATCCAGGACGGCGCCGGCATCGGCAGTGGCTTTGAGAACTCCGACTACGAAGCCGTTGGGGCGCAGATTGTGCCCGATGCGGCAACGGCGTGGGGCAACGCCGAGTTGTTGCTCAAGGTGAAGGAACCGATCGCGTCCGAGTGGCAGTATCTGCACAAGGATCTCACGCTGTTCACGTATCTGCATTTCGCTGCCGATGAAGCGCTCACGCGTGCGCATCTTGAGAGCGGTGCCACGTGCATTGCGTACGAAACGGTGGAGTTGCCATCCCGCGAGTTGCCATTGCTTACGCCCATGTCGGAAGTCGCGGGTCGCATGGCGGTGCAGCAGGGGGCCAAGTATCTCGAGAAGTTGTTTGGCGGACGCGGTGTGCTGCTTGGTGGTGTACCGGGTGTGGCGCCGGCGAAAGTGGTGATTCTGGGTGGCGGTGTGGTTGGCACGAACGCCGCAAAGATGGCGGCGGGGCTCGGCGCGAAGACGGTCATTCTTGATTTGTCGCTGGAGCGTCTGCGTTATCTGAGCGATGTGATGCCGGCCAACGTGCAGCTCATTCACAGCAACCGTCACAACATTCTTGAGCAGATTGCCACGGCCGACCTGGTGATTGGCGGTGTGTTAATTGCCGGCGCGCGTGCACCGCGACTTATTCGCCGCGAAGATCTGGCGCGTATGCGTGCAGGCTCGGTGATCGTTGATGTGGCCGTTGATCAGGGCGGCTGTGTCGAGACGATCCGTCCAACTACGCACGAAGATCCCACGTATGTAGTTGATGGCGTCATTCATTATGGCGTAGCGAACATGCCGGGTGCGGTGCCGCGCACGTCTACGCTCGCACTGACCAACGCGACGATGCCGTACGCAGTGCAGCTTGCGAACAAGGGCTGGAAGGAAGCGTTGCGTGAGAACGGTGCGCTGCGAAAGGGGCTCAACATGACGGGCGGCGTTGCGACGTATAAGGCGGTCGCGGATTCGTTTGGGTTGCCGTATCAGGAGGCGGAGCAGTTTTTGGCGTAGCGTTCCGAGTAATTGCAGCCGGCAGCCTGTTGCTTGTCGGCTGCGCGCGCGCGCCCAGGGTTGTACCGGTTGGCACGCGCGTGTCGGCCGAAGCAGCTGTCGGTGATGCCGCGCGCAATGAAGCCGCGACTGATACCGCAGTTGTCGCTGAGCTGTTCGCGCCCGGCGTGATATCCGATGCGCGTGAGCAGTGGCGGATCACGTTCACCCCGGACGGACGCACCGCGTACTTCGCGGTGAGCGAGGCGTTCTTCCCGATCTCGCGGCAGGCCACGATCTACGTCTCGCGTCGGCAGGGCGATTTTTGGTCCACACCTGAAGTTGCGCCGTTCTCCGGCACCTGGAGCGACATCGATCCGTTCGTGACGCCTGATGGTCAGCGTCTATACTTCTCGTCCATCCGTCCGGTCAATGGCGAGATGCGTGGCGATGTTGACATCTACGTCGTTGAGCGTGTCGGCAACGGTTGGAGCGATCCCGTTCGACTTGGCCCGGAGGTCAACAGCGAGCAGGACGAGCTGTATCCGTCGGCATCACGCGATGGCGCACTGTACTTTGCGTCCGGACCACGCGCGCCTGCGGCAGGGCAGGACTTCGACATTTATCGCGCTGCGCCACGCGGCAACGGATTTGCGCCACGAGAGCCGCTCGGTGATGCGGTGAACCGTCAGCCACAGGCGAGTGATGCTGGCCTGCAGGATGCGTGGGACTTCAATCCCGAAATATCCCCCGACGGGCGGATGCTGCTGTTCACGTCGCTGCGTCCGGGGGGGGGCGGCCTTGGCGATTTGTACGTCTCGCATCTTCGCCGCGGCGCGTGGACACCAGCGCGCAACCTGGGCGCTGCGGTGAACACCGCGGCGGACGAGTATCACCCAACGCTTTCGCCTGACGGCGAGTGGCTCTACTTCGTGCGACGCAATCGTGCACCAGGGGATTTCTTTCGCGTCCGAGCGAGTTCGGTGCCAGCACTCGCGCTGTCCGACGACCCACGACCGGCAGGGCTGTTGCCCGCGTTCATGGCCGCTGCGCAGGCACAGCAAGCGGGAGACTTCCCCACGATGCGTTTGCTGCTTCTCGCGGGGCAGGAGCTGTCGCCCGACAACGGTCAGGTACTGTATTTCCTCGCTCGCGAGGAAGCGCGCGCAGGAAATCTCCATCCGGCGCTGCAACTCCTTGAGCGGCTCGCGGTGCAGGGCACAACCAGAGACATCACTGCAGACTCCGGTTTCCATGCGCTGCGCGGCGGCGAGTTCGGTGAGCGCTTCAACAGTCTCACGGGCCAACTGCGAGCTTCGGCCGCGCCGCTCGTACGCAGCGACACCGCGTTCGTGCTGCAGGACCCCGACTTCGTTCCAGAGGGCATCGCGTACGATTCGGTCGACAACGTGTTCTACGTTGGCTCGCTGCACCGGCGTTCGGTTGTGCGTGTGGACAGCAACGGCACCGAGCGTGCCTTCATC
>JBGTOG010000191.1:0-5106 GCA_041742675.1 Gemmatimonadaceae bacterium | reverse complement strand
GACACCGCGCGCTACGGACGCGACGCGCGCGAACGGAGGTGCACGATCCGCACCCGTGGTGCTGTCGGCCGGTGACGCCGTGCTGGTGGGCACACTCGGTGACAAGGCCGGTACGATCGTGGAGGTGCGCGGCGCGAGCGCGCGAGTGCTCGTGGGTTCGCTCACACTCTCCGTGCCTGTCACGTCACTCACGCGAACCGCGGCACCGCCACCACCTGCCGTGCGTGTCCCCGTTATGGGTGATGTCCCCGAAGTGGATCCGCTGCGCGAGGTGGATCTGCGCGGCATGCGTGTGGACGAGCTGGAAATCGCACTCATGCAGGCGCTCGATGCGGCGGTCCGGGGCGACTTGCGCGAGATGCGCATCATTCATGGCAAAGGCACGGGGGCACTACGCGAGCGTGTTGGAGAAATGCTGCGCGGTGACTCACGCGTGGCCAGCCATCGCCTGGGCGGGTGGAACGAAGGTGGTGCAGGCGTCACCGTGGCCGAGCTGCGGTAGAGGCGCGCAGCCCATGATCGGAGACGAAATCGTCGAGCGCGTACGCACCGCTGCGGATATTGTGCAAGTGATCGGCGAGTTCGTGAAGCTCAAGCGCGTTGGGACGGACTTTCGCGGTCCCTGTCCGTTTCATCAGGGAAAAAATCCGAATTTTTCCGTCTCGCCAAAACGTGGGCAGTATCACTGCTTTGTGTGTAACGAAAGCGGTGACGTCATCACGTTCCTGCGTAAACGTCTGGGGCTCGACTTCACAGCCGCCGTGAAGTTGTTGGGCGAAAAAGTCGGTATCGAGGTCATCGATACACCGTCACGAGCGCACGCGCCGGATCCCAACGAGCCCAACTGGTCGGTGTTGGCGAGTGCGGCCGAGTTTTTCACGTCACAGCTGCGCGATGAGAGCACTGGTCGCGACGCGCGGGAATATCTCGCGGGACGTGGACTGGGTGATGAGGCGATCGAACAGTTCGGTCTGGGTTTTGCGCCGCGTGACGGACAGCTGCTGATCAAACATTTGTCTGCGCTCGGATTCGAACATGAGCGCTTGCGCGATGCCGGATTGCTGGTCGTGCGTGAAGACGACACGTCAGTGCGTCCCCGGTTTCGCGGCCGACTCATGTTTCCGATTCAGGATGAACTTGGTCACCACGTTGCCTTTGGTGGACGTGCGCTCGGCGATGAGCAGCCCAAGTATTTGAACTCGGCGGAATCCGGTGTTTATCAGAAACGTCGCGTGCTGTATGGCATGCAGCGCGCGCGCACCGCAGCACGTCGCGCGCAGCGACTGCTCGTGGTGGAAGGCTATCTGGATGTGATTCGCGTGGCGATGAGTGGGATCGAGGAAGTCGTTGCACCCCTTGGCACCGCGCTCACCGAAGAGCAGGCAGCGCTCATCGTGCGATACGCGCCGGAAGTATTTCTGCTCTACGACAGCGACGAGGCGGGACTCAAAGCCACCTTTCGATCGGGGCTCGAACTGCTGCGTCACGGCGCGGCCGTGCGCGTGGTCTCGCTGCCAGACGGCGAAGATCCTGACTCGTTCGTGCGCGTGCTGGGCGCACCAGCGCTCGAGAGCGCGCTGCGTGATGCGATGGACTTTTTCGATGTGCAGGTTGAACTGTTGGCGCGCAAAGGCTGGTTTGCCGACCTGCATCATCGGCGGCGCGCGGTCGACAAGCTGCTCCCCACGATTCGCGCCACGAAGGATCCCATCACGCGAGACCTGTATATCGCACGTCTCGCAGATGCCTCGTCACTGGACAAGGCGCTGGTGCAGCGCGAGGCCGATGAGCCGTCGGCGCCGGCTACGCGCTCGAGGACGGCGCTGAGTCACCAACCGGGCGAACCAACGCCGCCGCCTCACAGCGAGGGCCCGCCCCCCGACGACGCACCAGCCATGCCATCGGCCAGACCATGGGTGCCGAAGGGGCAGTGGAAAGGACGCGGGCGAAACGCCGGCCCCGAGTGGCTCGCGACCGCATCGCCACCGCGAGCGGCGGCCAATGACGATCCGGTGGAGCGAGAGCTGGTCAGAATCATGCTGCGGGAGCGATCGTGGGCCGAGCGCATTGCCGAACGCTACGGCCCGGACGGCTTCTCCGACGAGCGCTACGCGACAGTGTTTCGAGCGCTGCTCGCCCATGGTCCGGAGGTCGAGTTGGCGACCGTGACCGACGGTTTCCCACCGGAACTGCTGACGCTCGTCGAGTCGCTGCTCGCGCAGGTGGAAGCGCCCACCGACGTGGATTTTTCGCTGCGTAAGCTGGAAGTTCGGTCGCTCACCCGGCAGATCAGCGCGCTTGGCGAGCAGATCAAGCACGCGAGCGTCGAGGAAAAGCAGGCGCTTATGGAGCAGCAGACCCGCATGGCGAGGGAACGGCAGGCCCTCTTGCATCAGGGCGGCTCGGGCCGTAGTCAGAAGTAGCGGGCGCCAGTGTCTCGTCTGCCGGGTGCGCCGTGCGCTATGTTGCACAGGGTGCTTTGTTCGGTTTCCGTTTTGAATGGAGGGTAGGCGTGCAGCCGGAACTGGTGGCGTTGCTGGCGGTGCAGGACGACGATGGCGTGATTCGAACCATTGAGCGTGAGTTGTCCGCTCTGGCACCACGCATTGCGTCGCTGGACAAGGCGCGGCAGCGCGCGCACGACGAAGTGGAGCGTTCGCGAGTAGCGATCGAACGGGAGACGGAGAAGTATCGCGCGTTGAATGAGCGCATCACGGATCACCGGGAAAAGCATGAGCGCAACCTGGCCACGCTGGAGCAAGCGAGAAAGCTTCGCGAGGCCACGGCCGCCATGGCGCAGGTTGAGATGGCGCGCCGAGTGCTGGCGGAAGAAGAAAGCGAGCTGTCCGGCCTGGCGCGGCGCCTTGGCGAGATGACGTCCGCCCAGGAAGCGCATCGCGCAGCCGCGGAAACGCTCGAAGCGGAACAGACCACAGCACGCGCGGAGATCGCCTCGGAGCAGGAGCGGCTGCATTCGCAGCTCACCGCCGCGCGCTCGGTACGGGACAAGAAGGCGGTGGATGTCAGTGCACAGTTGCTCTCGCGGTATGAGCGTATCTCGACCCGTCGCAAGAGCAATGCACTGTTCGCGATTCGCGGTCTTACGTGTGGCGCGTGCGACACCGCCATTCCGCTGCAGCGCCGCAACGCACTGATGGTTGCCGGGTTGATCGATGTGTGTGAGGCGTGCGGTGTGTTGCTGTTCGCCAATCCGGAGCCACCGCCAGCCGCGGCAAGCGAATCCGTCCCGGATTCTGCGGCGTGATTGTTGGGCGTGCGCTGAGGATGCAGCGTGCGTTGTGATGATAGCGCGGATCTCGTATCGGCCGCGCTAGATTGCTCGCTGTGACTGCCGTCTCCGTTCCCGCCGCGCTTCGCGCGCGTCCTGTGCCGCGCTGGATGCCGGTGCCAGAGCCCGATACGGCACTTGTGGATCAGTTGCACCGCACGCTGCACCTGCCTCTGGTCGTCTGTGGTTTGCTGGTGGCGCGCGGGTACAGTGACCCGGAGGCCGCACGACGATTTTTGCGCCCTCGGCTCGAACAACTTTCGGACCCGAGCACGATGCGCGACGCCGGGCGGGCCGTGGATCGGCTGGCGCATGCGGTGCGCACGCAGGAAGTCATCTTTGTTCATGGTGACTATGACGTGGACGGCATGTCGTCCACGGCCCTGCTGACACGTGTGCTGCGCGCGCTTGGTGCGGAACGGGTCGTTCCCTGGGTGCCGCATCGCATCACGGACGGCTACGACCTCAGCGACAATGGGGCGCAGGCCGCGTGTGAGGCCGGGGCGACGCTGGTGGTGACCTGCGACTGCGGCACATCGGCGCACGGACCGGTGCAAGCGCTCATGCAGCGTGGCGTGGATGTCATCGTGACCGATCACCACTTGCCGGGACACGGCGTACCCGAGGCGTTCGCCGTGGTGAATCCGCGGCGCGAAGGCTGCGAGTCACCCGACAAGGACCTCGCCGCGGTTGGTGTGATCTACAAGCTCGCGCTCGCGTTGTGTGATGCACTCGGTGCGTCGAGAGCGTGTGCACATCAGCAGCTCGATCTCGTCGCGCTGGCAACGATTGCGGATGTCGCGCCGCTGCGCGGCGAAAATCGGGTGCTGGTGCGCTACGGCCTCAAGATGCTCGCGCAGTCGGAGAACGCCGGCCTGCGTGCGCTCATCCGCTCGTCAGGCCTTGAGGGCAAGCCGCTGACCGCCGGTCGCGTAGGATTTGTGCTGGCGCCCCGTCTCAATGCCGCGGGACGCATCGGCGATGCCAAGCTCGGACTCGCCCTGTTGCTCGCCGAGAGCGACGGTGAGGCGAATGCGATCGCGCGTCAGCTCGAGGAGCTCAATCGCGATCGACAGGCGCTTGATCAGGCTGTCCTGAGCGATGCACTGCGACAGGTCGACCGCATTGATCTTGATAGTGCCTATGGGCTCGTGCTCGCGAACCGCGGATGGCATGCGGGGGTGATCGGTATCGTCGCCTCACGCGTGGTCGAGCAGACGGGACGCCCAACGGTCATGGTCGCGCTTGAAGATGGGATTGGCAAAGGGTCTGGTCGTTCCATCCCGGCGTTCGATCTGCATGCGGCGCTTACCGCGTGTGCACCGTGTTTCGTGCGCTACGGGGGCCATCGTGCGGCGGCGGGGCTCACGATGCAGGAATCGCAGCTGGAGGCGTTCCGCTACGCGTTTGGTGAATACGCACGCACGCATCTCACGCCGAACGATCTTGTGCCGGAGTTGCGCATCGACTTGCGTGTGCCGGCCGCCGACGTTGGCGAAGAGCTCGAGACGTTGCTACGGCATTTTGAACCGTTCGGCATTGGTAACGCCGCCCCAACACTGGCGCTCAATCAGGTGCGACTCGGCACCGCGCCGCGAAAAATCGGCAAGGACGGTTTGCGTTTTTCGGTGGATCTGCCGACACGAACACTCGACGCCATCGCGTGGGGCTTGCCGTCCCATAGCGCGCGGCTTGACCTCGCATCACCGGTGGATCTTGCGTTCCGGCTTGAGCGCGATGAATATCGCGGCGCGTCCACGCTGCAGCTGCGCGTGCACGCGGTGCGCACGCCGCAGGTCGGTGAGCTCGCGGTCGCG
>JBGTOG010000158.1:0-4999 GCA_041742675.1 Gemmatimonadaceae bacterium | reverse complement strand
GACCGTTGGCGGGCAGTCGGTCGCCGTCAACTCGTGGTCGCCACGAGAACTTCGGCTCGACCTGCCGTTCAGCATCGCCGGCGCCTACGGGCCGCTCGAGGTGCGAACGCCTGGTGGGCAGCGCAGCAATGAAGTGCCGCTCACGGAGTGGCGCAGCACGCTTAAGTTGACTACGCAGATGCAGGGCACGCAGCAAGCGACGGCCGAGGTTGAGGTGCGGGTACGCGCCGACATCCACTGGTCGCGGTCCACGGTTGAGGGAGACCCGAAGGGTCGCCGAGTGGAGACGTACGTTTCGCCCGCGTCGTTCGGTACAGTGCGCGGCTCGGGATCGTATACGCCGCCTGGAGGAATCCGACTCGACTTCACGGGCGAGCAGGAGCTGCGAATCCTCAGCCGACGAAACCTGGATGCGGCCCAGCTCAGCATCGGGGAGTCGGTGTTCGGCGGTCGAGCTACGATCGACAGCCGCGAACGCACCCTGGACCTGTGCTTCTTTCTCGCTGGCCTCGTTACCGCGAAAGGGGACGGCCTCGACGCCGAACTGCCGGCGATCTTCGTGTTCCCCGAGCTGGTCGATCGACAGGAAGGGCCGCTGAACTGCCTCTCGCTGCCGCTGGATGGCAGCTGGCGTACCGCCGGTGGTCGCCGCGTGCACAGCCAACCGATTGAAGGAGGGACGCCCGTAGTTGTCACGCTCGAATGGACGCCCTTTGTCCCGCTCGAACCTCCCAAGGCCGAGACAAAGGGCTGACGGTTCTGGACACGTGCCGAAACGGTATACTTAGCGCACAGTTATCCGGTTTTGGCGTGGCAGGTGTCCCTTTGACCGTCGCTCCACATGCGTTCCCCGCTCCCTGCCAACTGCCTCGCGTGTAATGCGCCGCTCAGCGCGGACGCTCTTGTGTGCTCACGTTGCGGAATCGCAGCAAACGAAGGCAGTGCATCCGTGCTCTTCGCGCCAACGGCGCCCGCCCCACCGCCCGTGTACGTCGCGCCTTCGCCGTGGAAGTCCGTAATCGAGCGCCTGCGCGACGTCACGTACGGGGAGTTCGAAATCGGACGCGAGTTGGGCCAAGGTGGCATGGCGGCCGTGTTCCTCGCCCGCGATGTGGCGCTCAATCGTCGCGTGGCCATCAAGGTGATGGCTCCCGGTCTCATGATGGGCGAGGGGATGATCGAGCGGTTCCGTCAGGAGGCCATCACGATTGCCAACCTGTCGCATCCGCACATCGTGTCGATCTATGCGGTGCGACAACTCGAAGACCTGCACTTCTTCGTGATGCAGTTTATTGCCGGGCAGTCGCTCGAATCGGTGTTGCGCGCGCATGGGCGACTGCCGATTCCGTTGGTGCGCGCGATTCTGTTTCAGGTGGGTTCGGCACTTGCGTACGCACACCGTCGCGGCGTTGTGCATCGCGACATCAAACCCGCCAACATCCTCATGAGCGGCGATGGGGACGCGCTGGTGACCGACTTCGGTATTGCCAAAGTCGCGGCAGGTCCCACGCAGACGCAGACTGGCATGGTCGTGGGGACGCCCACGTACATGAGCCCGGAGCAATGCTACGCGCAGACCACTGACGGCCGCAGCGATCAGTATTCGCTCGGCATCGTCGCGTATGAACTCTTGACCGGAGTCACGCCGTTCACGGGCTCGGCGTTCGAGATCATGCGCGGGCATACGACTGAAGTGGCGCCGTCGTTGAGCGCGTATCGCGCCGACCTGCCACCAGAGATCGATGCAGCGATCGCGCGCATGCTGCAGAAGTCACCAGACGACCGCTTCCCGAGCTTGAACGAGGCCCTCGCGGCCATGGGCGCCGCGGCCGTTGGCGACGGCGATCCACTGCGCGGTGAGATGATTCGACTCGCCGCGGTGGAAGAGCGCCGTACGATGTTCGGCGACCTGCTGCAAACGCCAAGTCCATCCGCGATGCCGAGCGGGGGGGGGAGTCGCGCCAGTGGTGCATCCGGTGCGCGCACTCCTCGGCCAGGAACGGGTGCCGGCACTGCGGCGCAGACGGCGCTCGCGATCGCACCGATCACGGCATCGCTTGAGCCGGGCGATTCGCTGACGCTGCAGGCACGTATTGTTGGTGATGACGCGGCGGCGATTCGTTGGAGTGTCGATACCCCCGCGTGCGGCTCGGTAGATCCGATCACCGGAGAACTGACGGCGCTCGCGCCCGGACAGGGATACGTATTGGCCACTGTCGGTTCGGTCACCGAGCGCACACCGTTCGTGGTGGCCGCACCGAAAGTGGCGTCGGTACAACTCGATGCGCCGACAGAGACGCTGCACGCGGGCGACGTCACGCAGGCACGCGCGCGTGCGATGGACAAACGCGAGCGCGTACTTGATCGCCCGATGTCGTGGAGTGCGGTCGGCCGATCGGTGGAGGTTGCTCATAGTGGCTCTGCGCTGTGCACCGTGGAATGCACCGCCGAGGGCGCGTCAGTGTTAACGGTGACCTGCGAGGGCGTGTCGAGCAGCGCGGTGTTGCAAGTTGGAGCGGCGCGCTCGGAGCATTTACGAACGGTGTCCGCGCCGCCGGTTACTGCGTCGGCGTCCGGTGCAGCGCAGGCGGGGTCGCGTCGGCGGCCGGTGTGGTTGTACGCGCTGGTGACGATAGTTGTGCTGGCAGCGGGAGCGGGAGGTACGGCGGCGTACTTGCGCGGAACGAGCGGAAGTGCGGCGAGTTCGGAGGGCGTCGATCTGAGCGCTTCGAATCCAGAACCCGGCGCGCTTGCGGCTTTGGGGCAGAACGAAGCGGCGAGGCCTGAGGCCGCGAACCCGCCGAGCGATGAACAACTCACCACAGCACAACGCAGCACCATCGATACGGCGCGCGCGCCGTCGCCGATCGCTGCCAGTGCAGCAGGCGCTGACGCTACGGCTCCTAACGGGCGCCCCGTCACGTCACCACCCAGCACGTCACCATCCAGCGTGTTGCCATCCGGCACGTCCTCGACAGCACCAGCGTCAACCGCGCGACCGGTCCCACCCGATGCGTCCGCTCCCAATCGCGAGGAGCAATCTCGGCTTGCCGGTGAAGCGCGAGAACTCATCGAGTCGTTCGCCGCCGCCGTAGAAACGCGTCAGCTCGCGCGAGTTCGGGCCGTGTATCCCGGCTTGTCGTCCGGGAATGTGGAGACATTCGAGAACATGTTTCGCAGCACAACGGCCGTGCGCATGCGCATTGGCGCGATGCGCGTGGTGAGCGGCGCACCCTACGATCCCACGATCGGCGCGCGCACGTACCTCACCGCCGACGTCACGTTCGAGCTGATTCCGCTCGGTGGTGGCACGATCCCGCCAATGCAGGACGTGCTGCCCGTGACGCTGCAGCGCGTCTCATCAGGGTGGAGGCTGGAGCAGATCGGCGTACCGTGAGGGTGAGCGACCCGATGGACGCCGCCGTGCGCCAGCGCTTGTGCTTCTCGCGAACTGCGCGAGGTTTCCCCGTATGCGTCGCGTCCTGATTGCTCTCGGTGTCCTGCTCGCCGTGCTCCTCGTGGCGGCCTTCACCGTGCTCCCTCGCTGGGTGGATTACAGCGCCAATCGCGTGGTGCCCGGCGCTCCGGTCGCTATCTCCCCGCAGGCGGTATCGCTGCACGCCCGCCTGCGTATCGCCGACATGCACGACGACCTGCTGCTCTGGTCGCTGCGAGATCCTGTGAAGCAACACGCGCGTGGACACACGGATGTGCCGCGCCTGCTCGCCGGCAACGTTGCGCTGCAGGTCTTCTCCACCGTCTCAAAGTCACCGAAGAATCAGAACTACGACAACAACACCGGTGACACGGACAACATTACGCTGCTCGCGATTACGCAACGCTGGCCGATCGCAACATGGTCAAGTCTGTTCGAGCGCGCGCGTCGCACCGCACGAGCGCTGGACGTTGCCGCGGCTCGCAGTGCGGGCGGATTGCGTGTCGTGCGCACACGTGCGGAGCTCGAAGCCGGCCTTGCGGCGCGTGCGAACGGAGAACGCGTTCTGCTGGGTGTGCTTTCACTCGAAGGGATGCAGGTCGCCGAGGGAGTTCTCAACAATGTGGACAGTCTATACGCCTTTGGCTTTCGCATGGCCGGCCTTACGCACTTCTTCGACAATGAACTCGGTGGTTCAGCGCACGGTGTGTCGAAGGAGGGGCTGACGGCGTTCGGACGCGAGGCGGTGGCCCGCATGGAGCGTGTCGGCATGCTCGTTGATCTTGCGCACGCTGCGCCGAAACTCATCGACGACGTACTGCAGATCGCTACGCGTCCGGTGGTGGTATCGCACACGGGAGTGCAGGGAACCTGTCCCGGTGTGCGCAACTTGAGCGACGATCATTTGCGTCGCATCGCGGCCACCGGTGGCGTGATCGGCATTGGCTACTGGGACGCGGCGGTGTGCGAAATCACGCCGGCGAGTATCGCGCGCGCGATTGTGCACGCAGTCTCGGTGGCGGGCGAAGACCACGTCGCACTCGGCTCCGATTGGGATGGTGCGGTGACGACGAGCTTTGACGCATCGCAGCTCGTGCATGTGACCAGTGCTTTGCTCGACGCCGGTATGCCGGAACCGGTGATCGCGAAGGTAATGGGAGAGAACTTGCTGCGAGTGCTGGGCGAGTCTCTCCCCAATACCCGTTAGCCCGAGTTTCTCACCAGCGTTGTAGAGTGTGTCGTTGACGCGCCGGGATGCGAGTGGTGTGTGGAAAACTGATGTGCGCGTCGCGCATTGGTACATGTGTTGCGCTTCGGAGGGCGGCGATCGGGCCGTCATGGGGCCGCGTGGCGCGTTGGCGGGGATGTTTTCGGCGATCGCGCCACCAGTGCCGATGCTTGAGGCCCCCGAGGGTGCCGGGGGGCCGCGCCACCGAGGCGGAACGCGTCAACAGCGCCGCAGATTCGCATGCACGTGTGCGATGAGTGCGGCGTGCGGCAGCTACTCGCGAGGGCGATCCACACTTTGCGCACGGTGAGGCGCACGTCGGGACACACGGCGCG
>JBGTOG010000152.1:0-14512 GCA_041742675.1 Gemmatimonadaceae bacterium | reverse complement strand
TATGATCGTCCGCATTTGCTCGGCACCATGCGAACCGGTCCCGATCTCATGAACATTGCGGTGCGGCAGCCCAGTCAGGATTGGCATCTTGGGCACCTGTATCAACCGCGTGCGTATTCACCGGGTTCGATCATGCCGGCGTATCCCTATCTGTTCGAACGCAAGCAAGGTGCCGCTGTAGCGGGCGAAGTGCTGGTGAACCTCCCGCCTGCCTACGCGCGTGCAGGTGAACGCATTGTTGCCAGGCAGGAAGCGCTGGATCTTGTAGCCTATCTGCTATCGCTCAACCGCACGTATCCGGTGGTTGCCGCGCCGGAGACACCGTGAGCGATCGTTTTCAGCAGCAGCCGCGTCAACGCGAGTACAATGATCCTGACGAAGCGGTGCGCCCACTGCCTCGACTGCTGCTGATCCTGGCCGTGGTCATGGTCGCGTGGGGGGCGTGGTACATCGTCGATCCAGGGGGAAACGCCGACGGCACACGCGGCGAACCGATGTACGGCGATCGTCGCACGCTTTCGGCACTGGCGCCTGCACCCGCTGGCACGGCGGACGGTGCGCAGTTGTATGCGGGCAAGTGCGCCGCCTGTCATCAAGGATCGGGGCAAGGCATTGCTGGCGTATTTCCGCCACTGGTTGGTGTCGACTGGGTGACCGGATCCGAAGCGCGCCTCGTGCAGATTCTGCTGCATGGCATCCAGGGCGCGATCGTGGTGAACGGCGTCACGTACAATGGGCTCATGCCGGCGTGGAAATCACTGACCGATGCGGAGCTCGCCGCCATCGCGACGTATGTCCGCACATCGTGGGGCAACAGTGCGTCGGCGGTGACAGTGGCAACGGTGTCGGCGCAGCGCCAGCGTTTCGCTGACCGCTCGGTACCGTGGTCGGGCGGCGACGAGTTGTCGCCGATCGAGTGATGATTGGGCGTTCCACGCAAGAGACGCGACTCGGGAGCGTCTGGCGAGGCATCGTCGGTTTCATGACGGCGCTGACTGCGGGCGTGACTCTGCTGGCGTGGGCAACCGATGGGTTTGCGGTGCTGACAAGCGATGCGTCGCGCGCGCGGGCCGTGGCGCGTGCGCCCCAGCCCATTCCGGAGGTTTCGGTGCGCGACAGTCGCGGCGTGATACACGACGTGCTGTTGGACGGGTCGAACGACCAGTCACGTGCGGTCATTGTCGATTTCATCTTCACGCGCTGTATCACGCTCTGCTCCACACTCGGCGGCATCTACCAGCAGTTGCAGCGTGCCATTGTGTCGCAAGGGCTGGAAGATCGTGTGCGACTGCTTACGATCTCGTTTGATGTTGCGCACGACACGCCCGATCGGCTCGCTTTGCACGCGCGTGTGATGGGCGCGCGCCCGGATGTGTGGTCACTGGTCACACCCACAACACAGGCGGGCGCCGACACGCTGCTGCAAACGTTTGGTGTGCAGGTTATTGCTGATGGCGCAGGGCAGTGGACGCACAACGCGGCGCTGCACATCGTAACGCCGCGTGGGGAACTGGTGCGCATTGTGTCGCTTGATGACGTGCCGAGCGCGCTGGCGGCCGCGCTGGCGAGTGCAGATTCCACATTATGAGGGGTGTGCTGCTGCTCGTGATGCTCGTGCTGCCGCCGGTGCGCGGATGGCTTGAGGCGAGCATGACGGCACACATGTTGATCCAGATTCCGCTGCTGCTGCTAGCGGGATGGTTGGCGGGGTCGCACGTGTCGCGGTCGCGCCGCTCGAGCTGGTCTCGCAGCTCGCGCGCCAGCGCGTGGAATCCGGGCGGTGCACCGGGGCTGCTGCTTGTGGCCGCGATCGCCACCACCTGGATGATTCCACGCGCACTGGATCTGGCGGTAACGTCTCCGCAGGCCGCACTGCTCAAGTTCGTCACACTTGTGATTGCCGGTGCGGTGCTGCGGTGGTCCTGGGGGCGCAGTGGCGCGCCTGGTCAGGCGTTCCTGATCGGGAACGTCACCTGGATGATGGCGGTTGCCGGGTTGTTGCTGCGCGATGCGCCCGTGCGCGTGTGTACCAGCTATCTCACGTCTGATCAGCGCTATGCCGGGACGGGACTGTTGCTGCTCGCCGCGGCGCTTGGTGTGCGTTGGTTTGTCGTCTGGCTCAAGATGCCGGCGCCGTTGGCAGTGCCCACGCGCTAGCATCAGCGTACGTTGCTCAGCGAAGCGGATCGGACCTTCACGGCTGTTCTACAGGTAGCAATACAACATGCAGCAGCTGAAGCACACCGGAAAAACATTGGTCAGCGCTATTGAACTGTTTTTTTCGAAGCAGTCATTTCAGGCGTCGGCCGCCTTGGCGTTCTACACGCTGTTTTCAATGGCACCATTGTTGATCATCGTCATCACGCTGAGTGGAGTGTTCCTGGGCGACGACGCGGTGCGCGGTGAGCTGGTCGCGAAGCTGGACAATATCATCGGAACGGACGCGGCAGAAATGGTGCAGGACGCGGTGCGCGAATCCCGCTTTGAACGAGCTGGCATCTGGCCCACAGTGCTCGGCAGTGTGGCTGTTGTCTTCGGCGCAACCACGGTGTTCGCACAGCTGCGTTCGTCCCTCAATGATTTCTGGGATGTGCGCGCACAACCATCGCGCAACGATGTACTGAATTTCCTGCTCACGCGCCTGGTATCGTTTGGGATGGTGATCACCATCGGTTTTCTGATGCTGACCTCGTTTCTGATCTCCATTGCATTGGTGACCATACGGGAGTTCGCCGAGGAGCTGATTCCGGTACCGCCAGCAGTCGTAGCGCTGGCGGACACGGTGCTCTCTCTGGTCGTGATGACCGCGCTGTTCGGCATGATCTTTCGCGTGTTACCGGACGTCCATCTCTCCTGGCGCAACGTGACGCGTGGCGCGCTGCTGACGAGTGTGCTCTTCATGTTCGGGCAGTACCTGATCTCGATGTACCTGACACGGACCAGTCCAGCGTCGGCCTACGGTGCCGCTGGCTCGCTCGTGATTGTGCTGATGTGGGTGTACTACTCGTCGCTCATTCTGCACTTCGGCACTGCAATCACGCGGGCGCTGCTGGAGGCTGAGGGCGGGAGCATTCGCCCCACGCGCGGCGCGAAGCGCATCACCACGCAAATTGTGGACGACGAATCGCCGAGCTGAGCATATCTTTCCGGCATGCATCGGATCTCGCGATTGCTGGTTCACGAGCTGTCGTTTGCCTTGCCGGACGGTCGTTCGCTCTTCCACAACCTCAGCTTCGATGTCGCCAACGAGCGTATCGGTCTCGTTGGTGACAACGGCTCTGGCAAATCGACGCTGCTCGCGCTGCTCAGCGGGAACTTGCCGCTACCAGGCGGCAGGATAGAGCGCGCCGGCACAGTGGGCGTGGTCACACAGGACGCCGCCGACCACCTGGAACGCGACGCTACCGTTGCCCACGCGCTCGGCGTCGCGCGACAGCTGCAGGCGTTGGATCGAGTGCAGCATGGGTCTCTCGCTCTGGCCGATCACGAGCTCGCTGCTGATTCGTGGCAACTGCCGACACTTGCATCAAAGGCGCTGCTGTCACTTGGCATCGGACACCTCGCCCTTGATCGATGCATGGATTCACTGAGCGGCGGCGAAGCCATGCGCGTGATGCTGGCGGCGCAGTGCCTGCACCAGCCGGATGTCCTGCTGCTTGATGAACCCACCAACCACCTCGATGTCAACGCGCGCGACTATGTGTACGCGTTGGTGCGAGACTGGCCGCGCGCGCTGCTCGTGGCCTCGCACGATCGCGCCCTGCTGGCACATGTTGATCGAATTCTCGAGCTGACATCGCTCGGCGTTCGAAGCTACGGCGGAAACTTCGCCGTCTTCGATGCGCAGCGCACCGCGGAAGCGCGTGCCGCCGAGCAGCAGCTCGGCCATGCGCAGTTGGCGGCGGAACGCACGGCACAGTCGATGCAGCGCACGCGGGAGCGACAGGATCGACGTTCCGGGAGCAGTCGTGCCCGTGACGATCGCCGCGGCGCCTCGGCGGTTGAGCGCGGTGGCGCCCGCGAACGCGCGAGCGGTACCGAGTCCCGTCACGCGGATCGTGAGGCACGGCTGCAGACGCAGGCGCAGGCGGCGCTTGATAGTGCACGACAGCGACTGGCTGACGTGACAACGCTCGGCGTGACGATCCCATCGAGCCCGGAAGCCGCGGGACGCGTACTGATCCGTGTGCAGGACGTTCACGTCCGCTTTAGCGATCACGCCGCACCGGTGTTTCCTTCACTCACCATGAACATCGGTGCGCGCGCCCGAGTCGCCATTGCCGGCCCAAACGGCAGTGGGAAGAGTACGCTGCTGCAACTGCTCGCCGGCCGCCGAACGCCTTCGCAGGGAACGGTGCAGCACAGCATTCCGCTCAAGCGCATCGCGTTCGTTGACCAGCGTACGTTGCAGCTGCCCGATGCGAGTTCGCTGGAGCACGCATTGTATCAGATGCAGCCGTCACTTGAACGCACAACAGCACGCACGTGGCTGGCGTCCTTCGGCTTTCGTGGTGACGCCGCCGATACGCCGGTGCGCGTACTCAGCGGCGGCGAACGCATCCGACTCGCGCTGGCGTGTGCCGTGTCTCCGGACAATCCGCCCGCGCTCTTGCTGCTGGACGAGCCAACGAATCATCTCGATCTCGCAGGTGCCCTCGCCATCGAGACGGCGGTGCGCTCGTTTGGCGGCGCGCTGGTCGTGGTGAGCCATGATCGCGCGTTTCTGGAGGCGATCGGCGTTACGGAGACGCTCTCGCTGGGGGCGGCAACGAGCGTGTAGCGAACGAAACGAACGGCGCGGGTGAGA
The DNA here is from genome assembly GCA_041742675.1 of Gemmatimonadaceae bacterium. Taxonomy (GTDB): domain Bacteria; phylum Gemmatimonadota; class Gemmatimonadetes; order Gemmatimonadales; family Gemmatimonadaceae; genus JAABRT01. The sequence goes on along the minus strand of JBGTOG010000152.1, from coordinate 9,705 downwards.
TTCGAACTCACGAGACCCTTTCGGGTCCGCCGGTTTTCAAGACCGGTGCATTCAACCACTCTGCCACCACGCCAACTTCTCAATTTACCACAAAAGACACCCTGTCGACAACTTGGGTGTGCATGCGGCCTGCCGCGCGGCTGACGTGTCGTACGCCGGTGTCCATGCGGCCGGCCGCACGGCAGACATGTTGTGCACCGTGCGGCTGAACCTGCATCACCGCGGCCGCGCCGCCAGCGACGAGTCCCGCACTGCCTTGAACTCCGCGCTCGCTGACCACGTGGGCCACGTGCGCAGATGCGCCACTCGCCAGCCAACTTCGAGCAGAGCGCGCGCGTCTTCTACAGCGCCACTCAGATCCCAGTCGGGCTTGATCTCATCGCTCGGCTTGTGATAATCGTTGGCGGTGTACTCGTCACGGCGCGTCTTGCCGTAGTCGGCCGGACGATCGGGATAGTCAGAGCCGGCATTGATGTAGAGGGCAGGCACACCCTTTTTTGCAAACTCGAAGTGGTCGCTGCGAAAGAAGAACCCTTTTTCCGGCTCGGGATCGGGAGATAATGTGCGATCGCTGCGGTCGAGCACCGTGCGCAGGACATCATCAAGCGAGCTGTTGCCGTAGCCGACGACGGTGACGTCGCGTGTGAGGCCCCACTGATTGATGCCGTCCATGTTGATGTTGGCGACGGTCTGATTGAGGGGATACAGCGGGTTTTCCGCGTACCACTTGGCGCCGAGCAGTCCTTGTTCTTCGGCGGTGAGGGCGATGAACAGCATGGAGCGAGGCGTACGCTCGGGCAACCGGGCCATGGCGCCAGCGATCTCGAGCAACGTCGCCGTACCGGATGCATTGTCGAGCGCGCCGTTGAAGATCTGATCACCGGGGTGCATGGTGTCGCGGCCGAGGTGATCCCAATGCGCGGAGTACACCACCCATTCATCCTTCAGCGACGGATCGTTGCCTTCAAGCTTGGCCACCACGTTACGTGACGCGACCTGTCGCACAGTGTTGGTGAGCGCGAAGGTGGCTGACGCACCCAGCGAGACTGGTGCGAACTCGCGCGTGGCGGCGACGGCCTTGAGTGAATCGAAGTTGAGGCCGGCGTCGGTGAACATGGTGACGGCAGCATCGCGGTGCAGCCAGCCTTCCACCTGCACACGATTCTGCGGGCCGCCTGGAACGTTCACATCAAAGTTTTCGCGCCCCCAGCTGCCGATGACCACGAGATACGGATAGCCCGCCGGTCCCGTCTCATGCACGATGAGCGCCGCGGCCGCACCGCGCGCGGACGCGATTTCGTACTTGTACGTCCACCGTCCGTAGTAGCTCATCGCGTCGCCCTTGAAGATGCCGGGATCGAGCGAGTCCGTACCGGCGAGCGTCACCGGCGGATCGTTGACCAGCATCACCACCGTCTTGCCGCGGACATCCACGTCCTTGAAGTCATCCCAGCCAAACTCTGGCGCCACGACGCCGTAGCCCACGAACACCAGCTCACTGTTGTTGACATTCATGGTTTGCTGTGGGTGCCGCGTGGATACGACGTAGTCGCGCGGATGCGAAAGTCGCTGCGACTCGCCGTTGCGCGTGATGCTGGCTTCCGGACGCGAGGCGATGCCCACGAGCTGCACGTTCTGCACCCACGTGCCGTCCGGATTGCCGGGCGCGAGGCCCATCGCCTGAAACTGTTCCGTGAGATAGGTGACCGTGCGCTCCTCACCAGCACCGCCCGGTGCCCGTCCTTCGAGTGAGTCGTGCGCGAGCACCTCGATATGACGCATGATGCCCTCGGCACTCAGGGCGTCGCGTGCAGTGGCCACGGCGCTGGCATCAGGCACACCATCGGTACCAGTCGCGCCGCCGCATGCGGCCAAGGCCACGAACAACGCGGCGCTGGCGAGGCGCAAGCGACGGGACCATCGCGATGCAGCGACGCCTGCAAACAACAGCGTCACGGTGGGAACACCAGCATGTTGTGATCTGGTCATGAGCGGGAGGGAAGGGGAGTGGGTACAGGCGGTGTCGACGACTCACCGGAGCCGGTGAGCAGCGTGGAGACGTCCAGCGAGATGCGTGCGGCCAGCTGATCCAGTGGCAGATCGTTGAGATCGGTGCCGAATGGCTCCTCCACTTCGCCGGCCAGCAGCTCAAGTCCCATCGTCGCGAAGAAGGTGAACATGCAGGCGATCACCGTGCCATAGCCAAACTCCCGTACCAATCCGAATGGCATGACAAGGGCGTACAGCACGACGAACTGCTTGATATAGGAGCTGTACGAAAACGGAATCGGTGTATTGCGAATGCGCTCACAGGCGCCCGTGATGTCGTCGAATGCCGTGAGTAGCGGCTGCAGTGCGATGCGCGACTCCACCGGCAGCACTCCTTCTCGCACATCACGTTCCACTGTCCGATGCATTTCCTGCGCAAGGCGATTGGGCACATGCTCGCCTGTCGTGACCGGTGACAAGCGCAACGCGCCGCGTTCATCTGGTGTCAAGGCGCGCGGTGCGCGCAGGTGAGCCGCCAGTGCCGCCGGGAACGCGCTGAGCACACCGGCATAGTGCGAGCGCCGTTCGCGATCGGACAACTCGAGCTGCGCATCGAGCGCATGCGCCAGTCCGCGCGAAACGTTCACCAGCTGACCCCACAGCTTGCGTCCTTCCCACCAACGGTCGTAGGCCGTGTTGGTGCGAAATACGAGCAACAAGCCGAGGATGATGCCAAGGATCGATAGAAACGACGGACCGAGCGGTACGGCCACGCGGAAGTAATCGGTTTCGATCCACACAATGAACGCCGCGTACAGACCGGCGCCGATGACATCGAGGAAGAGCGTGCGAAATACCGGACTTCGCGGGAAATCGAGCAGGACGCGAAGCCAATTTTTCGGATCGTAGGTGATCATGGGTGCAACTTACCAGTCAATGCGCAGGATACTGCCTCGACCACCAACCCACGCGGTGCGGCCGTAGCTATCGAGGCCTGCGTGTCCCTGATCGGACAGGGTCTGCCAGCTGCGGCCACCATCGCGAGAACTGAACACACCGCCAAAGCCTGCGGCGACCGCCGTCTCGGCGCCAACATCCGGCACCCAGGTGACACCGGTGAGTGCACCGGGCAGCGGCGGGCGGGCACGCAGCGTCCACGTGAGACCACCGTCGCTCGTGACCGAAACAACAGCGCTGGCCGAATCGCCGCGCAAGTTGGTCATGTCACCGGCCACACCGATGCCATGATGCGGATCGCGGAAGGACAGGCCACTGGTGCCGGCGCTGGCGCTGCGCACAAACGGTGTCTCTCGCACGGAGAACGTTTCACCGGCATCGCTGCTCACGAACAGACGCGAACCGGGGCCGCCGGTGGCGACGTACACATGTTCTCCGGCGTGTACCACGCAGCGGCCGCTCGCGGCATATGCACCTTCACCCTCCAGCGGTGCCGGCACGGCAGCCGCTGAAAGCAGCGCCCACGACTGGCCGCCATTAGCCGTTCGCAGAATATGCGTTCGTCCGTGCGCCGCATCGCCAAAGACGACACCACGCTGTGAGTCCAGAAATGTGAAGCAGTCGTAGAACGCCGCACTGTCGGCGTTTCGGAACTGTTCGCGCCAGCTGTTGCCGCCATCGTTGGTGCGATAGATGCGTGACGCCTCGCCATTCCCGATGGCCAGTGCAAACGCCGTGTCGGCACCAAACGCGTGAATGTCGCGAAACTGGAGCGACTCGCCACCAGGAACGGGCTTCGCACTCCACGTGGTGCCGCCATCCACGGTGCGCAGGATCGTGCCACCTGTGCCGGACGCCCACACCACCTGTGCGGATGAAGCGTGTACGGCGAAGATGAGGGCATTGCCGGGAATGTTCTGCGAGGTGATCCGCGGTGGCTGGTCAGCGGTGAGCGGCGACGCGTCCTGGGCGTACGCGATAGAACTCATCGCACCCGCGACAAGCAACACCAGCGCGGTCATGCGGAGCAGCGGTGCAGACGTGCCTACGCGAAACCACAGAACAAACGCGCCAACGCGAAACAACGACGGCTGCATCAACGACGTGCGCAGCATCATGGTTGTGGGGGCGGTGTTGGCGACGGCACGGCTGCCGCCGGCGTATCCGGCACCAGCAAGGTCGGCATCGGTTGATCGCCTGGCGTGAGATCAAACTCCTCACGGTCCAGCCCAAATACCGCCAGACGCCGCATGGCTCGTGCGACCGCGCGCGCTTCGTGAAACACGCTGTCCGAGAGCGCGCCCTGACCAGCGCCCGCCAGCGCTTCCGAAATCGTGAGTCCGGTGATCACGTACAGATCAGGAATACCAACGGACGCGTCGTCCACCCAGCCATTGCGAGCAGCAAGCGAACGTGGTGCGTCGAATGCGTCGCGCCAGAGCGCGGCACTGCGTGCCACGTCTACATAGCCTTCACCACGCACGAGCACCGTATCACCTCCTCCCACAACGGGCGTTTCCGTGATGCGTCGCGCCATGCCCTGCGTGAGGACGTACTGTTCGAGCCCCAGCTGCGCCGGATAACCACCGGCGGTGCGACTGAAGTAGAGCGGTCGCTGCGGCCACGAATCGCGCATCAGGAAGTACACGAGAATGTCAGCGCGCATGAGGTTCGCATTGCGCGCGGTTGCCGTCAGTTCGTTCTTCTGAAAGGTGCGCTGGTCGCCGAGCTCCACATACAACGGAATGGCGTCCGCTTCTTCGAACGTCATCTTGAGCGCCGGTCCCTCGGGCTTGGTCCACTGCTGGTTTCGGTACACCGCGGGACCTGCCTCGGCGTCGTACTCATACACCGGGCGCCGTATCACCTGACGCGTGTACCAGTCGGTATTGAGCAGCGAGGTATTTACCACCAGCACATCACGTCGCACGCCCTCCACTTCCTGCGCGTACCAGAGCGGGAACGTGTCGTTGTCGCCCACGGTGACCAGCATCCCGTACGGCTCCACCGAGTTGAGCAGATCACGCGCGAAGTCAGCCGTATCGGTTTGCGATGCGCGTGATGCCTGCGTCCAGTTGCCGAGCATTGGCAGCAGTGCAATCAGCAGCACGGGACTCGCCATGAGAAAGCTGCGGGATGTGGGCACCGCCAGCAGCTGCGGACCGTGCTTGCGTTGCTCGGTTCCGGCCAGACTCGCCACCGACTCCCACAGATACACGAGCCCCAGCGCCGCCCACACGCTCCACGCCGAAAACGCCCACAGATAGAAATAGTCGCGGTCGCGCACTTCGCGTGGCACAGTGTTGCCGAGATCGAGCGCTTGTGAGTGCCCGTACTTGAAGTTGAGATAGTAGATGAGGCCCAGTGTCATGATGAACACCAGCGGACCAAAGAACCAGAAACTTCGTCGGTCCTTGTGCCAGTGCACCCAGCCGCCCAGCAGTCCGATAATCAGAAAAAACACACCGAGCGCGTTCTGCAGGCCGGGGCGTTCATTGTATGCGTCTCGCCAGTACTGCCATTTGAAGTACAGCCAGTACATGCCAACTTGCGCTGTGAACGGCGCCTGGCGCTGCGTCAGATCGGGCTTGCCGTACTGACCACGATTGAAGTTGTACATGAAGCGATCATACGTGAGCTGACTGAATGTGCAGCTCACAGAAATCTCTGTTACGCACCCGGTTGGCTCGCCTTCGTTGATCGCCGGGAAGTGCGCGGCACGAATAGGCTGGGTGGCAAACGGCGTAATGCCGAAGGCAAGCGCCACGGCACAGGCGAGCAACAGCTTCCAACGCAGCAGCGTGCGCGGGCGGCGAACCAGTACCGCCAACCCAACCGCAGGAGCCGCCAGCATGCCCGCCATGTGATTGGCGTATCCGAGGCCGAGAATGTATGCCACCAACACCAGCAGGCGGTCCGCGTTGCGGTCTTCCGGGTCATCACACCAGCGCACCGTGAGCCACGAGATCGCGGCGATGCCCAGCAGCGAGACGGTGTACACCTTTTCGTTGACGACGGACTGATTCCAGACCGTGAACGCCGTTGACCCGATCAGTGCCGAGAGCGCCGCGCCTGCGAGACGTTGCCAGCGTGTGGTGATCCAGCTGACGAGCACGCGTTCCGTGATCAGAAACCAGAAGAACGCGGAGGCCGCGCTGCATATCGCGGCCAGCACATTGATGCGCATGGCCACGGTCGGCGCGATCGGCAGCAGCGCAAACACACGCCCAATGAGCACGAAGAGCGGATTGCCAGGCGGATGCGGCAGCCCGACCACGTATGCGGCCGCGATGTACTCGCTGGTGTCCCACATGCTGGTCGTGGGCGCGAGCGTGACGATGTAGAGCAGCAGCACCGCGAGCGATACGAGCGCGCCGGCGCCATAGGATGGCGTATAGTCGAGCGAAGACTCAGCAGTGCCGGTCGCACCGCGCATCGCAGCCACAGAGGAAGTCATTCGAAGAGGGAAGGAGCGATCAGTGACGGAACAGTCGTTGGCCCGTGAAGACCATGGTCATGTTGTGTTCATCAGCGGCGGCAATGACTTCGGCATCACGCACCGAGCCACCAGGCTGCACCAGTGCCGTGACGCCAGCCGCCGCCGCATGCTCCACGCCGTCGCGAAACGGGAAAAACGCATCGGAACCAAGTGCTGCGCCGGCCGTCGCGTGACCGGCCAGCGTCGCCTTATGCACGGCCAGAAAACTGGCGTCCACGCGCGACATCTGGCCAGCACCAATGCCGATCGTCGCACCATCCCGAACGAGGACGATCGCGTTCGACTTGACGCTGGCCACGGCGCGCCACGCAAACTCCAGATCGCGCTGTTCATTCCCTGTTGGTTGCCGCTTGGTCACAACGTTCCATCCCTTGTCGAGTGATGGCACCGTCATGCGATCCTGCACGAGCAGTCCACCACGCACGCGCTTGTAGTCCATCGCGACCACGGTCCACGACGCTTTGCCCTCGAGCACTCGCAGATTCTTCTTTCGCCCCAAAATCTCGACCGCTGACTCACTGAATGCGGGCGCCACGATACACTCCACGAACAGACTGGCGATGGCTTCGGCCGCCTGCTCATCAACCGGCACGGTAAACGCAATCACCGAGCCGAAGGCAGACACCGGATCGCAAGCCAGCGCGCGCTTGTACGCATCCAGCGCATCGGTGCCAATCGCGAGGCCGCACGGGGTGGTGTGCTTGATAATCGCGCAGCATGGCTCTTCACCAAACGGCTCGGTCGCCAACATCGCGCCTTCGAGGTCAAGCAGGTTATTGAACGACAGTTCCTTGCCGCCGCGCTGCACCAACGCGCCGAGCCCTCGGCCTTCGGCTTCAACATAGAATGCAGCGCGCTGATTCGGATTCTCTCCGTACCGCAGCGACTGGCGACGCGTAAATGCGAGTGGGTAGGTATCGGGGAAGGGCTCGTCGCGCCGCGCGGCGAACCACTGCGCAATGGCGGCATCGTACGCGCTGGTGTGCGCGTACACCTTTTCGGCGAGGCCGCGGCGCAGCGTCTGATCATCCGTGCCGCTGTCGAGTACCGCAAGCACCGCGGCATAGTCGCTCGGATCAACAAGCACCCACACCGCGGCGTGATTCTTGGCCGCCGATCGCAGCATGGACGGGCCGCCAATATCAATGTTTTCGATCGCGTCTTCGTCGGTCACCCCGGGTTTGGCCACCGTCTCGCGAAACGGATACAGATTCACGCACACCAGATCAATGGTGTCGATGTTGTGTTCGGCGAGCGCCTGCATGTGCTCCGGCAGATCACGACGCGCGAGCAAGCCGCCGTGCACTACCGGATGCAGTGTTTTGACGCGGCCATCGAGCATCTCGGGAAACCCCGTGACCTCCGCGACATCGCGTACGGCCAGGCCAGCATCACGCAGTGCGCGCGCGGTCCCGCCCGTGGAGAGCAGATCCCAGCCGAGTGCGGCGAGGCGCGTCGCGAAGTCGACGACGCCGGTCTTGTCGGAAACGGAAAGCAGAGCGCGTGGCACGGGAGAAGCGGGAAGGTCAGTGAGGAAAGAGGCGCGCCAGCTCGTACGCGAACTCGGCGTTGGCAACAGCGGGTGCGTCGCGTGTGGTCTGCGGCGCATCTGGTATATCATCTGCAGTGTCCGCGGCCGCCGAGGTGGCCGGCAGGCGAAAGCGACTGGCCGGTGAATGCGCGTCTGCAGCGGTGCGTCCAATATGGCCGTGCACGCGCCCGTCTTCGCTAAGGTACAGCTCCCCGGTGGCGACGGCCTCGGTCACGAGCGGCAGCAGTACATGTTCAACACGCAGTACGCGTGCGGCCACGTCGGCCGCGGTATCCGACAGACACACCGGTACGGGCCACTGCGCGGCAATGGCCCCGCGATCGTATTGCTCGTTGACGAAGTGCACGGTGGCGCCGGTAATGCGGACGCCCGCGACAACTACCGCACGGTGCACCCGTGCACCATACATCCCGGCTCCACCAAAGGCAGGCAGCAAGGACGGATGCACATTGAGCACCCGGCCCGGCCATGCGGCGATGACTTCTTTGGGCACCAGCTTGAGCCAGCCCGCGAGCACGATCAGGTCAATGTCGTGCTGCACGAGCACGTTGCAGAGTCCGAGTCCATCCGACGGGTCGGCCACACGATGCGTGGCGACGCCGCGTGCTTGTGCACGCAGCAGCGCACCGGCGTCGGCCTTGTCGGAGAGCACGAGTTCAACCGCACCAGCAGCGGCTGCGTCTGGCGCCCCGAAGTGATCGAACAGCGCGCCAAGATTTGAGCCACCACCGGATGCGAACACCGCAATGCGAGCGCGTGCCATGTCAGTTCGCCGAGTCAAGGGAAGCGAAAAACAGATCGATTGCATCGGCGAGCGACGGGACGACGTACGCATTGGCTCGCGCTGACGCGATATCATCGTCGCGGGTACCGTTGCCTGGCACCAGCACGCCAACGCCTCCCGTGGTGAGCGCCGGTTGCACGTCGCGCCAGCGATCGCCGATGTACGCGGAGCGTGAGAGATCGAGACCGTGTTCTGCGGCCGCGCGCGTGTACATGCCGAGTGCAGGCTTCCGACAGTTGCACGGTCCGGTGACGGCTTCCCAGTGGGGACAGTGATAGGTCGCATCCACCCGCGCGCCAGCGCGTGCCAGCTCCGACTGCAGACGCGCCCGCACCGCCTGGTAGTGCGCTTCGGTGAGTAATCCGCGCGCGATACCCGACTGGTTGGTGACCACAACCACAGGCACACCGCGTGCATTGCATCGTGCCAGCGCTTGGGCCGCGCCGTCAATCACACGCACCTGATCCGGGTTGGAGGGATAGTGCGTATCCACCATCAGCGTTCCGTCGCGATCAACGAAACACGCGGGACGTGGCGTGTGGTCGTGCGTCTGTGGCAGCGGCTCCGAGGTGGTGTCGTGCATCAGCGGCGCGGCGAGCGGCGGCGGAACGACCGTCGTGCGTCAACAGGCGACTGCGTGGCAGCCGCTGACGCCGTCGCTGGAGGTGGCGTTGCTGATGCGGCTCCCGCATCAGGTGGTGGCGTGGCACCAGCCGCCGCACTATCGGCCGGCGGTTTGGGTGGCGTGGTATCACGAGGCGGCGTCAGCAGCGGGCGGCGTGCCGTGCTCACCAGCCCAACGAGTGAGGTCAGGTTTGTCGCCTCAACCATGATGCGCGTCTCAGGCGGCACCGGCGCATCGAGGATGATCAGCAACTCATCCGTCGGCGTTGGGCGCGAGGGCTTGGGCGGTGGCGTGGAATC
>JBGTOG010000151.1:0-6504 GCA_041742675.1 Gemmatimonadaceae bacterium | reverse complement strand
GCGATCGTGGGGCCGTTTCCTGTGGACGACCCCACCTCGGGCGGACGCAAGTGGATCGTGCTCAAGCTCACGCGAGTGCAGCCGGCCGGTCAGATGTCGATCGATGAAGCGCGGCGCGATTTGCGCAAGAATATGCAGCAGCTCTACAGCTATCGCCGATTGCTCGATTCACTGCGCAAGGACACGTACGTGTCCATTCGCATGTAGTGCAGCTCCGCATGAGCGCGGAATGCCCGTGAGCGGTGTGCCGCTTCGGCTGGCCCTCACCGTTGGCGATCCGCGCGGCGTTGGACCGGAGTTGGTCGCGGATGTCATGCAGCCCGATGTCTGGCGCATGCTGGTGGGAGACGACATCGCTCCGTGGGTTGTCGGGGCGTCAAACCCCACGTGTGCCGTGCACGACACTGTAGGCGCATGGGAGCCCATCGGTGATGCACTTTCCGATCGTGCCCAGGCTGGACGGTTGGCTGGACTCGCGATCGAACGAGCGGTGGTGCTCGCGAAGCAACGGCGCGTCGCTGGCCTCGTCACCGCACCCATCGATAAGCGCGCCCTTGCCGACGGTGGCTACCCATGGCCCGGGCACACGGAGATGCTCGGTGCACTCACCGGCTGCGACACCACGATGATGCTGGCCAGCGACCGGTTGCGCGTGGTGCTTATCACGACGCACATGGCGCTTCGCGATGTACCGGACGCCGTCACCGCCGAACGCATTGCCGAGACGGCGCAGCGAACGCGTGACGGGCTGCGCGACATGTACGGCATCCACAACGCGCGACTGGCATTGTGCGCGCTGAATCCACATGCGGGCGATCACGGACGTTTTGGCGACGAGGACGATCGCATTCTCGCGCCCGCGGCGCAGCGTGCCGGGTTGTTCGGACCGTTTCCTGCCGATACCGTTTTTGTGCGTGCACTGCGCGGTGAGTTTGATGCGGTGCTCGCGCCGGTCCACGATGTCGGCATGACAGCGATCAAGGTCGCGTCCTTCGGCTCGGCCATTAACATCACGCTTGGGTTGCCGTTTCCGCGCACATCGCCTGATCACGGCACCGCGATCGATATTGCCGGACGGGGCCTCGTTGATCCGTCGAGCTTTCGGGCGGCGGTTCGTCTGGCCGCAGCTCTGGCGCGACGGCGCTTTGGCGAGACGGCTGAGATGGCCGTGCCTCACGACGCGTCTTCGGCGGCTGGTACAACCGCACCGTGAGCGCGACACCGCCGCCAGGCGCCATAGCGGCAGCGTCAGCAGCGCACGATCACGCGAACTGTGTGCACTCGGCCGCGCTCGATGCGGTGCGCGCCGGACGGCCGGATGTGCGCCGTCGGCTCGCGTGGGCACTGCTCATCACCGTGGTGTTCATGTTCGCCGAGGTCGTTGGTGGATTGCTCGCGAACTCACTGGCACTGCTCGCCGATGCGGGGCACATGCTCACTGATGCTGGCGCGCTCGGGCTCGCGCTTGGTGTGGCGTGGTGGAATGCGCGGACATCTGCGCACTTGTCGAACTCCGATGCTGCGCTCTCACAGGTAGCGGGCGTTGCCAACCGGCGCGCGGTATCTGCAATGAACGGCGCCGCTCAGGCGCAGCGACGCGAAGCGTGGGCTGCTGTGGTGAACGGCACGATACTGTTGCTGGTGGTTGCGGCAATATTCACCGAGGCCGTGGGGCGACTACGTGCGCCCGAGCCCGTGGAGACGGGGCTGATGCTGGTGGTGGCGGTGCTGGGACTCGCTGTGAATGTGGCAGCGGCTCTGCTGCTCCGACCCGTCGTCTCCGACAACCTGAATGCGCGTGGCGCGTACGTACACGTGTTGGGTGACCTGCTGGGGTCGGTCGGCACGATCGTCGCCGCACTGGTGATTCGTGAGACCGGGTACCTGATCGCCGATCCGGTGGCGTCGCTGGTGGTGAGTGTGCTCGTGTTGCGTGCGGCGGCGTTGTTGCTGCGGGACTCCGTGCGCGTGCTGCGGGCCGCCTAGCACTTCGTCAACGGCGTACCGCCAGAACAAACGCCCCGCGGCCGGTTTCGGCTGCGGGGCGTTCGATTCGAGCGGGCGGGCGCTCTGACTCAGGATGAAGGGCTCTCCGGTGGCGGCAGATCGGGAGCGGTACTGGGGTCACCACGGCGTCTTTCGTACTCGGGTCGCTCGGCGTAACCATACCCGCCGAACACTTCACCACCGCGCATGTAGTCGTGGCCGTAGCCGCGGCCGGTTGGGTAGCGGGGCGCACTGGCTACATGCTTTTCCTTCTCGTGCATCGGACATCCTCCGTGAGAACGAGTGGAAGAGCAGGGTACGACCAATTTGCCGAATGAGCAAGTGCGACGGTTCTGTGACCAGCCCCCCACTGCCCGAGCGACCAAAGTTGACTTATCTTCAAAGGCTATGGAAATTCGCAATATCGCCATCGTCGCCCACGTCGACCACGGGAAGACCACCCTCGTTGACAAGATGCTCCGTCAGGCCGGAGCGTTCCGAGACAACCAGGTTGTCGAGGAACGGGTCATGGATTCGAACCCGCTCGAAAAAGAGCGCGGCATTACGATTCTGGCCAAGAACACCTCCGTCGTGTGGCGGGACACGAAAATCAATATCGTGGACACGCCAGGACACGCCGACTTCGGTGGAGAAGTCGAGCGCATCCTGCGCATGGTCGACGCGGTGCTGCTTGTCGTCGATGCCTTTGATGGCCCCATGCCGCAAACGCGTTTCGTGCTGCGCAAGGCGCTCGAACTCGGTCGCACGCCCATCGTGATGATCAACAAGATCGATCGACCAGGCGCCGATCCGCATCGGGTGCATGACGAAGTGCTGTCTCTCTTCATCGAACTTGAAGCCAACGACGCGCAGCTCGATTTCGTCACCGTGTACGGCTCCGGCCGCGATGGCACGGCCACGATGGAACTCGATCAGCCGCTGCAGGATCTCACGCCGCTGTTCGAAACGATTGTGCGCGTGGTGCCGCCGCCGCCAAGCGATGCGGCGGCGCCGTTCCAGATGCTCGTGTCCACGATTGACTACAACGCCTTCGTGGGACGCATCGCGATCGGACGCATTGAACGTGGCACGGTGAAGGTGGGGGAGCAGGTCATGCTCAACTCCATGGACACCAGCAAGAAGCCGGAGCAGGCGCGTGTCACCAAACTCTTCGGCTTCTCCGGCCTTGAGCGCGTCGAAACCGACAAGGCCGTGGCTGGAGAAATCGTGTGTCTGGCCGGTCTTGATGGCGTGGACATCGGCGATACGGTGACCGATCCCGCACATCCGGATCGCCTAGAAGGCATCAGCGTTGAAGAGCCGACGATTTCCGTCGACTTCCTCGTGAACAACTCACCGTTCGCCGGCAAGGAAGGCAAGTTCGTCACGTCGCGTCAGCTCCGCGAGCGCCTCTTCAAGGAGCTTGAGCGCAACGTCGCGCTACGCGTTGAAGAAACGGACGCGACGGACACGTGGACCGTCTCCGGTCGTGGGGAGTTGCATCTCTCCATTCTCATGGAAACGATGCGCCGCGAAGGCTTTGAGTTTCAGGTATCGCGTCCGAAGGTGATCACGCGCGTTGGAGATAGTGGGCAGAAGCTCGAGCCCTACGAAGAGCTTTCCATTGACGTGCCGGAAGAGTACATGGGCGTGGTGTTCGAAAAGCTGGGACCCCGCAAGGCCGACATGATCGAGATGCGCAACCCGGGGCAGGGCCTTGTACGCTTGCAGTACAAGATTCCGGCGCGCGGACTGTTCGGCTATCGCTCGGAGTTCCTTACCGATACGCGCGGCACTGGACTGATGCATCATCGGTTTCTTGAGTACGGCGAGTGGGCGGGACCATTGGCCGGCCGCTCGCGCGGAACGCTGGTCAGCATGGAACACGGTGTGACCGTAGCCTTCGCGCTGTGGAGTCTCGCCGAACGCTCGGTGCTGTTTGTTGATCCCGGCGCGGCCGTGTACGAAGGCATGATCATTGGTGAGAACGCACGCCCGGGTGACATGGACGTCAATCCCACCAAGGAAAAGAAGCTCACAAACATGCGCAGCAAGTCGTCCGATGAAGCGATGATTCTCGAGCCACCGCGTCAGCTCACGCTGGAGTCGGCGCTTGAGTACATCGAGGAAGACGAACTCATCGAGATTACGCCGCAAAGCATTCGTCTGCGCAAGCGCACGTTGCTGGCGAGTGATCGAAAGCGCACGAACCGCGATGCGAAGCGGGAGCGCGCCTAGGCGCGTCGGATCGTAGGTGTGGCTGACATGACCGCCTCGCTGCGCATCGGCCTGTTCGCGCTGTGTGCACTGGGCGGCTGCAGCGCGCCCGGTGTGTCGGGCGAGGACGGTATGTCAGTCCTTCGCGGCGTGTCGACCGGCTCGACCGTTGATACGGCTGAGGCCCGTGCAGGACCGGCTTCGCTCACGCGGTCTCCCGTCGCGCACGCCGTCCCGTGGCCGGAGCATGTGCCCCTCGCCGACACGCTGCCAGACGATCGGTACGGCGCGCAGGTGCGCCGCGGGCACGCGATACTCATCGCCACGCGCGACAGTCTCCCGAACTACGTTGGCAATCAACTGCGCTGCACCTCGTGTCACCTCGACGATGGGCGACGTGCAAACGCACTGCCGTGGGTTGGCGTCATGGCGCGATTTCCCCAGTACCGTGCACGCAACGCGAAGGTCAATCTGATCGAAGACCGCGTGAACGATTGCATCGAACGCAGCCTCGCGGGACGCGCGCTCCCCAACGATCACGCGGCCATGCGCGACATCGTGACCTACTTCACATTTCTCTCACGTGGCGTGCCAGCAGGGCGGCGCATTGTTGGGCAAGGAGCGCCGCCGCTGACCGCACAGACGGCCAACACCACACGCGGAGCAGCTGTGTACGCGCGTGATTGTTCACGCTGTCACGGCGAAGCGGGCGAGGGCACGGCGCTGTCCACGCCAGTCTGGGGCGAACACTCGTACAGCAACGGCGCCGGCATGGGGCGCGTGCGCACCGCCGCCGCGTTCATCGCGGCGAACATGCCGTACGACGGTCCCGGGCTCGATCCGCAGGACGCATTGGACGTGGCGGCATACATCAACATGCAGCCGCGCCCCGCCTTCGCGCGCGCTGCCGCCGACTGGCCGTTTGGGGGCGCACCGGTTGATGTGCCGTACGCCACTGCCGGACGCACACCCGCGAACCAACAGCTCGCGACAAAAAAACCGCTGCCGCCGCAGTGATTTCTTCGCACACCAGTTGCGGCCCGACCGCCACCAGTCGATACTCCCCTCGGCACAAACGACGCGCTATTGCCAAGTGAGCGCGTCGAGTGCAGGATGAACGGCACGGCGCCCGCTTCTGGTGCGTCGCTCGCCCGGGATGTGTCACTCTTCTGGAGATTCTACTCATGCAGGAGCTGTTCGGGTCGTGGTCGTGGGATGCGTTGGATGAAACCGACTACGCGTCGCGCTTGACCGACCCGCGCGAGGCCGCACTCGGCATCGCGTTTGCGCCGGCCGGCGATGACGATGAGGCGTTGCTCGACGAGGAAGACGACGTCGATTTTGATGACGACGACGATCTCGATGACGATGATGATGACGACGACGATCTCGACGATGACCTCGACGACGATCTCGACGACGACGACGACGATGATGACGACGACGATGATGACGACGATGACGATGTCGACGATGATGACGACATGCTCGTCGATCTCGATGACGAATACGACGTCGATGACGGCGAGGATGACCGCCCCGGTCGTCCGTTCGACGAGGATTGAGCGGCCGCATACGCGTCCGTCCAGCGTTGACGGCGGCGCGTCGCTCGCTTAGGCTTGTCAGTCTGCCTTGGAATGTCTACCTGAGTCTTCAGGGCAGCGCGTCGGGCCTGTAGCTCAGGTGGTTAGAGCGCACGCCTGATAAGCGTGAGGTCGGAGGTTCAACTCCTCCCAGGCCCACTCCCGACAGAAACAACGGCCGTGTTGCCCTTTCCGGGCGGCGCGGCCGTTTTCTGTGAAGCCTGTACCTGTGCGCGTTCCTGCGACCGTATTCCATTCCGCGCCTGCGCACGTGCCCGCGCCCGTTCCCGCGCCTGCGCACGACCCGTGCGTCCCCCACCAGTATCACAATGGCCTCCGCCGTCGTCACAACGCACGACAGGCGCCGAGCCCAGAACGCGCACGGGCACGTGGCGTGACGGCGGTGCCAGAAATGCTCCGGGAGTGTGACGACGCGCCACGCCCTCGCGTCTCCCCAGTGAACTCCTGATCCGGACTACATGACACGCCTGTCTGCGACACTTGAAACCATTCTGCACGTGCTGCACGACCGCGGCATGGACGACGTCCTCCTCCGGGAGGGTGAGCCCGTGCGGCTGCGCAAAGGCGACACGTTACTGCAGGTCAGCCGGGATGCCCTCGGCCGCGATCAGATCGCGCGCATGCTCGGACAGCGTGCAGGCAGTGACGACGCCGTGCAGACCTGGCCCACCGAGGTCACGCTGGCCGACGGCCGCCG
>JBGTOG010000137.1:0-2131 GCA_041742675.1 Gemmatimonadaceae bacterium | reverse complement strand
TGGCGGCCTTCCGTGAGCGACGCGCCGTGCACGCAGGCATCGGCGACGGTCCGGTGCTCAGTACCGCCGCACTTCGCGCCCGAATGGCTGAGTTCGCCATTCGGCACTTGGCCGACGCGACCGAGCTGCTGACCATCGCAGTGCTGCGACGGACGCTTCCCGATGTCTCCTCGGAGTTCAAGCTGCGCCTGAGCGCGGCGCGCTCGGCGATGGCTGGCGATCACGGCCAAGATGTGCTGCTCGCGTGGTTGCAGGCGGCCGGCGTTACGCTGGCAGGCGGCGTGACCGCGCAGCTCGAACTGCCAGGATTCTAGTCCGGCCTACGCGCTCAGTTCCTCGCGCTCGCCACACCCGAAACACCGTGCGTCCGGTGGATCCAAGCGGGAACGCGACTCCTCCCGTGCGTGCACCTCGGTCAGCGACTGCGCCAGCCAGTCCGGCGGCTCGCAGTGCGTCCGTAGCCAGGTCATCAGCGGCTCCTGATTCGATGCGGTACCAATGCGCGGCCCCGGAGTTGGCCCGGGTACGCACGTAATACGTGTCATCAGCCGCCCAGAAGCCGGCGATTTCCTGCGCCGAGTCTGCAAAGGCAGAGAGAGGCAAGGAGGTCAGCGGCGCAGGTTCGACGGCTCCGAGCGGAGCAGCGCAGGCGATGACGTTCATAAGGTCGGGTGCGGGGAGTGGAGATTCGTGATCGTGATGTGCATGCCGCACCATCACGGGCGAGCATTGTACGACGATCAGACTGCGCGCGCAATACGAGGTGCGTGCGCTAAGTTGTTGACATCAATGTGGATAGAGCGTGCATATCATGTGGAAAAGCATGCAAGTGTGGTGCTGACAACGTTTCCTCGCGCATTTCGATGTGGAAAACACAGCGTGTGATAGGGCCTTGTCGGTCGGGTGGGGGACGGAAGTTGTCCACACACCACCATGTCACGAATCTGCTGTATTTACGGTTACCAACAAAATTGTTGGTGCGAATGTGGTCGACCGCCGACGGGGCTCAGGCGACGCGAGTGTCGTCGTCCAACTGCCGCTCGATCGCGAAACTGCACGTTTTTCTGCCGTCCCCCATGGCGAAATCGCGCCCGAGGCGACATGATGCCGCGGTACGCTTCCCCTCCTTCTCTTCCAGCTGCTCTGGAGTGCTCCGATGGTGCCTGACCCGCGAATCGGCCTGATCACGGGCCGCGAGTGGTCGTTTCCTCCCGCGTTCATTGAAGCGGTCAAGAGTCGCCGAGCCGGTGTGGTCGCGGAGTACGCCTCCCTTGACGCCACGCGCATGGCGCAGCCCGTGCCGTACACCCTGCTGATCGATCGCATTTCCCACGAGGTCGGCTTTTATCGCAGCTTCCTCAAGCACGCGGCCATTCAGGGTGTCACGGTCATCAACAACCCCTTTATGTGGTCGGCGGATGACAAGTTCATCGATGCCACCCTCGCCGTGCGTCATGGGGTTTCGCACCCCAAGACCATGGTGCTGCCCAACAAGGACTACATCCCGGGCATCTCGCACACCGAGTCGCTGCGCAACCTGGCGTACCCGCTCGACTGGCGCGGTGTGGGGGAGTACATCGGCTTTCCGTGCGTGCTCAAGGATGCGCACGGTGGCGGCTGGCGCGATGTGTACATCTGCCAGTCCATGGAAGAGCTGCTTGCCCACTACAACGAGAGCGGCCTGCTTACCATGGTGGCGCAGGAGTTCATCACGTGGGAGCAGTACACGCGCTGTATGGTGCTTGGACGCGAGCATGTGCTCGTCATGCCCTACGATCCGCGCGAGCGGAAGTACATCACCGACCCCGGCTACCTGTCCAGGGAACTCCACGACCGCATTGCCCGCGAGGCGCTGATTCTCTGCCGAGTGCTGGGTTATGACATGAACACCGTGGAGTTTGCCGTGCGCGATGGTGTGCCGTACGCCATTGACTTCATGAATCCGGCGCCGGACATGGACATCAACTCGCTTACGCCTACGTACTTTGAGTGGGTGGTGGAGCACATGGCGGACATGGCGATCCGCCTGGCGACGTTGCCGCCCAACGCGGAGCGCCCGGAGACGGCGATTCCGGCGCTGGCGGGTAAGGCGACGGCCCACAAGCCGGTGGTGCCGCTCGGGACGCCGGCG
>JBGTOG010000126.1:0-7294 GCA_041742675.1 Gemmatimonadaceae bacterium | reverse complement strand
ATTGCTTCCCTGGCGCGACGCGGTAATGGCTTTGGCAATACCGAAGTCCGTGACCGTTGCGCTGGCCCCCGACAGCAGCACGTTGTCGGGTTTGATATCACGATGCACCACACCGCGTTCATGCGCATACGCGAGCGCGCGCGACACATCACGCAGAATTCCAATCGCTTCGCCAAGCGGCACCGGCTCGCGTTCCATGCGCTCGCGCAGCGAAAGCCCTTCCACAAACGGCATCGTGAACCACGGCACACCATCCGCGTCGCCTGCTGTCAGCACCGGTACTACATGCGGATGCTGCAGCTGCGCCGCCATGAGCACTTCACGTTTGAAGCGATCGACGCTCAGTCCCTGCAGCAGATCAGGCGACAGTACCTTGACCACCACCATGCGTTGCAGCGCCGTCTCACGCGCCAGATATGTGCGCGACATGCCGCCGCCGCCGAGTTCCCGCTCGATGGTGTAGGTGCCGGCGAGGAATGGTTCAATCCGCGAGCGGAAGTTGTCCACTGATTCTGGTGGGGGGTCTCTCGCCGCTGGCATACCGTCATGATGGGCCAGCGAATACTCGAGGCGAATATGGGGCGTGGCGCTGAGACGTGCCAGCGGTGCCAGGCGCCGGAGCGTACTTGCGCCACGCATCGAAAGGATGCCGGTCCACCGGAAAATGACGTCCGTCACGTGACGCGTTACATTGCGGTGTGATCAAGACTTTCGCTGCGATCGTGCGGGCCAGCACGCCATCGCGGTCAACGATCAATGGCGCATTTGCTTCCACTTCGAAGACGGCGATGCGTTCGACGTCGAGTTCTGCCACAATCACTCGCCGGAGTATCGTCCCATGAGTATCCCCAACACCCGACCGCTTGAGCGGCGCCCGGTTCATCCCGGCGAGATCCTG
This sequence comes from Gemmatimonadaceae bacterium, assembly GCA_041742675.1. Classification (GTDB taxonomy): domain Bacteria; phylum Gemmatimonadota; class Gemmatimonadetes; order Gemmatimonadales; family Gemmatimonadaceae; genus JAABRT01. The sequence continues at coordinate 6,396 of JBGTOG010000126.1, read as the reverse complement.
CGCGAGGAGTTCCTGCCGGAGTACGCCCTGTCGGTCACGGCGCTGGCCGAGGCCGCCGGCGTCTCCCGGCAGTCCATGAACGAACTCCTGCGCGAGCGGCGCGCCGTGAGCCCTGAGATGGCGCTCCGGCTTGGCAAGTTGTTTGGCATGTCGCCCGAGTTCTGGCTCAACCTCCAGCGGAACGTCGATCTGTGGGACGCGGCGAAGGGGCTGAAACGGGAGATTGCGCGCATTCGTCCGCTCCACGTTGCATAACGAGGCGTCGTGCTCACGTTTGATGGCTATTCACATTCATTCTCGCCATCCGAGGTCTCGTCGGGGCCGACGCAACCGAGGTACATGTGACGCGCTATGTAAGGCCGCTCTTTCCGCTTTTTCTTCAGCGCGATGCAGACGCCACGCTCAGTCGTACGCTCGGCATCGCACTGTGGCACATCGCCAAAACGGGACTCGTTCGCGACCGGGCCGCGCGCCGCGCGGATGAGCTCATGCGGCAACTTCCTCCAGCGCCACGCCTCGCGGATCAGCTGAGGGATGCAATACTGCGAGCACCTGGTTGAGGAGCCCACGCGAGCACTCGTTGCCGTGCTATCGCCGAAGGCGCGGCGCCACGTTGCGCTACGACGTTCCGCCATGATCACGAAACGTGTAGCGCAGCCTGCAACGACGATGCAGCCGCCGATCGACTCCGATGATCAGTTTGGCCGACGACGCATCGCGACAGCTCCGAGCAGCGCTATGGCGAGTGTGGTGAGCAGCACGGCCGAAGGCTCCGGCACGCTGATGAATCCGCGTATCTCTCCGCCCGCAAATGTAGTTGAATGGATGTTGAAGTACGCGACATCGTTGTCGAACGCATTGATCAGCGCCGCCTGCGCGCCAGCAATGGTGCCGCCGCCAAAGTTGGTCACGAACGTGGCCGTGTAGGTTGCGGGGTCAGTGAGATCGAGGGTCACGTTGTAGCTGCCCGCTGACACGTCGTGGGGCGCGGGCGGAAAGCCCGGTAGCGTTCCAGGCGTGACCGCCACGCCTATGGTTCCGGTGTTCGGAACCGAAGTGCAGCAGTGAATGTGCGCAACGGTGGTTGTGCCACTCAGTCCGCTCCAACTCGCGTCGATTGTGAGCATGGATGTGAGCATGTCCAGCGAGAACAAGGCGAACCCGGATCCGGTGGCACCGGGCGCTTCGGGCGTCAGGTTGGCGTACCACTGCTGGGCAGAGGCAGTGCTGACGAGGCTCAGGCTGGCAGTTGTGACCGCAACGATGGTCGCAAGACGGATTGTACTTCGTGCTGATCGCATTCGCGCACCTCCTGAGTAGAAGAAAAGCGCTGGGTCTCAACGACGTCCTGCGACGTTGGATGCAAACGCGGACCCATACAGTGGAGCGCGGGCGCTGATTGCGCCATAGCCCTCCGGTATCGGTCATGTAGTAACGATGCGAGCTCATCCGTATTTCTGAATCGGGCTCCGATGACTATTCGAACGGCAAACCTTCAGCATCCGAACCTGTTGTCGCTGTTCGACAGCGGTGAGGCCGACGGACTGCTGTTTTATGTGATGCCCTTTGTCGAAGGCGAGTCGCTGCGCGCACGCATCGATCGTGAAAAGCAGCTGCCGATCGACGACGCCGTCAGCATTGCAACAGCAGTAGCGAGCGCGCTCGACTACGCGCATCGCCACGGTGTGATTCACCGGGATCACGCGCGCCGCTGGTCATTGATCTGTTGGCGTTGTTTGCGGCTGTGGCTGGGGAGCGGGAGTACCATACATCAAGGTCTAGATTGATGAGAAATGCTGTTTTATCAAGCTATATGTTGACAAATGCGCCTTTTCATCCTATATCTTGATAAGAATACGACTCCCGTTCAATCCATACCTTGACAGCACCATGCAACCGACCCGAGCCATGGCAACCCTGCAGCGCCGCCAGATTGACCAGCAACTCGGCCCGCAGAGCCTGTTGCGGGACACGGTGCGCCCGGAACTCGGCTGGGTGACCACGATCCGCCAGGCGCTGGGCATGACCTTGCGACAACTCGCCGCCCGCCTCGGCGTCTCGAGCCAGGCTGTGGCCGAGCTCGAAAAGGCAGAGCGTCGCGACGCGATCACCGTGGGGAAACTGCGCCAGGTTGCCGACGCCCTCGGCTGCGACGTCGTCGTCGCCCTGGTGCCCCGTGAGTCGCTGGAGTCGATGGTCGAAGCCCGTGTGCGTGAGCGGGTCGCCGCCACGCGTGAACGCGTCGCGCACACCATGCGGCTCGAGGCACAGGAAGTGGCCGACGGCGAAGATCTCGCCGACGTTGTCCTCGGACCGGACGGGGCGGCGCTGGGCCCCATGTCGCGTACCCTCTGGGACGATTGAATCCTGTGGGGTCCGCACGCCCCTCATCGGCATCTCCCGCGTCATTCCTCGCCGATTCACACGCGCCGGGCGCGACGCTGCTCGGGGCCGAGGAGCGTGAAGGGCTGTTGCACCCCCACGTGCGGACGCACGGGGAGCTGAACGCACTCGAGGAAGCGAACATCCTCCACGCGGAGCAGTGGATCACCACGTGGCAGCGCAAGCGGTCCGTTTTGACCGAGCGTTTTCTGATCACGCTGCACAAAGAGATGTTCGGTATGACATGGAGCTGGGCGGGTCAGTATCGCCAGACCATGAACAACATCAGTCCGTACAGCGCGCATGAGGTGCCAATCCTGATGCGCGAACTCCTCGCAAACGTACAGGAGCAGCATCATCAACATGTGAAGCGCGTGCGTGAGGCCAAGGCCGCGAAGACGCCGATGACGCCGCGCGCAATTCACGACGCGCTCGATGACATCGCCGCACGATACCATCATCAGCTGGTGTTGATTCATCCCTGGCCGAACGGCAACGGACGGCATGCACGAATGGCCGCAGATCTCGCGCTGCGGTCATGGGACCGCCCGCGGTTCTCCTGGGGCGCCAATCAACAGATGCCAGCACCGACGCTTCGTGCGGCGTACGTTGACGCCCTCCGGCAGGCTGATGGGCATGACTACGCAGCACTGCGCGTGTTCGTGCGTAGTTAGTCACCTCGAGCGCGCGATCGCCTGGACCGCGACATTCTGGACTACTTCTGCTCGACGGGGCCTCGCCATCAGTCGCGATCAACGCCGTGCTCCGCAGTTGCATGGAGCACACGACCACGCACGCGTCGCCTCGCCGACGCAAGCGATCCGTATTCCACAGTGCTACGTCACGCGCCCGCCGTTGACACGATCACGTCAGCGCCGCCACACGCCCGGGCGGCATTGTGGTTGCGGCCACCTTCGCTGAAGATGGCCCGACACGCTGCACTGGCCTCGACGTTGCGCGCTACGCGCCAGCGGCGCTGCACGCCGAGTTTGGCGATGGGTTCACGCTGATGGAGAGTCAACGTGAAGAGCACCTCACGCCCAGCGGCGCAGTGCAAGCGTTCACATATTGTGTGTGTCGCTACGAACCGACCTCCACCTCCCTCCGGAGCTGCGATGCGCATCGCCTCGGTACTTCACGCACGGATCCCCCGCCCTGCACTTCCGGCACTGCTCGCCGCCATGTCGCTCGGGCCAGCCGCACTGTCCGCGCAGCACCAACATGACGCGCCACGCGAAAACGCAGGCCGTCTGCGCCTCGGTGCCGTCGTCATGCCCAGCAGCGGCGCGCCCGCCGCGCAGGCACCGTTTCTGGACGGACTCGCGGCGTTGCACAGCTTCGAATACGACATCGCTGCACAGGCCTTTCGCCGCGCGCAACAGATCGATCCATCGTTCGCGCTGGCGTATTGGGGTGAGGCGATGACACACACGCACCCGGTGTGGAATCAGCAGGCGGCCGATTCGGCGCGTGTGATTCTCGCTCGCTATGCACTCACACCTGAGGCACGGCGTGCGCGTGCACCAACACCCCGCGAGCGAGATTGGATCAATACGGTGGACGTGCTCTACGGCGACGGCAGCAAAGCCAAACGCGACACGCTGTACCTGCACGCCATGCAGCAACTCGCCGCAGCGTATCCCGATGACATGAAAGCGCAGTCATTTCTCGCGCTCGCCTGGCTCGGACTCAATCAGTCGGTGCGATCCGTCCCCGACTACATGCGCGCCGGTGCCATTGCGTCTCGCGTACTGCAGGCGCACCCCGATCATCCCGGCGCGGCGCACTATGTGATTCATGCCTTCGACGATCCCGAACACGCACCACTCGGACTCGATGCGGCGCGCGCCTATTCACGCATCGCGCCGGACGCACCGCACGCACAACACATGACCACGCACATTTTCCTCGCCCTCGGCATGTGGGAAGAAACGGTGGCGCAGAATGTGGAGGCGATGGGCACTCGGCCGTGGCGTGCGGGACACTACACGCAGTGGTGGCACTACGGACTGACACAACTCGGTCGCGAAACCGAAGCCACAGCGTTGCGCGACAGCATGCGTCGCAGTGGTGGTTCGACGCCGTCTTTGTCCATGCTGTTCATTGAAGCACAACACGCGATTGAGTTTGACCGATGGGATGACAAGGTGTTTCCCGTTGACGTGCCCAATCTGAATGACGATATGCAGATCTGGTGGCACAGCATTCGCGGCATTGCGGCCGCTCGGCGCGGCGATGCGGAGACGGTGCAGCGTCACGTGGCCGCGTCAACACAGTTGCTGCAATCGAAACCTGTTGCACCCGCAGACGCACCAGAGCGACACGTCATGCACAACATGCTGCTTGCGTCCCGTGCGCACAGCGCGGGCAACATGGCCGAAGCCCTCACGCACGCGCGCGCCGCCGCTACGCTGATTGATCCGCTACCCGCAGACTTCGGTCCGCCAACGCTCTCCCTGCCACCGTACGAGCTGCTCGCCGAGTTGCTAATGGAGAGTGGCGATGCGGCGTCATCGCAGCGCGCGTGGCAACGCGCCTTGCAGTTGGCGCCGGGGCGCAGCCGAGCACTCGCTGGACTGGCCAGGGCGGCGCTGGCGGCTGGTGACAGTGCGTTGGCGAGCGAGGCGCTCGAACAACTCGAAGCCAATTGGAAGCGCGCCGATCCGGTGCCGGCGGCGCTTGGAGAACTGCGGCGAGCTGCGGCGCGGAAGTGAGTGCCATAAGTAAAACGACCATAAGTGACTATCTTATGACCATGAAGGCAAACACTGAGATTCCGGTTCGCGTTGCGGCTCTGAAGGCCCGTTTGAGCGAGTTCCTGCGAGTGGTGCGGCGGGGACAGCCCGTAGTCATTTATGACCGCGATACGCCAGTCGCGCGGCTCATTCCGTATCTGGCCCAAGGAGAGCCGGTCACGGTGCAGCCTGCGTTGCGGCCGTTGCACACCACACCGCTTCCAGCTCCGCTCGGCCGGACTGTGCAGAGCCTCGATGTCTTGCTCGAGGAGCGTCAGTCGGGCCGATGATCTGCTACCTCGATGCGTCGGTGTTGCTTCGTTTGGTGCTCGGCGAACCGGAGTCATTGTCAGAGTGGACCCGTATCTCGCGTGGGGTTGCAAGCGCCCTTACTGAAACCGAGTGCCTGTTCACGCTCGACAGGCTCACTCAGCGTGGACTGCTCTCAGGATCGGAAGTGGCGGTGCGTCGTGCCAGCGTGTTTCGATTGCTTGAGGAGTGCGAAATTATCGACCTCTCGCGACGGATCATGCGCCGCGCTGGCGAACCATTTCCCACGCCGCTCGGCACGCTGGACGCGATTCACCTCGTGAGCGCGCTGGCGTGGCGGGACACAACCGGCAACTCGCTCGTGTTTGCTACCCACGACCGCGAACTCGCGACCGCGTCACGTGCAATGGGACTGGTGGTTATCGGTTCGTAGCCACGCTGCGCGCATGCGTGATGCCCCAACCGCCGACTGCATCCCACACGTCAAGTACCGGCCACTAGTCACGCGACGTCGCCTGCATCCGCAACACCACCACGCGCTCCACGTCAAGCTCGTCACGCGCCACGCCAACAATCACGTCCTCACCAATCGCTCCGTATCCAACGCCAATCTCCGCCGGCCACGTCACGCGCCCGAACAACGCACCGCTCGCGTCGAACACGTCAGCAGTGCGTCGAGCGCCCTCAGGCACACTGTGCTCCACCCAGAGACGTCCAGCGTTGTCGAAGTAGATCGCGCGTAGCGGTTGTTTCTGCGCAGGCACTGTGAACGGCAACTCACGTCCCGCCATTTCGCGCGTGCGCGATACGATTGAATCAGCCCGCGACTGTTCGGCGGCTGACAATGCAACGCGTTCTGGTGTCACGGTCACGCGATGCATCAGCGCGCCAGTCATATCATAGCGCTCCACCGTTGCAATGCTGCTCACGGCGCGCGCCCAGTCTCCACCGTTCGCGTGCGCGTGCAAAAAACTCGGTGCGTACGGTTGATAGAAGTAACGCGTGCTGC
>JBGTOG010000057.1:0-5677 GCA_041742675.1 Gemmatimonadaceae bacterium | reverse complement strand
CGCGTGCACTGGCGCGGCGGCGACCGGCGCTGCTGCTGAATCCGGGTGCGGCGGTGATCTGCGCGCTGGCCGCGAGCGACGGACATGTGGCGGAGGTGCTGGGTGCGGAGCTCTCAGATGGGCAGATTGCTCAGCTGCTCGCGAGTGCTGGCGTTGGGGTGGTGTTCACGGAGGTCTCACTTGCGATGCGACTACCGGAGGGCTTGGTACAGGTCTGGATGGATGGCGTTCCGCTCACTGCCACGGTGCGTGCGGCGGGCGACGAACGGAGGGTCGATCTAGGCTCGCATGTCGGATTGCTGCTGGAGGGCGCAGTTGTCGCAGCGTTCAGCGAGTCGATGGTGGTCTCGTGGAGAGACGGCGCGACGGCGACGCATGCGGACGTGATGCGCGGGGGTGGGCCGAGCGTTGTGAGGGAGACGCTGGCGCTCATTCGGGCGGGGGAGCGCGGTGAGGATCCGCACGGCACCTGATGGGCTTTGTTCGTCGTACGAAATCAAGTAGGCCGAAAAGCCGGAAAGCCGCGAGGCACTCTATAGCCGCAAAGACGAATCAGGACGGCAACAGCTTTCGTGTTTGCGCTGGGGTGGCGCGCTACGCGGCGCGCATGGTTGGGCGGCGGACGCGCGAGTCGGGGAGGGGGAAGGCCCTGGCGGCGAGGGCACGTTCAAACGCGGCGACGCAGTCCGCATCGAACTGCGACCCCACACACCGACGCAGCTCGTCGAGTGCGTCTTGTACCGCCATACCGGCGCGATAGGGACGACCGCTCGTCATCGCATCAAATGAATCGGCGACCGCGGCAATGCGGGCTTCAATAGGAATTTGCTCGCCCGTGAGTTGATCGGGGGCACCGCGTCCGTCCACTCGTTCATGGTGCGATCGCACCACGGCCAGTGCGACCGGGGCATCACGCAGCAGCGGCGACAGAATGCGCCACCCGATGACGGGATGCTCCATGATGTGGCAGTACTCTTCGTCGGTGAGCGGGCCTTCCTTGTTCAGCACGGTTTCGCGCACACCGATCTTGCCGATGTCGTGCAGGCGGCTGCCGAGTTCGATTTGCACGAGTTGTGCTTCGCTGAGTCCGAGTTCGATCGCGATGGCCATCGCGTAGCGTCCAACGCGTACCGAGTGGCCCCAGGTGTAGGGATCCTTGACTTCGAGTGCGTCAGCGAGCGATTGCAGCGAGGCGAGAAACAGTTCTTCGTACGCACGCGCTTGCGCCTGCACACGCGCTTCGAGATGCTCGCTGTGCTGACGGTTTTCGATGAGCAGTTGACGCTTTTCGAGCGCCTGACCAACACGTCCGCGGATTTCTTCTACACGAAACGGCTTGGTGACGTAGTCCATTGCGCCCGCGCCAAGACATTGCACCGCCAGGTCCACATCCGATACCGCCGTCACCATGACCACCGCCGTATCGGGCCAGCGTTCACGGATCGTCTGCAACAGTTCAACGCCGTCCATCTCCGGCATGTGATAGTCCGTCAGCACCAGCGATGCGGGTTCGGCTTCAAGTTGCTCGACGGCTTCTACACCCGATGCGGCGTCGCGGCAGTGAAAACCCTGCTGCTCGAGGATGCGGCGCAGCACGGCACGCAGTGGAAGCTCATCGTCAACGATGAGACATCGTGGACGGGCGTCAGCGGGTGAAGGCGATGGATCTGTCATGGCGACACCGACAGAGGTAGCTGACGACAACATGTCAGGCCGCGAACGGAGGATCATTCGTGGGCGCGCGGTGCGACCACGTGAGTTGACGGCTAACTTTTACCGAGCTGCGAGCACGCATCCCCACCACACTCTGTCCTGACTTCCGCTCCCCATGACGCGCATTTTCCCTGACGATCTCGAGGCCGGCCTGTCCACGCGGGCCATTCACGCGGGCCAGCGCCCGGAACCGCACGCTGGCGCCATCATGACGCCGCTCTACCTCACGAGCACCTACGTGCAGGAGGGCCTCGGGCGAAATCTGGGGTACGAGTACGCGCGTGGCAAGAACCCGACCCGCGAAGCGCTTGAGCGCAACGTCGCGTCTCTGGAGGGCGGTCAGCACGGTTTCGCCTTCGCCAGCGGCATGGGCTGTCTCGACTCCATCATGAAACTGTTCCGTGCCGGCGACCACATCGTCGTGGGCGAAAATGTCTACGGCGGTACGTTTCGCCTGTTTGACAAGATCCTGCGTCATTTCGGGTTGTCCTTCACCTATGTGGACACACGCGATCCGCAGCGTGTGGCGGACGCGATGTCGGCCCAGACTCGCGCCCTCCTGATCGAGACGCCAACCAACCCGTTGATGCGTCTCGCTGACCTCTCCGCCATGGCCGATATCGCGCGCAAACACGACGCCCTGCTGATCGTCGACAATACGTTTGCCACGCCCGTCTTCCAGCGGCCGCTTGAAATCGGTGCCCATATCGTCTGGCACTCGACCACGAAGTACCTCAATGGCCACTCTGATATGATCGGCGGCATTGCCGTGGTTCTTGAGGACGAGCTGGCCAATCGGCTGCAGTTCATTCAAAACGCGGCCGGCGCCGTACCGGGGCCGTTCGATTGCTGGCTGGCGCTGCGGGGAACGAAGACGCTGACGCTGCGCATGAAGGCGCACGATGCGAACGGCCGGAAGATCGCGGGCTGGCTGGCGGAGAAGCTGGGCGAAGAGGCGGTGATTTTCCCGGGGCTGGAATCGCATCCGCAGCACGAGCTGGCCAAGCGGCAGATGTCGGGGTTTGGCGGGATGATCACGCTCGAGCTCGGTTCGCTTGAGCGCGCGAGAAAGGTGCTCGAGGCGGTGAAGGTGTTCGCGCTGGCCGAGTCGCTCGGCGGCGTCGAGAGCCTGATCAGCCACCCGGCAAGCATGACGCATGGATCGGTGCCCGCCGAGGTGAAGGCGGAGATGGGGCTGACGGATGGGATGGTGCGGTTGTCCTGCGGCGTGGAAGACGCCGACGACCTCATCGCCGATCTCGACCAGGCCCTGTCGTAGTTTTTTAGAACCGATAACCGAAAACCGCGAACCGACGACTCCGAACGCAGTTTGTGATCTCGGCCGTGGGTCGAGTATTCGTAGCGACATCAACCGAGAACCGACGACCGACAACGCCTCGGGGGCGATCGGTCTTCCGTTGTCCGTTGTCCGTTCGCGGTTGTCAGTTTGCCGACCGCTACGCACCCCCAGCGTTTTCGCGCCGATCGATGACTGCGTTTGGAGTTGTCGGTTGGCGGTTTTGTGTTGTCGGTTTCTTTTGGGACGAATCGGGGCGGGCGGACGGAGCTGGCGGCGGGCGGCGTCGCGGCGTCGCGGCGCGCAACTTCTGGGGTGGGTCTGGCGTACGGACTATATCCTCTAGCCCACCCGCCATGACCCAGGTTCCGCTTACCCAGATCGCCTCTGTCAGCTGGGAGCACCCCGCTGACCGCGCCGCCCTCAACTCCCTTCGCGCCTTACCTGGCTTCGACCTGGCCGTTCGCAAGATCGCCGGTTTCTTCGGCGAACGCGGCATCCGCAACCTTTTCCTCGGCGACGCGGTGCTCGTGGGCCCCACGCAGCGGCCCAACCTGTACGCGCTCTATCAGGAAGTCCTGCAAACGCTCGACTGGCCCAACGCCGGCCTCGAGCAGCCGCAGCTCTACGTGGCACAGACGCCAATCGCCAACGCCGGCGCAGTGGGCTTTGACAAGCCGTTCATCGTGATCAACTCCGGCGCGCTCGAAATTCTTTCGTACGAAGAGCAGCGCTTCATTCTGGCGCATGAACTCGGCCACATCATGAGTGGTCACACCACGTATCGCACGATTGCGATCATCGTGATGACGTTCGGACTGCATGCACTGCCGATTGTGGCGACCGTGGCGCTGTTGCCCTTTCAGCTCGCGCTGCTTGAGTGGTATCGCAAATCCGAACTCTCGGCCGATCGCGCCGGTTTGCTCGGCTCGCAGAATGTGCGCGCATCAATGAGTGCGTTCCTTTCGCTCGCCGGCGGCAAGGTGGTGAACGACACGGTGGATCTTGACGCGTACATCGCGCAGGCCCGTGAGTACGAAGTGGGCGGGTCATCGTGGGACGCGGTGCTCAAGGCGCTCAACACGGCGCTGCGTGTGCATCCGTTCCACACGGTGCGCGTGGGCGAACTTGATCGGTGGGTAGAGTCGGGCGAATACAGCCGCATCATTGGCGGCGCGTATGTGCGACGCGGTGATGAAAAAGCGCGACCGCTCGGTGATGATGTTCGTGAAGCGACGGACTTCTACGCACGCGAGGCGCGCGAAGCAGTGGAGAAGGTAGGCGACGTGTTCACGCGCGCGGCCGATGCGTTTGCTGAAGCGTTTCGAACCGCGACGGGTGGTGCGTCTACGGCGACCGCGGAGGAGCCGTCGGGTGGAAGTGGGCCGGGCGATGCGCCAAATGGTGATGCGCCGAGCGGTGACGAGCCGTCGAAGGGACCGCCGCCGGGGTTGTAACAGGAGCTGTTGGCAACGCCCGGTGATAACCACCCACGGATTAGTTTTGGGGTGGCCGTCACCGGGCGGTGCCGTACCCAGCTCTGAGCCCTTGGCACGACATGAAGATTCTTCTGGTTGGCAGTGGCGGACGTGAACACGCGCTCGCGGAGACGCTTTCGCGCGAGAATACGCGCCTTGAACTGATCGCCGCGCCGGGCAATCCGGGTATCGCGCAGTTAGCGCGTATCGCGGATGTATCGACAGCATCGAGTGATGAACTCGTTGAACTCGCGATTCGCGAACAGGTGCATCTGGTGATTGTCGGTCCCGAGGCGCCTCTGGCTGACGGATTGGTGGACCGACTCATGCTGCGCAACGTGCCCGCGTTTGGACCAACGGCCGAAGCCGCAGAGATCGAGACGTCCAAGCATGTCGCGAAGCAGTTGATGGCGCGCGCGGGTGTGCCCAACGCGCCGTCCGAAACACATCGCACAGCGCAGGGCGCACACGAGGCGGTGCGCGAGCGCTTTGGTGCGCCGGTGGTGATCAAGGCGTCGGGGCTGGCGGCCGGCAAGGGCGTGATCGTGTGTCACACGGAGACGGAAGCGCACGCCGCGATTGATCGCATCATGGGCGACAAGGCGTTTGGTGATGCGGGTAATGAATGTCTGGTGGAAGCGTTCATGGTGGGTGAAGAGTTGTCACTGTTTGCACTCACCGATGGCACCGATGTGCTCACCATGCTGCCGGCGCAGGATCACAAGCGCTTGCTTGATGGTGACGATGGTCCGAACACGGGCGGCATGGGTGCGTATACGCCCGTTTCGCTCGGCACCCCTGCCCTGCTCGACGACGTCACCGAGCGCATTCTGTTGCCCACTTTGCATGCGCTGCGCAAGCGTGGTACGCCGTTTACAGGGTTGCTGTACGCGGGCTTGATGCTCACGGAAGAAGGGCCACAGGTCGTGGAGTTCAACTGCCGCTTTGGCGATCCCGAAACGCAGGCAGTTTTGCCGATGCTCACGAGCAGTTTGCTGGAGCCGATGCTGGCGATTGCGGGCGGTGCGCGCATTGGCAACATGTCGCCGCTGACGTGGCGTAGCGGCGCGTCGGTGACTACGGTGGTGGCCGCACCAAACTATCCGGAGACGCCGCGCACGGGTGACGTGCTGCGATTGCCTGATGACACAGACACGCGACGCGTGTACCACGCGGGCACGAAGCGCGC
>JBGTOG010000054.1:0-17873 GCA_041742675.1 Gemmatimonadaceae bacterium | reverse complement strand
GAAGCATCGCAGTGGTTCGTGCACTTGGTAGACTGGGGCAAGGATCGCGCCGGCTCCGTCAGCTGCGAAACCGATCGCGCGCGCTTTCTGGGACGCGGGCGTTCCACGCGCGATCCGATCGCACTCGAACACGACGGCCCGCTCTCAAACACAACGGGCGCCGTACTCGATCCAGTCTTCGCCGTCCGAACGCGCGTACGACTTGGCCCCGGGCAGTCGGCGTCCGTCGCGTTCACCACACTGGTGGCCACCACGCGCGAGCGCGCCTTTGCGCTCGCCGACCGGTACCACGATTCGCACGCCGCACAGCGTGCGTTCGATCTCGCGTGGACATCGAGCGTGGTGGAGTTGCGGGAGCTCGGACTCGCGCCGGCCGATGCGGCGGTGTTTCAGGAGCTGGCGGGCCATCTGATGTACGGACATCCAGCGCTGCGCGCACCACAGTTGGAAATGCGACGCAATCGCGGATCGCAGCCTTTGCTCTGGGGCTTCGGCGTATCCGGCGACGAACCGATTCTGCTCGCGACCATCAGCACCGCCGATGGGCTGACGACCCTGCGGTCGTTGCTCGCCGCGCATCGCTTCTGGCGCCGGCGCGGGCTCGCCGTCGATCTGGTCGTGCTCGATGAACACTCGCCCACCTATCTGCAGGAGCTGGGCGATCGCATCTCGGCGGCCGTGCACGCCGTCAACGATGCCGACTCGCTCGATCGACCGGGCGGTGTCTTCGTACGGCGACGCGACCTGCTCATCCCCGATGCCGAGTTGATGTTGCGCGCCACGGCGCGATTGCACGTGCCATGCGATGGGCGCGCGCTGGAGCGCATTCTTGCCTCCACCATCGCCACCACGACCCCGACGGTGGCCGAACTTCGTCCACGCGCGCCGCGCCTCAAGCCGACCCGCATGGAACGGCGCGTTACGCCGCGCGGCGTCGGAGTCGTCGAGCCGCTGTCGACCGCGTATCCCAATGGCATCGGGGCGCTCACGGACAACAACGACTATGAGCTGCAGGTACGCAGTGATGCCGTGCCCCCTGCCCCATGGTCGAATGTGATCGCGAATCCGCACGGTGGCTTCGTAATCACCGAGCGCGGGGGCGGATTTGTGTGGGCGGAGAACAGCTATTTCATGCGACTTACCCCGTGGCACAACGATCCGGTGTGTGATCCGGTGAGTGATGTCGTGTACCTGCAGGACGAGCGCAGCGGGGATACCTGGTGCGCGACACCGGCCCCCATTCGCACTGCGACACAGTACACCGTGCGACACGGTGCCGGGTACACATCATTCGCGCACACGCGGCATAACATTGAAACCGCGTATACCGTGGGTATGGCGGAGGACTCCGCCACCAGGATCGCCGTTCTGCGACTCACCAACGCGGATACGGAGCCGAGGCGGCTGACCGTGACGACGTATGTCGAGTGGGTGCTCGGTGCGCTTCGGGAACATTCGCAACACCAGGTGCGCACCTGGTTCGATCGTGAACGTGGTGCCATGTTCGCACAGAATACCTTCGATGCGCACTTCGCCGGCTGGACAAGTTTCCACGCAATTTCGGAGCGCGTGACGGAGCATACCGGAAGCCGGCGCACCTTTCTGGGGCGCAACGGCAACACGGCACAGCCAGACGGGATGGAGAGCGGCATGGTGCTCAGTGCCATCACCGGCGCCGGGATCGACCCGTGCGCGGCGCTGCGCTGCGTGATTGAGCTGGCACCGGGCGAAACGCGTGAGATTGCCACGGTACTCGGTGCCGCCCGCTCGGAATCGGACGCCCGAGCGACGCTGACACGCTACCAACGCGTGGAAGATGCAACGCAGGCGATCCAGGACTCGGCGAACGCCTGGGCGCACCGCTTGAGCGCCGTACGTGTGCACACACCCGAGCCCACCTTTGATGCCATGGTCAATCGCTGGTCGCTCTATCAGGCATTGAGCTGTCGCATGTGGGGACGATCGGCGCTCTATCAGAGCAGTGGTGCGTACGGCTTTCGCGATCAGTTGCAGGACGTCATGGCCTTCGTGCACATGGACGCCTCACTCGCGCGCGACCACATACTGCGCGCGGCCGCGCGGCAGTTTCTTGAAGGCGACGTGCAGCATTGGTGGCATCCGCACACCGGACGCGGGGTGCGTACACGATTCTCCGATGACTTGGTGTGGCTGCCGTACGTGGTTGACCACTACGTGCGCACCACCGGCGATGCGAGCGTGCTCGATGAATACGTGCCGTTTCTCTCCATGCGTACGCTGACACCCGATGAACATGAGGTGTACGACTTGCCGTTCGTCACGGACGAGCACGGCAGCGTGTATGAACACTGCCTGCGTGCCCTGCGTCGCGCTTGCACCGAAGGAGCGCATGGGTTGCCGCTCATCGGTGGCGGCGACTGGAATGACGGCATGAACCGTGTCGGGGTGGAAGGCAAAGGCGAAAGTGTGTGGATGGCCTGGTTTCTCGTCGCCACGCTGCGCACGTTTGCCGATCACGTGCACGCGCGCGGTGAGACCGACGTCGCGCGAGAACTACGTGACAAAGCCACCGCGTATGCAGCGGCCGCTGAACTGCATGGCTGGGACGGCGCCTGGTATCGTCGCGCCTACTTCGATGACGGCACGCCGCTCGGTTCTGCTCAAAACGCGGAATGCCGCATCGACTCGATTGCGCAGAGCTGGAGCGTGCTCTCTGGTGCCGGTGCGCCGGATCGTCAGGAAACGGCGATGCGCTCGCTCGAAGAACACCTCGTCAAACCGAAAGACGGAATGATCGTGCTGCTGACGCCACCCTTCGATACCACACCCATGGATCCGGGCTATATCAAAGGGTACCTGCCAGGCGTGCGCGAGAACGGGGCGCAGTACACACACGCCGCCCTGTGGGCGGTACTGGCCACGGCCATCCGCGGCGATGGCGATCGCGCGCTGCAGCTTTTCCAGATGATCAACCCGCTCTCCCACACGCGCACCCCGGAAGCGGTCGCCACCTACAAGGTTGAACCGTACGTGGTCGCGGCCGATGTCTACACCGCGACCGGTCAGGTGGGACGCGGCGGATGGACATGGTATACCGGCTCGGCCAGCTGGATGTACCGCGTGGGACTGGAAGGCGTGCTTGGCCTCGAACGTCGCGGTGATGCCTTGTTTATCGAGCCGCGCGCACCGCGCGCCTGGGCCGAATACCGCATTGAATATCGCTATAGAACGAGTCATTACGACATCACCGTGCACCATACCGCAGGTACAGTGCGCGGTGCCTCGCGGATCAGCGTGGACGGCGTCTCCACCGGCGGCGACTCCATCCCCCTGGTTGACGACGGGCAGCGCCACGACGTGCACGTCTGGCACGGCGATGGATAACGAACGCGCAACGCCCGCGTCACCATTCGCTTCCCTCACTGGCCTGTGCTACTATTTATTGCCGGGGATTCACACGGTGACGCCCCGTCCACAGTCACAAGCAGTTCGACGCACGGCTAGCCGACTCTCCCTTGCAGCGATGCTCGCGAGCGCCTGCGTACTCGCCTACTTCTGGAGATGAGCGCATGAGTTCTGCTGGGACAGAGTCCATGGACCCGCGCGAAACCGCTGACGCACCGCGCGTTCCCCCACCCGTCTTTCCGGTCATTGCAATTGGCGCATCGGCGGGAGGGCTCGAGGCGCTTGAGAAATTTCTCAAGCCCATACCTGTAGACTGCGGCGCCGCGTTCGTGGTGATTCAGCACCTGGACCCGACGCAGCCTGGCATGCTCGTCGAGCTTCTGCAGCGGTGTACGCCACTCGCCGTCGTGCAGATTACCGACGGTCTGCGCATGCAGCCCAATCACGTGTACGTGATTCCGCCAGGCTCGGATTTACAGGTGCTGCACGATGTGTTGCACCTGATGGAACCCACCGAAGCACGTGGTCTGCGGCTGCCGATCGACATGTTCTTCCGATCGCTGGCGGATGATCGGGGCGCCGACAGTCTGGCGGTCGTCCTCTCCGGCATGGGCTCCGACGGCACGCTCGGATTGCGCGCCATCAAGGAGCACGCCGGCGCCGCGTTCGTGCAAGCGCCGGAATCGGCAAAGTTCGATTCGATGCCGCGCAGCGCCATCGAAAATGATCTGGCCGATATCATCGCGCCGCCCGACCAACTGTTCGGGCAGATCCTGGAATACCGCAAGCACATTCCCGCGGACCACAGTCGTGAAGGACACGCGCTGTCGGCATCGGATCGCATCGCCCTGGAAAAAGTCGTGCTGCTGCTGCGCTCGCAGACGGGGCACGACTTTTCCCAGTACAAACTCAGCACGTTGGCACGCCGGATACAGCGCCGCATGGGCCTGCATCATCTCAAGGGCATCAACGACTACGTGCGATTTGTCCGCGAGAATCCGCCGGAAGGCGAGTTGCTGTTCCGCGAGCTGCTCATTGGCGTCACGCGGTTCTTTCGTGATCCCGAAGTCTGGGATTACCTGCGAAAGCAGCTCATGCCCACGATGTTGGCGGCGAAGGCGAATGGCGAATCAGTGCGTGCCTGGGTCACCGCCTGCTCCACTGGCGAAGAAGCCTACTCACTGGCCATTGCGTTTCGTGAAGCGCGGGATGACATCGGGGGGAAAAAGAAGCCGCGTGCGGTGCAAATCCTTGCGACCGATCTTGACCCGGACGCCATCGCCCGCGCACGCGTCGGTGTCTTTCCGCAAAACATCGTCGCCGATGTGCCGCCGGCGCTGCTCGATCGCTACTTCGTGAAGACCGACCGCGGATTCCGCGTCATCAATGAAATACGTGAGATGGTGATCTTTGCCACGCAGAACCTGGTCATGGATCCCCCGTTCACCAAACTTGATCTGATCACCTGTCGCAATCTGCTCATTTACATGACGCCGGAGCAGCAGCGCAAAGTGATTCCGCTGCTGCACTACAGTCTGCGCCCAGGCGGCGTGCTGCTGCTTGGCAGCGCTGAAACTATCGGAAACGCCAACGATCTGTTCTCGTCGATTCTCGACAAGGCGCGGCTCTACCGGCGTATCGAGACCGCCCGAGGGGCGTCTACGCTGCCCCTGCCCGCCGTGTTTGGGTCTCCGGCCGGCGCCTCCACGCCTAGCGATGTCGCAGCAGAAAAAACCGCGGAGAGCCTGCAAACGTCCACTGACCGGCTGCTACTTACCCGCTTCGCACCGGCCGCGGTGCTCGTGGGTGATCAGGGCGATGTCCTGTACGTAAGCGGCAAGACGGGACAATATCTTGAGCCCGCCGCGGGCAAGGCCAACCTGAATGTGTTCGCGATGGCACGGCCCGGTCTCGACCGGCTGCTCAGTGAAGGCTTCTGGCGTGCGCTTCGCACGCAAGATAACGTGGAGCTCGCGGATGTCGCGATCGCGAATGGTGCGTCCACGCTCCATGTGCGTGTGACCATCGCGCCACTCAAAGATGCGGCGACAGGAAAACAGACGGCGCTCATTGTCTTTCACAATCTGCCCGCCCCACCCGTCAAAGGCCAGCGCGGACGCACCGTAAGTCAGGCCAAGGGCGAAGCGGTGCACTCGGAGCTGCTGCACGAGCTCGAACAGTCCCGCCTCGCCCTGCTGACGGCGCGTGAAGAGATGCAGGTCTCGCAGGAAGAACTGCGCTCCACCAACGAGGAGCTGCAGAGCACCAACGAGGAACTCACCACAAACAAGGAAGAACTGCAGTCAATGAACGAGGAGCTGCAGACCGTCAATCAGGAGCTGCAGTCCAAGCTTGATGAGCTCTCGCTCTCCAGCGCGGACATGGCGAACCTGCTCAACAGCACGAACATCGCCACGCTGTTCCTCGACAAGACCATGAAGGTCCGGCGTTTCACGACGCCTATGGAAGGCATCATCCATCTGATGCCCCGGGACGTTGGACGGCCGATTTCTGATATCGTCTCCAATCTCGATTTTCCCGATATGGTCGAGTGTGCGCGACGCGTGATCGATACCTTGAAGCTGTTCGAGCGGGATGTGCAATCACGCGACGGGCGCTGGGTGACGGTGCGCATCCATCCCTACCGTTCGCACGACGACCGCATTGATGGCGTGGTCATCACATTCAGTGACATCACCGAGGCCAAGTCGCTCGAAGCGGAGCTGCGACTCGCGAAGCGGTCGCTGCAGGGCGAGCTCGACGAACATGCGGCGGAGACGGCTGGCGGCTCGACCCTCCCCTCCAACGGTGCGTCATGACGGCGGAAGACGGTTCGGAGAGCGATGACGCACTGTCGCTGCGCGAACGTGCCGAGCGCGCGATCAGCGACCGGGTACGTGAGCGGCAGCACCAGCTGGCCGACGTGGATATGCACCGGCTCGTGCACGAACTGCAGGTGCATGAGATCGAGCTGGCGATGCAGAATGAGGAACTGCGCACATCGCGCGCCGAAGTGGAAGAAGAGCGCGCGCGCTACGCTGATCTGTACGACTTCGCCCCCACCGGATATCTGACACTCTCTCGTCACGGCCAGATCCTCGAAGCAAACCTCACCGCATCAACCATTCTGGGCACCGACCGCTCCACCCTGCTGCGCGGCACGCTCAGTCAGCATATCGAGCAGGGCGATCGTCACCTGCTCGAAGCGTGCATCGTCTCGACGTCTGCGGCGACGCCGCGTGCGCATTGTGAACTCAAGCTGGCCACCCCGCCGTCCCAGACGCGCTATGTGTATGTCGAGGGGCTGGCGCGCGAGGATGGATTGCATGTGCGCATCAGTCTCATTGACATCACGGCACGCCGCGCCGCCGAGGCCCAGCTGCTGCTGCGGGACCGCGCGATCCGGGTGCTGACGCACGGCATTGTCATCACCGATCCCAATCGGCCGGACAACCCGATCATCTATACCAACGCCGGCTTTGAAGCCATGACTGGCTACAGCGCCGCCGAATCGATCGGCAAGAACTGTCGCTTCCTGCAGGGACCGGACACCGATCCGGAAGCGGTGCGCACGATTCGACATGCCGTGACCTCCGGAACGGCCTGCTCGGTCGAGATCCTCAACTACACACGCAGTGGCGACCCCTATTGGAGCGCCCTGTCGATCA
Source organism: Gemmatimonadaceae bacterium (assembly GCA_041742675.1). Lineage (GTDB taxonomy): Bacteria > Gemmatimonadota > Gemmatimonadetes > Gemmatimonadales > Gemmatimonadaceae > JAABRT01. The sequence goes on along the minus strand of JBGTOG010000054.1, from coordinate 10,821 downwards.
CGCCAGTGCGCGACAGTGAAGGTCGCCTGGTGCAGTTCATCGGCGTGCAAGTGGACATTTCGGAGCGCCGCTATCTGGAGCGGGCGCTGCAGCAAGCGCAGCGCATGGAAGCCGTAGGGCGGCTCGCTGGCGGCATTGCACATGACTTCAACAATCTGCTGACCGTCATCAACGGATTCAGTGAAGTCCTGCAGGACGATTTGCGGGCCGATGATCCGCTTCGCGAGGTGGCGGGTGAGATCAGCAAGGCCGGCGCGCGAGCCGCCTTGCTCACGCGGCAGCTGCTCGCCTTCAGCCGCCGACAGGTGATGACGATGCGAGTGCTCGATGTGAACTTGCTGGTCGCTGAGATTGCGACGATGCTGCGGCGCGTGATCGGCGAAGACATTGACCTGCGCGTGGACTGTCCGGAACCGGCGGCGTATGTAAAGGCCGACTCGGCGCAGCTCGAGCAAGTGCTCATGAATCTCGCGCTGAATGCACGCGACGCCATGCCTCAGGGCGGAACACTGCTGATTCGTACCGCGCACGTGCTGGTGAATGATGCGTATCGCGCCGCGCACAACGATGTCAGCGATCTCTATCACGCGTCTCGTCGGGAGATGCGATCGGGGCCGTACATCGTGCTCACCATGTCGGACACGGGTGTGGGCATGGATGCCGCAACCGCGGCACGCGTCTTTGAGCCGTTTTTCACCACCAAGGGCGTGGGAAAAGGCACCGGATTGGGGCTGTCGATGGTGTACGGCGTGGTGAAGCAAAGTGAGGGATACATCACCGTGAGCAGTGAAGTCGGCCGCGGCACCGAGTTCAGTATCTTCCTGCCAACGGCAGAACCGGTGAAGACGGTACCCGCGCCCGAGCTCCCCCGGAGCGCGGGCGGCAGCGAGACCGTCTTGCTTGTGGAAGACGACGTCGCGGTACGAGGGCTGGCCATGCGCGTGCTCACGGCACAGGGCTATCGGGTGCTCGACGCCAGCGACGGCAGCGTGGCGCTTCACATGGCCGCGCAGTTCAACGGACACATTCACCTGCTGCTCAGCGATGTAGTAATGCCAAACATGGGCGGACGCGCGCTCGCCGAAGCGCTACGCCACAGCCGCCCCACCACACGCGTGCTGTTCATGTCCGGCTATCCGAATGACGAAGTGCTGCGACGCGGCGTGCAGCAGGATCAATCGTCATTTCTTGAGAAGCCGTTTACGCAAACCGCGCTGGCCTCGAAAGTACGCGCCGTCCTCGACGCGCCTCTCGCGCCACGGGGCACTTAGGTCGTGCGAGCCGCGTTGACCTGCGCTGCGTCTGCGTCTGCGTCGTCCAGACCCATCTCACCCTGATCATCCCGCTCGACCAGACTGGCGATGATGTCCTCGGCCAACGTGGTCAACAGCGCGTCGGTCGCTTCTTCTTCCGAAAGCGTCAGCTCCAGCAGTTCGAGCACCCCCTCGTGTTGCATGCTGCGCGCCAGTTCACACGCCGAACCGTAGCCGGCGATCTCGTAGTGCTCCACACGCTTGGCCGCACTGAGCAAGCCGGCATCCAACACGTCCGGATCGATGTCTTCTTCCATAATGGACTTGCCCTCTTCAAGCAGTCCTTCCATGCCCTTGCACTTGGGGCCGCGGGCGCCAACGCCGAGAATCTCGAACGCCTGCTCCAGTCGCGCCACATGCTCTTTCGTCTCGGCAAGATGCGTGGTGAACGCCAGCTGCAACTCTGCAGAGGTCGCATGTTTCGCCATCATCGGCAGTGCCTGCACCAACTGCTTTTCGGCGCTATACAGATCTTTGAGTTCGTGGATCATCAGGTCGTGAGCAGTCGCGATAGCCATGACTTCCTCCGGTCGAGCAGTGGATGAATGCAGAGCGCAGCGTACGCGGCGCTCGCTCGGAGGAAATTGGTCGCGACTGTCGGGGCGATACATTCAACTTGCGAGTGATCTTGCATTGGCCCGCGTGACACGCGATGGCCGCGGTCGCTTGTACTCCGTGTGAGCAATAGTCAGTGCACCATGGCGCCCGGTAGGTTGCAATAGCGCGCCCAGCGACTGCACGCTGCGCGACGGTCCATCCACCAACGGTGTGACGGCTGCCCATGCCACCGACCCGACCTATCTGGAAAGGACAGCTGCGGTTGTCACTGGTTTCGATTGCGGTGGAGCTCTTCACCGCCACCAAGTCCAACGCCCGACCGTCGTTCCGGCAGATTCATCAACCCACGGGCAAGCCGATCAACTACGAGAAGGTGGTGGCCGGCGTCGGACCGGTGGATCGCGATGACATCATGAAAGGGTTCGAGTATGAGAAGGGTGATTACGTGCTGCTCACCGACGAAGAAATCAACGCCGTCAAGCTTGACACCCGTAAAACACTTGAACTGACGCAGTTCGTCGGCGCGTGTGAAATCGACCCGATCTACTTCGACAAATCGTATTTTGTCGTGCCATCGGACGAACTCGCAGAGGATGCATTTCGTGTGATTCGTGATGCCCTGCGTGCCTCGGAAAAGGTCGGGCTCGGACAGCTCGCGTTGCGCGGCCGCGAGTACCTTGTGGCGCTCAAGCCCACGGGCACCGGCATCATGCTCGAAACGCTGCATTACGAAAGTGAAATCCGGAAAGCCGATCCATTCTTTGCGACGATCTCGTCGGCAAAAGCCGATGACGACATGCTTGAGGTAGCCACGGCGCTGATCGACAAAAAGTCTGCACCCTTCGACGCCGGCGCATTCAAGGACAACTACCAGACCGCCCTGCGCGAACTGATCGATGAAAAGCTCGCGGCCAAGGGCAATACGATCAGTGTATCCAGCGACGCACCGGCGGAACCACGCGGCGACACCAAGGTGCTTGATCTGATGGTGGCGCTCAAGCGCAGTCTTGAGAAGAGCGGCGGCGGTGCACGTTCGCCTGGTACCGACGCGAGCGACGGTAGCGACGGAAGTGACGCGAAGGCCACTTCGAAATCAGCTGCAAAATCCACCCGGAAATCAGCGAGCAAATCGCCGCGCAAGTCCACGAGCACGCGCGCAAAGCAATCTGCCTCTACCGCGACGCGCGGCAAAACCGCAGCCAAACGCAAGGCCAGCTGACATGCCGGGCCGTCAGCCCGCCTTCCGCGCGCCGCAACTTGCGACCCTCGCGGAAACGGTACCGTCCGGCGCGGACTGGATGTTCGAAATGAAGCACGACGGCTATCGCTGCCTTGCATCCATCAGCGGGCGCGATGTCACCCTCTACACGCGCAATGGCCACGACTGGACGCACAAGTTCGCGTCGCTCGTGGAACCGTTTGCGCAGTTGACCACATCGTCGGCATTGATCGATGGAGAAATCTGTGCCTTGCTCGACGACGGGCGATCTGATTTTTCTACGCTCACCAGCGCGCTGAAAAACGGCGCGCCATTGGTGTTCTACGCGTTCGACCTCCTTGAACTCAATGGCGAAGACCTCGCCTCGCTGCCGCTGTTCGAACGCAAGGAACGGCTCGAAGCATTGCTAACGGAGACGCCAGCTGCCGCACCGATCCGCTTTTCGAGTCACGTGCTCGGGAACGGGCAAGAGGTCTTTGATGCCGTGTGTCGCGAAGGACATGAAGGCGTTATCGCGAAACGCGCCATGGCGAAATATCGCGGCACACGAACAAAGAACTGGCTGAAACTCAAGTGTGGACAGCGACAGGAGTTTGTGATCGCCGGTTTTTCGCCGTCCTCGCGCAAGGACACGTTTGCGTCACTGCTCCTTGGCAGTTGGGACGCCGATCAACTGGTGTATCGCGGTCGCGTGGGCACTGGCTTCACCGTTGAAGAAGCGCAGTCGTTGCAGCGCGAACTCGATGCACGAGTACAATCACAGAATCCGTTTGCTGCTGTGCCGCGGGAGATCTCGCGAAGCGGGCGCTGGGTTGATCCGGTGCTTGTTGCAGAAATTGCATTTACTGAGTTCACACCGGACGGTGTGCTGCGGCACCCGTCGTTTCTTGGATTGCGAAAAGGCGGCGCCGCCGCAGAAGCATCGCACCACCGCGTGGACCTCGCCGAACGCGGTCTCGCTGCAACCACGCGCCTCGGCCTGCGACTCACCAGTCCATCACGCGTGGCGTACCCGGAGCACGGCGTATCGAAGGCGGCGATCGCTGGCTATTACGACGCCGTGGCCGAACGCATGTTGCCCTTCATCGCCAATCGTCCATTGAGCCTGTTGCGCTGCCCGCAGGGCCGCACCAAGCACTGCTTCTTTCAAAAGCACGACAGCGGCGGCTTTCCCGATGAGATGGCTCGAGTTGAGATCGCCGAAAAGGATGGAGCGATCGAACAGTATTTTTTCGTACGCGACCTGGCGGGACTCATCGCGGGCGTGCAGATGAACGTGCTGGAGTGGCACATCTGGGGTTCGTGCGTGGAACACGTCGAGCAGCCGGAACGCCTCGTGTTTGATCTGGATCCCGATGAGACGCTGGGGTTTGCGGATGTGCGCGACGCCGCGCGCACTGTCGCATCGGCGCTGGAAGACATCGGGCTACGCAGTTTCCCCATGCTGAGTGGCGGCAAGGGGATTCACGTGATTGTGCCAATCGTGATCGGACCCGACTGGTCGATCGTCAAGCGGTTCACGCATGACATCGCGAGACAGCTTGCCGCCCGCGAGCCGCAGCGATTTGTCGCGTCCATGTCAAAGGCGCGGCGCAAGGGAAAGATGTTCGTCGACTACCTGCGCAACAGCCGCGGCGCGACGGCAATCGCTCCGTGGTCCACGCGAGCGCGCAGTGGCGCCACCGTGGCGGTGCCCGTGCGTTGGGCCGATCTCGACTCGCTCCAGAGCGGCGGGCAGTATTCGGTTTACTCCGCGGCCGAGCAGGCGCAGAGCAGCGACGATCCCTGGCCCGACTATTTCACGTTGGAACAGCACATGCCCGACGCGATGGCCGCGTTTGACGCGATGCGACCCTGAGTCGCGGGAACTCTGGCGCATGTCATTTGTCTATGTTCACATATGCGCCTGCCCCAAATTGTCCGTTATTCGCTGCTCATCGCGGCCATCACCCTGCTGCCGCACTCCGCCTCGGCGCAGGGCGCCAGTGCACCTCGCACGCCGGACAGCGGGCGAGCCGGCTTTGCGCCCGTGCCCTTTGCGGTGGGCGAGACGCTCGACTTCAAGCTCGAGGCCAAGTGGTTTCTGATCAGTGGAGGCGGCACGGCATCGCTGGCTGTGGAAGCCCTGGAGACCGTGCGCCGTAATCCGACCTACCGGCTGGCCTTCCGCACCAAGGGCGGTATCACGGTGTTCAAACTCGACGACTTGCAGCGCTCGTGGCTGGACGCTCGGCAGTTGTTTGCACATCGTTTCGAACAAAAGCTCAATCAGACCGGATACTCGAGGGACAAGACGTACGAGTTTCTTCCCGGTCAGATGCGGTTTGTCAATGAGCAGAATCCCGCCGATACCGGCACGCTTGCGTCGGCGATCCCGCTCGATGATGTGTCGTTCATCTACTTCATTCGCACGCTGCCGCTCAAGGTCGGTGACGTATACACCGCCGCGCGGTACTTCAAGGAAGATGGCAACCCCGTGACCGTTCGCGTGCTGCGTACGGAACGCATCACGGTACCCGCTGGCGAGTTTGATGCGGTTGTTGTCCAGCCCATCATTCGAACGAAGGGACTGTTCAGCGAAGGCGGTGAGGCCGAGGTGTGGTTCTCCAACGACGCCCGCCATATCCCGCTCAAGGTGCGCGCCAAGGTCAGCATCGCCACGCTCACCATGGAGCTGCAATCCTATAAAGGCGCGGGCGCGCCTCGCTGAAGCGCCCGCAACACCGCCGCCACCGCCGTTTGCGGCGCTTCCTCTGGCAGCAGGTGCCCCACCTCCGGCACCTCCACGAGCGAGGCGCCAGGGATTCGTCGCAGCTGTGTCTCCAGCTCCCGAGTGGGCACCCACTGGTCCCGGGCTCCCGCGTAGGCTGTGAACGGCACGCGTAGTCCGGCCGCGTCCCGCACGAGCGCCGGCAGATTCCAGCGGCTCATCATCCCCAGCGCGGCGGCGCAGTGGTCCGGATCGCGAAACAGACTCATATAGTAGGTGAGCTGTTGATCCGTGAGTGTGGCTCCGCTCGATTCGAGCATTTTGCGCACCACACCGCCGTTTCCGGCCACCCAGGCAGCGGTGCGCGCCAGCCAGCCGGCTTTTACCAGTCCGCTGGCCAGTGGTGCCAGCAGGTCCACCCAGAGATCGGGCGGTGGGATGAGCGCCGGGTTGAATCCAACCACAGCCTCGGGCGCCACGAGCCCGTCAAGGGTCATGCGCAGCGCCACCGCCGCGCCCGCTGAGTGGCCAACGATGACGTCGGGCCGCCGTTCAAGTTGCGCGAGCAGTGCGGCGACCGCCCTCGCCATGCCCGGCAGCGACAGCGGATCCGGCTCGGCCAAGTCTCCACCGACCCGCAGCGAAAATCCGTGTCCGGGTAGATCGGGCGCAATAACCGTGGCGTGCTGCGCGAGGGCTGGAAGGACGTCTGCCCACTGATGTGTGCTGCCGCCGGTGCCATGCAGGAGCAGCACGGTTGGCGGTCGGTTCGGCGAGTCCCGCGAGTCCCGCGATTCCCGCAATCCCGGCGATTCCGGCAACTCGGGCGATTCCGGCGCAACAAGTTGACAATGCCAGCGAATCCCCGCGGCGGTGACAAAGCGGCTCGACGCCCGATGCGGCCAGTTTTGCGGCAATTCGGTCTGCATTTGACGGTGATCGGAGGACATTACGGTCAATTGTACTGAACGCACGTCAGGTTTCGGAGAATTGTTGTGAAAAAGCGTAAATAATGCTTGACGGTTTCAACTGTAACGTTCACTTTACACCCTGCTGGAACAGTACCAAGATCGACTCCCCGTCCGGGGCGATCTTTCCCCGCCGCGAGGAGTGTCGCGGCAGACTCGTCTCCATTCTCCGGAGGATCGATGAACGAGAACAGAGGAGGAGGAATGACCGATGAAGAGGCCCGTGCCTTCAACGGTTATTTCATCACCGGTTTTGTTGGGTTTACCGCGGTCGCTGTTATCGCGCATTTCCTTGCGTATTCGTGGCGCCCGTGGCTTTGACCTCTGACCAGAACTAGGAGCTCTAATGCACAAGATCTGGCAGGGCATGGACCCCGTGGTGATTCTCGGCGTCCTGTCCGGTTTCCTGTTCATGATGGCAATGGCGATTCACATGTTTGCCTTCAGTGTGGTGGGATACCCGAAAACGACCAAGGCGAAGTACAACCCGTCTGCGGCGACAACGGCGTTACGCTGACGAGCTATCGCGGTTCCAACGCCTTCGCATTTGGAGGCTGAGCGGGGTGGGGTGCGACGCAACGAAGTGTTCGTCGTGCCCGCCCTGCGGATCGCCGATTGGCGACTCCTGTACACCGCCCTGTTCGCTCATCGTACGTCCCCACGCTTTCGAGGAAACTTCGTATGCACAGAATTTGGCTTTCTTTCGATCCGCGACGCGTGATGGTGGCCCTGTTCGGCTTCCTCACCGTGCTCGCCCTGCTCATTCACTTCATTCTCCTCAGTTCGCAGCGGTTTTCGTGGATTGAGAACGGCACGCTGTCAGCGGACCAGGCACCGGTTGGAGTTTCGGCGCCCTCTGCGGCGGCCGAGATGTCTCCGCTGCCACCGGGGCGCTGATCCCCCGCCCGCAGCGACCGCGGGGCGGGACCGGGTCCCGGTCATGTCTGACTGGCCCCGGTTCCCGCGCCCACGGCTCTCGACTTCATCGCGTCATTTATCTCATGCCGCATTCGCGTCTGTTACACGCCTCGGAGACATAGTCCATGGCGACCCTGAGTTTTGAAAAGAAATACCGAGTCCGCGGTGGTACGCTGATCGGCGGAGATCTCTTCGATTTCTGGTTCGGTCCGTTCTATGTGGGCTTTTTTGGTGTCACGACCATCTTCTTCGCCGTTCTGGGCACGCTGCTGCTGGTCTGGGGCGCGGCGATGGGACCGACGTGGAATTTGTGGCAGATCAGCATCGCACCGCCCGACCTCTCCTACGGGCTTGGCTTCGCGCCGCTCGCTGAGGGCGGGCTCTGGCAACTGGTGACGCTGTGTGCCCTCGGTGCCTTCTTCAGCTGGGCGCTCCGCCAGGCGGAGATCAGCCGAAAGCTGGGCATGGGCATGCACATTCCGTGGGCCTACGGCGCTGCGGTGTTGGCCTACTGCACGCTCGTGGTGTTCCGGCCGATGCTGCTCGGTGCGTGGGGACACGGCTTCCCCTATGGCATCTTCTCGCACCTCGATTGGGTGTCGAACGTGGGGTACCAGTACCTCCACTTCCACTACAATCCGGCGCACATGATCGCCATCACCTTCTTCTTCACCAACTGCCTCGCGCTCGCGATGCACGGATCACTGATCCTGTCGGTGACGAATCCGAAGAAGGGGCAGCCGGTCAAGACGAGTGAGCACGAAAACGTCTTCTTCCGCGACCTGGTCGGCTACTCGATCGGCGCCATCGGCATTCACCGGCTTGGACTGTTCCTCGCCGTGAGCGCCAGCGTCTGGAGTGCCATCTGCATCATTATCTCCGGTCCCTTCTGGACGCGGGGATGGCCGGAATGGTGGAGCTGGTGGCTTAATCTTCCCATTTGGCCTGGCGCCTGAGGCGTTCGCGTATGCTTGAGTATCAGAATCTCTTTACGCGGGTGCAGGTTCGACATGCGGCCGATCCTGGATTGCCGATCGACATGGGCGCCACCGGCGCCCGCTACGGCACCGGATGGTTCAGCTCACTGGCGGGTCGCTTCGGCGACGCCCAGGTCGGACCGATCTACCTTGGCTGGGTGGGCATCCTTTCCCTGATCTGTGGCTTCATTGCCATCGAGATCATTGGCTTCAGCATGCTGGCCTCGGTGAACTGGGATCCCATTCAGTTCATCCGCCAGCTGCCATGGCTCGCGCTTGAGCCGCCGCCACCACAGTACGGTCTGCGCATTCCACCGCTCGCACAGGGCGGCTGGTACCTCATGGCCGGCTTCTTCCTCACGGTCAGCATTCTGCTCTGGTGGGTGCGCACATACCAGCGGGCACGCGCACTGGGCATGGGTACGCATCTTCCGTGGGCGTTTGCATCGGCCATTTTCCTGTACCTCACCTTCTTCTTCCAGCCGCTGCTCGTGGGAAGCTGGAGCGAGATGGTGCCCTTCGGTGTGTTCCCGCACCTCGACTGGACCGCCGCGTTCTCGATTCGGTACGGCAATCTCTACTACAATCCGTTCCACGCCCTGTCGATTGCGTTCCTGTACGGCAGCGCGGTGCTCTTTGCCATGCACGGCGCCACGATCCTGGCCGTCTCCCGCATGGGTGGTGAACGCGAAATCGAACAGATCACGGACCGGGGAACGGCCGCCGAACGCTCCATGTTGTTCTGGCGCTGGACCATGGGATTCAACGCGACCATGGAATCCATTCACCGCTGGGCGTGGTGGTTCGCGGTGCTCACGACATTCACGGGCGGCATTGGCATCCTGCTCACCGGAACGGTCGTGGACAACTGGTACCTGTGGGGTCAGAAGCATGGGATTGTGGCGTCGTATCCGGCACAGAACATGGTGCCTGCCGATCAGCAGGAGTTCCTGCGCGGACGCTATCAGGGCACGTCACCTGACACGTTCCCGAGCTATCTGGCGCCGGCCGCTGGTGTGATGCCCATGATGATGGACAGCACGATGATGGACAGCACCCTTGTGCAGCCCGACAGCGCTACACCGCCGGATAGTGCGGCGGCAGGCGCCGGCGCTGTGCCACCGGAGACGCCGCCACCCGGCGGTGACTCCGGTGAGGAGCCGCTGCAGACCGCCTTGTTTCGCACTTCGGGCCCGAGGATGACACGATGAGTGCCCCGCGCACACGCAACGTTTCCTTGGCCGTGCTGGCGGCCAGCGTTTTGCTGACCGCCTGCGAAATCGGACCCAAGGATGTGGTTCAGGTGGGCTACCGCGGTACGGCCATGGAACAGCCGTACGACATGACCAACATCGATCCGAAGTACGCGGCTACGGTTGTCCCTGAAGCACTCGCTCCGGCGCCACCAGATACACGCGGTGGACCACTGCCTTGGCAGAACGTGCAAGTGCTCAACGACATCTCCGTCGCCGAGTTCAATCGCACGATGATCGCCATGAGTACGTGGGTGGCCGGCACCGGCAACTGCGCGTACTGCCACAACATTGCGAACATGGCGTCCGATACGCTGCCCAACGGTGAACCGATCTATACCAAGATCGTCTCTCGCCGCATGCTGCAGATGACGCGACACATCAACTCGCAGTACCAGGAGCATGTGGCCAACACCGGTGTGACCTGCTACACCTGTCACGTCGGCAAGCCACTGCCCAATGGACTGTGGTTCTACGCGAGTCAGAACGACTACCTGCGTCACTATCTGGACCGTGACGGAGCGCGTGTCATTACACGTGCGGTCGAGCCGTCCAATGCCAATCGTTCTTCCGTGAAGCAGACGGAGTGGACGTACGCCCTGATGATTTCGCAGTCCACGTCGCTTGGCGTGAACTGTACGTACTGCCACAACTCGCGGGCGTTCTCGAGCTGGGAAGAAGCACCGCCAGCACGCGTGACCGCGTTCCACGGCATTCAGATGATGCGGGACCTGAACACGAACTTCCTCGCACCGCTTGCACCCGTCTATCCCGCGGTTCGCCTCGGACCGATGGGCGATGCACCCAAGGCACAGTGCCTGACGTGCCACAACGGGGCGTACAAGCCGCTCTACGGTGCGCAGATGGCCAAGGATTATCCGGCCATGTGGGGTCGTTCCGACTGG
>JBGTOG010000041.1:0-1663 GCA_041742675.1 Gemmatimonadaceae bacterium | reverse complement strand
CGTGGCGGGACTCTTGTGCCCGAGCAGCTCCTGAATCGCCCGCAGATGCACGCCGCACTCCAACAGATGCGTCGCGTACGAATGCCGCAGCGTGTGAATGGACGCGTGCTTGGTCAGCTCACTGTCGCGCACGACGGCCGCGAACGTTTTTTGCAGGCTGTTCGCGGCCAGCGGGCCCGTCGCCTCGCGATTGGCGAACACCCATGGCCCGCGCGGGAGGCCGAATCGAGGCCGCCGGGCGTCAGTCCGCCAGTAGGCGCGCAACAGCTCGAGGGTGCGCTGCGGCAGCGGCACATAGCGATCCCGTCCCCCTTTCCCGGCGCGCACATGCACCAGCATGCGCGCACTATCGATGTCCCGCGTCTCCAGACTGACGCCCTCAGACAGCCGCAGTCCACAGGAGTAGATCGTGATGAGCGCCATGCGGGCGCGCGGATCCTGCACGCCCGCCAAGAGCCGGCGCACTTCATCGGTCGACAGCACGACGGGCAACACGTGGCGCTTCGCGGGTCGCACGAGATCGAACACGGGCCACGTGCGCCCCAGCGTCACCTCGTACAGAAAACGAATGCCGCTGCGATACACGATGAGCGTGCTGCGCGAGACTTGGCGCGTCGTGACCAGTGACACGAAGAACGTGCGCAGCTCCGCTTCGGTGAGCGTGTCGAGCGTGTCCGGCAATCGCGCAAAATGCTGCGCCAAGCCGCTGACCGCACCACGATACGCTTGCTGCGTCTTCGGGGCGAACCCGCGCAACCGCATGTCTTCGCCCATCCGGTCGGTGAGCGTCTGCATCTGAACCTCCGTCTGCGGGAAAGGAAGGACCTGCTCCCGCGAGACGTTACCGATGTCGGACTGCACACAAAAGGACGGCCCCCGACAGGGAACCGTCCTCAACAACAACTAACGCGCAGCGGTTTAGTTCAACGTTGCGTTCAGCTGCGGGCGAATGAAATAAATGCGAGCGAAGCGAGCTTCAATACCTCGCCCGTCTGCTGCAACGCATCGTTAGACATCCGTCACGTAATCAATGCCGCTTGACCCCACCACGACGTGCGGCGCGCCGAGCTCGAAGAGTCGCCAGAACTCCACCTCGTCATGATCAGCGGCAGATGCGTCCGGAAAGATTTCGAGCCTCAGATCGCCAGCTATCTGCACGAGCAAACCACCGAACGGGTCCGCCTCGACCGTGAGCACTTGAATACCAGCTCCGACCAAGCTCCGTATATGCTCGCTTCGGATGTCGAGCAGACGCGAGCCGCTCAAGCCTCGGTCGTATGTCTCCTCGTCAATATCGGCTGTGGCCGGACGTCGATAGTCGCACGAACCGACGACTACGCTGGCACTATTCGTCAGTCGCCAAGGGCAGGAGACGTGAAGCTTGAACTCGGACGCCCCGGCGCCAACTCTGAAGGTGAATAGTTGAAAGCTGGTAGCCTGGCACATCTCGACGAGGTGCGCTCCAATGAGGCGTGCAACTGTTGGGTGGAGTGCGTCCTTCACATCACTTTCGCTGAATGTCTAACGTGAGCTTGTGCTGCAGCGGTTCAAATAGATGCGGTGGCGGGGCCACCGCGTGCTTTCCATATCATGGAGCGGTGGCCCCGCCACCGCTACCGAAGCCCGCTGTCGGCACCAAGCATCGTTAGACCGCGCGGGCCCG
>JBGTOG010000011.1:0-8110 GCA_041742675.1 Gemmatimonadaceae bacterium | reverse complement strand
GGCACCGCCGGCGGTTGGCGCGGCGACAATGACGCCCATTGCCGCGTTGACTTCCTGAACGGCGAGTGCGCGCGCGAGCACATCGCGAAACGGCGTGCCGGCGAGTGGCCCCGGTGGTCCGTTGCGCATCTTGGCGGCGTCACCACCAACCAGCCCGCTGGCCGAAAAGAGATCCCCTTCGAGTCCACGTTCCACTGCGCCATTCATGATGTGCAGCGCGCGTCGCAGCGCGTCGCGAATCTCGGACACAGGTCGCCCTTGATCACGCGCCTCGGTATCGAGGGCCAGTTGGGAGAGCGACACACCCTGTGCTTCCGCGTCGGCGATGGCTTCGGCCAGGCTGCGATACATCAGGCACTCACCTTGTCAAGACGGAACGCCCACTTCACCCACGAGAGCCCACGGATCGCATCGCGCACCACTTCCGAAGGTTGTTCGTCGACTTCAATCACCATGAAGGCATCGCCGCCGCGCTCTTTGCGCGAAAGTTTGAGCGTGGCGATGTTGAGTTCACCGTCGCTCAGGATCGTCGCGATGCGAGCAACGGAGCCCTTCACATCAGCCGCGACCAGCACAATGGTGTGCAGATTGCCGGTCACGTTCACAGCATAGCCGTCGATCTCGGTGACGAGCACACGGCCCGCGCCAAGTGACGACCCCACCATCACCGACTTGCGATCGCCGCGTTCCACGGTAATGCGCACGGTGTTCGGATGCGCGTCATCATCGAGGGTTGTTTTCTCGAATCGATAGTCGAGCCCTTCGTGTTCCATGATTTCGAGCGCGGTGCGAATTCGTTCGTCATCAGGGCGGAAACCCATCAGGCCGCCAACGAGCGCCTTGTCCGTGCCGTGTCCTTCGCCGGTGCGCGCAAACGAACCGTGCAGCTCAAGCAGCGCGCGATCGGGCGTGTCACCCACCAGGCAGCGCGCCAGCAGACCGAGTCGGCAGGCACCAGCGGTGTGACTGGAGCTGGGGCCCACCATCACGGGGCCAATGATATCGAGGAGAGAGACCATCCTCGTAATCAGTGCCGCGTGCCTGGGAATCGCCAGTGGCAAGTTGCGAGCGCGCGGGCGGCTTGGGCGATGTCCCACACTCATGCATGCATCCCGCGTTACATCCCGTGTCTCAACTACGGCGTTCTACACGAGCAGACTGCCTAAATACGCCCCCGTAAAGCTGCCGGGCGTCGATGCGACCTGTTCCGGGGTGCCCTCGGCGACAATGGTGCCTCCACGCACACCGCCCTCGGGCCCGAGATCCACAATCCAGTCTGCCGTTTTGATCACATCCAGATTGTGCTCGATCACGAGCACGGTGTTGCCGCGGTCCACCAGTTTGTGCAGCACTTCCAGCAGCACGCGCACGTCTTCGAAGTGCAGGCCGGTGGTGGGTTCGTCGAGAATGTAGAGCGTGCGACCGGTATCGCGTTTGGCGAGTTCCGTGGCCAGCTTCACGCGCTGCGCTTCACCGCCGGAGAGTGTCGTGGCGCTCTGGCCAAGGTGGATGTAGCCCAATCCGACGTCACGCAGCGTGTTGAGACGCTGCGCGATGCGCGGCTGGTTTTCGAAGATGTTGCACGCATCTTCCACGGTAAGATCGAGCACATCGGCAATGCTCAGACCACGAAAGCGCACTTCCAGCGTTTCGCGATTGAAGCGTTTGCCTTTGCACACATCACAGGGCACAAATACATCGGGCAGAAAGTGCATCTCGATTTTCACGAGACCGTCACCCTGACACGCTTCGCAACGCCCACCCTTCACATTGAACGAAAAGCGTCCCGGCCCATAGCCGCGAATTTTTGCTTCCGGCAGCTCAGCGAACAGCTCGCGCACCGGCGTGAACACGCCGGTGTACGTGGCGGGGTTGGAGCGAGGCGTGCGACCAATCGGGCTCTGGTCAATGTCGATGATCTTGTCGAGATGTTCGATGCCACTGATGCGATCGTGCACGCCGGGAATCACGCGTGCCCGAAAAAAGTGCCGCGAGAGTGTGCGCTGCAGAATGTCGGTGACGAGCGTGGACTTGCCGGAACCCGACACGCCCGTGACCGCCACAAACAAGCCGAGCGGAAACGACGCGGTGATATCGTTGAGATTGTGCTCGCGAGCACCCTCCACCCGCAACATGCGCGACGGATCAGGTGGACGGCGCTCCTGCGGCACCGGTACCATGCGTACGCCACTCAGGTACTGACCGGTAATCGATGCAGGCGCGCGTTTGATATCGTCGACAGTACCCGCCGCAATTACCTCGCCGCCATGCTTGCCCGCTCCCGGCCCAAGATCGATCACATAATCGGCTTCGCGAATCGTTTCCTCGTCATGCTCAACGACAATTACTGTGTTGCCCAGATCACGCAGTTGCTTGAGCGTGTTGAGCAAGCGGTCGTTGTCGCGCTGATGCAAGCCAATACTGGGTTCGTCGAGGATGTACAACACGCCCACCAGACGCGATCCGATTTGTGTCGCCAGGCGAATGCGCTGCGCCTCACCACCGGACAATGATTCGGCGGAACGATTCAGCGTGAGGTAGTCGAGTCCCACATCCACCAGAAAACGCAGGCGGTCGCGCACCTCCTTGAGAATCGGGCCAGCGATCCCCGGATCCAGACCGGGTCTGCCCGCGCCACGCACTGGAACGGTATCAAGAAACGCCAGTGCATCGTTGACCGAAAGTTCAACAAGGTCACCCACGTTCTTGTGATGCACGGTGACGGCGAGCGATTCCGGGCGCAGTCGCTTCCCCGCACACGACGGACAGCGCGCGGCCACCATGTAACTCTCGAGCTCAAGGCGCACCGCGTCCGAACTTGTCTCATCGTGGCGTCGCTGCACATTGGCCACGATGCCATCCCACGTCGCCACATCCGTTGGTGACGCTGCCGCTCGCGCCCGTTTGATGCCCGAACGTGCAATCGGCGCGTGCTCCGGACCATCTAGACCGTGCAACAGCTGGCGGCGCACTGCAGCGGCGAGCTCACCCCACGGGGTGTTCAGCGTGAAGCCCAGCTGTTTTGCGAGTCCGGGCAACAGTGAACGGCGCAGAAAACCATCGGGTTCACCCCACGGCAGCACCACGCCTTCCAGAATCGTGATGCCCGGGTCGCCGAGTATGAGGTCTTCGCTGACCGTGCGAGTCGTGCCCAGACCGCTGCACGTCTCGCACGCGCCGAATGGCGAGTTGAATGAAAAGTGGCGCGGCTCAAGTTCCGGCAGCGAAATGCCGCACTCGGGGCATCCCTGTCGCTCGGAAAACAGCGAGGCGTGCGGTTCCTTGCCATCGTAGCGAACCACTTCCACCAGGCCATCGGCCAGTCGCAGCGCCGTTTCAAGCGAGTCGGTGAGGCGGCCACGGTCTTCACGGCGCACCACGAGTCGGTCCACTACAACCGAGATCGAGTGATTCGCACGCTTGTTGAGCTTGGGCGGATCGGACAGTTCAATCAGTTCACCATCAACCACCGCGCGCACAAAACCCTGCTTGCGCGCCGATTCAAAGAGATCGCGGAACTCACCTTTTCGCCCCTGTACCAACGGCGCGCGAATCTCGATGCGCGTGTCTTCCGGCCACTCGAGAATCTGCTCGGCGATCTGCACTGGGCTCTGCCGCTGCACGGAACGCCCGCAGCTGGGGCAGTGAGGCGTGCCAGCCCGCGCGTAAAGCAGTCGCAGATAGTCGTAAATCTCCGTGACCGTGCCTACGGTGGATCGCGGATTGTGCCCCGCCGATTTCTGCTCGATCGAGATGGCCGGCGACAGCCCTTCAATCGCGTCCACATCGGGCTTCTCCATCAGCCCGAGAAACTGCCGTGCGTAGGCCGACAACGACTCGACGTAGCGCCGCTGTCCTTCTGCGTAAATCGTGTCGAACGCGAGCGACGACTTGCCGCTCCCGGACAGTCCGGTGATGACGGTCAGCTTGTCACGCGGAATGGTGACATCAATGTTTCGCAGGTTGTGTTCGCGTGCGCCGCGAACGACCAACGCATGTTCTGGCATAGTCTCGTAAGTAATCGAATGGGCTCGCCATCTGACAAGACCGACCCCCAGCGTGTTGGTTCCCGTTCGCGCTTCGCGGCGGCGGGGGTTATTGTGAGCAGATGCCCCGCCCCCTCGCTCCCGAAGATGTGGTTCTCGCGCTGACCACGGTCGCCACCGCCGAGGACGCCGAACTCCTGGTGCGCGCGCTGCTGGACGCACAGTTGATCGCCTGTGGCACGCTCTTGCCGGGTGCTCGCTCGCTGTATCGCTGGGAAGGCGAGATCACCGATGAATCCGAAGTCGTCGTGATGCTCAAGACGGTCGCAGACCGACTCGGCGAAATCGGCGAGGCCTTCACGCTGCATCATCCGTACGACGTGCCGGAGTTGTTGGTGTTTCCGTCGGAGGCAGGGCTCGAAGGATATCTCGGCTGGGTACGGGAGCAGACGGCGAGCTGACAGACCGGGCGTCGGCCCAGCCTGTCACAGCCGTGGCGCGGGCCGTGACGTAAGACGCCCCTTCAATCGTCTGATGCTCGATGATTGAACTCTCTGCCCTCACGAAGCGCTACGGCAAGTTCACCGCCGTTGACCGCCTCGACCTCGTGGTGCCCGCCGGCGAGCTGTTCGGATTCCTCGGACCGAACGGCGCTGGAAAGACGACGACCATGCGCATGATTGCTGGCATACTGCGCCCCTCGAGCGGATCGGTGCGCATTGCCGGCGCCGATCTGGTCACGGATCCGCTGGCCGCCAAGCGATCGCTGGGATTCATTCCCGATCGGCCGTTCATCTACGAAAAGCTCACCGGTATCGAGTTCCTTCGGTTTGCCGCCGGACTGTACGGCGCGCAGGGCAAAGCCGTCGATCACCGCGCGCAGGAGTTCCTCGCCCTGTTCGACCTTGAACCGTGGCGCGATGAACTGGTGGAGAGCTACAGCCACGGCATGCGGCAGAAGCTGATCATTGCCAGTGCGTTCGTGCACGAGCCAGCGGTGATCGTCGTGGACGAACCAATGGTTGGACTCGATCCCAAGTCGTCACGCACGCTCAAGGAACTGTTCCGGCGCTACACCGACGACGGTCATACCGTGATGATGTCCACGCACACCCTTGAAGTGGCCGAAGGCATGTGTGATCGCATCGGCATCATGCAGCGCGGGCTGTTGGTTGCCTGTGGCACGATGCGCGAGTTGCGCGCGGACAACGGCGACGACGGCCTCGAGGACATTTTCCTCCGTCTCACGGGAGAGAAGGCGACGCGTAACGTGGCGGACGTGCTGCATGCGTGAGCCGCTGCGTGCGGCGAACGTGATGCATCTGCTCACGCCAAAGTGGCGCATCGCACGCGCCCGTGCGGCGGCGGCAGGCGAAGGCAACCGTTCGCGCGCCATCGTACTGGGCGTGATTGCGAGTGGGTTCTTTCTGGTGACCTTTGCCATCGCTCGACGCGTGCTGCTGTACTTCAAGGGCGCGGAGGACATTGGCGCGATTCTGGCCGCCAAGGTGCTGGCCATGTTGCTGCTGGCGTTTTCCAGCATTCTGTTGCTGTCGAATGTGATTGGCGCGCTCTCGAGCAGCTTTCTGGCCCGCGATCTCGACCAGATCGCTGCTGCGCCGGTGCCACGACGTTCGCTGTATGGTGCGAGGCTCGTGGAAACCGGGGTGCACGCGAACTGGATGGTGATGCTGCTCATGCTGCCGCTGCTGAGTGCCTATGGCAGTGTGTACCAGGGCGGCCCGCAGTTCGTTGGCTTCGCGCTGCTCGTGTTCGTGCCGTTCTTTGTCATTCCGACGGCGCTCGGTTCGCTGCTCACGCTGATTCTGGCGAATGTGTTTCCTGCTCGGCGTACGCGCGACATTCTGTCGGTGGTGACCGTGCTTGCCATCGCTACGCTGCTGGTGATGTTTCGCATGGCGCGCCCCGAACAGTTGGTCAAGCCAGAAGGCTTTGAAAACTTCATGGACTTTGTGGCGGCGATCGACACACCCAGTTCGCCGTGGCTGCCCAGCGAGTGGGCCAGCGACGCCATTATGGCGTATCTGCGTGGGGGGCCTGTTTCCGTCGCTCTGCTGCGGCTCTGGGGCGCTGCTGTCGGCTTGTGCGGCGTAGGATTGATCGTGCACAAGCTGCTGTGGGCACGCGGATTCAGTGCGGCGCAGGAAGGGGCAGGCCAGCGGTCCGTTGTCGCAGTGCGTCCACTCATTGATCGGCTGTTTGCGTGGTTGCCCGCCAATCGGCGCGAACTGGTGCTCAAAGAGCTCAAGGTGTTCGCGCGTGATACCACGCAGTGGAGCCAGCTCATTCTGCTGTTTGTGCTGCTGGTGGTGTACGTGGCCAATGTGCGCTATTTGCCACTGACTGGCGACGGCATGACGGTGTTGCTGCGTCAGCTGGTGCCATTTCTGAATCTGGCGGTCGCCGGGTTTGTACTCGCATCCATCGCCGGACGCTTTGTTTTTCCGTCAGTCAGCCTTGAAGGGCGCGCGCTGTGGTTGCTGCGTTCGAGCCCGCTGGCGATGCGCGATCTGTTGTGGGCGAAGTTCTGGGTGGGCGCGGTGCCACTCTTCGTGCTCGCGATCGTGCTTGTCGTGGCCACGAACTTTCTGCTTGATGTCACACCGTTTGTGCACGCGGTGTCGACGGCAGCGATTGCAAGTCTGGTGTTTCCGCTGACGGCACTCGCGCTCACGTTCGGTACGTTCTACCCGCAGTACGACGCCGAGAATGCAGCGCAGATCCCCACGTCATTTGGTGGGCTGCTGTTCATGCTCACCGCGATCGTATTGATCGGCGCGGTTGCGTACGGCACGGGTCGCCCCGCCGCGCGCTGGGTGCTTGCGGACCACTTTGGATGGGCCTTCGATTCGTGGCGGCTGACGCTGCCGTTTGCGTTGGTGCTGGTGTTCTGCGCCGCGTCAACAGTGTTGCCGCTGCGCATGGCAGTGCGGAAGTTGAACGCACTGGAGCGCGGCTAGCGATCAGTGTATTGCGGCGTGGCCGACTGCTACGCCGCCGCCAACTGCCCACCACATCCCGTGCAGAACCGCGCACCGGGCTGCGTGATCTTCGCGCCGCATGAGCCGCACGCACCCGGCAGATACGAACCGCACGACGAGCAATACACAGAATCACTTTCCGGTCGCGGACCGCAGGTGCCACACTTGGGGCGCCTGGCCTGCACGGCACGCACTGCGGCCTCGACCGGGTCCTCATTGGTTGCTCCGGCTACTCCGGCGGCCGCCAGCGCGAGGTCGTCGGCCTGTCGCATATCGGACAACGCCAGTCGCGTGTACTTGGCTTTGAGTTCGTCGTAGTCGCTGTCCGACAACTTTCCGGTGGCACGATCAAACTCAATTTCCTTGAGCGCCTCGATCGCCAACCCTTCGTCGGGAGCGAGCGGATTGGCTTGGGACTGCCGCACCGCAGTGCGACTGTACGCGGACCGTGGGTCTTCGTTTTCGTCGACTGCGCTCAGCAGCGGCATGAGCACCACAATCAGTGCGCCAAGGGCGAGCAACGTGCCGAGGACGAGGGGGAGTGAGCCGTCGGGCATAAGTGGGTCAGCGAGAGTCAGCGCGACTCACCGGGAGTCGTCGCGAAGCGCCGCCTCGAGGCGGGCCATTTCATTGTCTGTGGCCTGCACACCGATTGTGTGCGCGCCGGTTGGTGCCGCCAACGCCGCCGAAGCAACGGCGTTCTGTCGCCACGATCGCACGAGCGCCGCAATCACAAGCGCGCCCCCACCAAGTGCCGCAAACGGCATGAACCACACCAGCAAACTGAATCCGGATTTGCGCGGCGACGCCAGAATGCGCTGACCGTACACGTCGGTCAGTTGCGCAATGATTTCGTCACCCGTGTAGCCGCCGTTCACCATACGCACCACATCACCGTGAATCGCCGGCGAGTTGGTGCACGTCACGTCCGTGGTGCGGCAGGTATACACATCGAGCGTACACGGACAGGTGCATGCCAGTGTGCGCTCAAGGGCGATCACCGCCTCTTCATCGAGCTGCACCGTGCCGCCGGGTTTTGGCGCCGGCCGCACGGGCAGGTAGTAGTTGCCGTCCATGTTCACGGTGCTGCTGACTTGCGCACGCAGCAGGCCCGGCGCGCCG
>JBGTOG010000425.1:0-34105 GCA_041742675.1 Gemmatimonadaceae bacterium | reverse complement strand
CCTGGAGGCCACATGAGCGCGTCGCCGTCGCCCGTCGCGTTCGATCCGCTCGCGCTCACGGTGTTTGCGCAGTCCGTGGCGATGATTGCCGAGGAGATGGGATCGCGCCTTGAACGCGCGGCCGTGTCACCAAACATTCGCGAACGGCGCGATGCGTCGTGCGCGGTGTTTGATGTGCAGGGACGCATGGTCGCACAGGCCGCGCACATTCCGGTGCATCTCGGGGCCATGCCGGAAAGTGTTGCCGCCGTGATGTCGCGTGATCCAAAGGCAGGCGACGTGTTTCTGCTCAACGATCCGGCGCACGGTGGTTCACACTTGCCGGATATCACGATGGTGGAGGCGATCGGCCACCCGGTAGACCGCGCGCGATTGATCGGATTTGTCGCCGTGCGCGCGCATCACGCTGATGTCGGTGGCATGAGCCCGGGCAGCATGCCGTTCGCGTCTGTTGAGTTGGTACAGGAGGGGTTGATCATTCCGCCCGTGCGGTTCGAACAGGATGGCGCAGTGCAGCAGGATGTGCTGGCGCTGGTACTGGCAAATGTGCGCACGCCATCCGAGCGGCTTGGCGATCTGCGTGCGCAACGTGCCGCCTGTCGCGCCGGAGCGGGGGCGTGGCGCGCACTGTTTGCCGCGCACGGTGACGAGTGGTGCGTCGATGCCATTGACGGTCTGCTCGACTACACCGAACGACGCACCAGAGCGCGACTGCGCGAACTGGAGGGTGTGCGTGGATTCAGTGCCGACGCGCTCGAAGGGGATGGGACGAGCGACGCACCGGTGCCGATTGTTGCCACGGTCGCCGTGCGTGATGCGACGCTCGTGATCGACCTGGACGGCACGAGTGCTCCCGTGCGCGGCAATGTGAATGCACCCATCGCCGTGGCGCGCGCTGCGGCGCTCTTTGCGCTGCGCGTCTTGCTGCACGACGAAGACATTCCCGTGAACGAGGGACTCGCGCGCGCGCTCGCGCTGCATGTACCCGATGAGTGTGTAGCGAATGCGCGCGGCGGCCGTGCGGTGGCCGCGGGCAACGTGGAGCTGTCGCAGCGCCTCACCGATGTGCTCATGCATGCCCTCGCCACTGCATTGCAGGATGGTGGTCATGCGCAGCACACGCTTCCTGCGGACGGACAGGGCACCATGAACAACATCACCATCGGTGCGCGAGGGTGGAGCTTCTACGAGACAATCGGCGGTGGTCAGGGTGCCAGCGCATTGGCCGCTGGCCCAAGCGCTGTGCACGTGGGCATGAGCAATACGCGCAACACACCCGTGGAAAGTCTGGAGTGGTCGTATCCGATGCGCATTGCCGAGTACGCGCTGCGCGAAGACAGCGGCGGCGCGGGTGCGCATCGTGGCGGCAATGGCGTGACGCGAACCTATGTGCCGCTGGAACGTGTGCTCGTGACATTGATCACCGAGCGACGGGCTACGCCACCGCGTGGCCTCAGTGGTGGTGCATCCGGTTCATGCGGCGTCAATCAGATTGATGGAGTAACGGTGGCCGCGAAAGGGCAGTGGTCGCTAGCGGCCGGTGCGCATGTTTGCATCGCGACACCCGCTGGCGGTGGATTCGGCGCGGTATCATGATTGATGGATGACACGTCAACGCTCTTCGTCTTCGTCCTCGGAGGCGCGCCACGCACTGGTGGGACCGAGACTCGCGCGCCACGGTTCGTCGTCGGGCGTGCCGTCGATGTCGTCAGGCGGTGCATACCGGTTATCCCATGCTGCGGCTGATCGTGCGACCTGATCGTCGAGTGACGCCGCGTCCGGCGCACGAGCACGCCATCGCGACAGCGCGCGCCACGCGAGCGCCACAAAGAGGACGAGTGCGACGAGCGACAACGGGTGCCGCGCGCCCGGCAACGTGGCAAGGAGCGCGGCGAGCAGGAGAATCGCGAAGAACGGCGCGCGCGTGCGGAAGAATCGAATCATGATGCCGTGGAAGCTACATGCGTGCGCGACACGGTTCCACACGGTGAGTGCGCCACGATGCTGACCAGCGTGCTGCTGATGGTCGTGGGATTGCTGCTGCTGGTGGCGGGCGCTGACTGGTTGGTCAAGGGTGCGGCTGGGCTCGCTGAGCTTTTTGGCGTGTCCCCACTTGTCGTGGGACTCACGGTGGTGGCGTACGGAACGTCCATGCCCGAACTGGTCGTGAGCGCCCTCGCGGCGTTGGATGGCCGAAGCGCGATAGCGCTGGGCAACGTGGTGGGCTCCAACATTGCGAACATCGGGCTGATTCTGGGCATTACCGCGCTGGTCTCGCCGCCACTGGTGCAGGGCTCGCTGATCAAGCGAGAGGTGCCGGTACTGATTGTCTCGTCGCTCGTGTTACCGCTTGTCATGTGGAACGGTTTCATCTCCAGGCTCGACGGTGCGCTGTTGATTGCGGGGGCCGCGGCGTTCACCTGGGCAACGGTGCGGTACGCCAGCACCAGCGAGGCAGACGATCCGATCGTGGCGGGTGCGCTCGAAAATGTGCAGGCGAAGACACCGCGTGGATCGCGTCTGCGACTGAGTGTGTTCGCGGTGGTTGGACTGGCCATGTTGCTGTCGGGCGGCAAGCTCTTCGTTGATGCGGCGGTGACGGTGGCCACCGCACTTGGTGTGAGTGAGCGCGTGATTGGGCTGACCGTTGTTGCCATTGGGACATCACTGCCGGAACTGGCGGCGTCGGTCGTTGCTGCGCTGCGTGGGCAAGCCGCCATGGCCGTTGGCAACGTGATCGGTTCCAACATCTTCAACGTGTTGTTCGTGCTCGGTGTAACGAGTGCGCTGTCCCCGATTGCGGGTGATGTGATGACCGCGCGAAAAGACCTGTTGCTGATGCTCGGCTTTACGGCGGGTGCAGCGCTGCTGCTGCGCGGCCCGCGTCGCATCACGCGATGGGAGGGCGCCATCCTGCTGGTCGCATACATCGCAACACTGATATGGCTGAGTGTGTAGCGACCCGTGGGAGAGATGTGGGGTGCGGCACGCGTTTGCGAGGAACTTTGAAGCTGTTGTGGCATTTGACGTTATAGCGCTTTTTGTACGTCAATACTTTGAGGAGTCTCATGCAAATCGATATCGGAATTGCCGAAGCCGACCGCGAGAAAATCGCCGATGGATTGTCACGGCTGCTGGCTGACACCTACAGCTTGTATCTCAAGACGCACAACTTCCACTGGAACGTGACCGGGCCGATGTTTCAGACCCTGCACGTGATGTTCGAAACGCAGTATGACGAGCTCGCGATCGCTGTGGATCTCATCGCTGAGCGCATTCGTGCGCTCGACTTCCCGGCACCGGGTACCTACTCGGAGTTTCAGCGATTGAGCTCCGTGACGGAGACCGAAGGTGTGCTCAAGGCGAACGATATGATTCGCGAACTTGTGCAGGGCCAGGAAACAGTCGTGCGTACCGCGCGTTCGATTTTTCCGGTCGCTGAGGCGGCCCACGACGAAGCGACGGCCGATCTGCTCACGCAGCGCATTCAGCTGCACGAAAAAACCGCGTGGATGCTTCGCAGCCTGCTCGAGCGATAAGCAGCAGCACCACGCGGTACCTGGTGCCGGCCGCGCGTCACCAGGCAGAGGTGGTGATTGAGCGCAGCCGATTTTTGTGCACCGTCTCGCGCGTGGAGTCGGTGCCACTGGCGCAGGCGTTCGTGCGGGAGATGCAGTCGGAGTTCGCCGACGCCACGCACAATTGCTGGGCGTACGTCGTTGGTGCGCCTGGCAGCACATCGCACATCGGGTTGAGTGACGATGGGGAGCCGCACGGCACCGCCGGTCGACCCATGCTTACGGTCCTGCGGCATTCGGGCGTTGGTGAAGTCGCGGCCGTCGTCACGCGGTGGTACGGCGGCGTCAAGCTGGGCACGGGTGGACTGGCACGTGCGTACAGCGGTGCGGTGCAGCTTGCGCTGTCCTCGTTGCCAACGCTCTCGTACGTCGAGCGCGTGGAACTCGAAATTTGCGTGGACTACGGCGCGGTGACACCGGTACAACAGCTGTTCAGTGAGCTCGCCGTGGTGATTGCGGACGAACAATACGCCGAGCAGGTGCGCTATCGCGTGCGTGTTGCGCACGATGAAGAAGCGCTGCTGCGAGACCGGCTGGCTGACCTCACGCGCGGTCAGGCGCGGGTTACACCGTAAGCTGCAGTCCTTCCCACGCGGCAATCACCCGCAGCGTACTGCCTGACAGCGTCACCAGCTGTCGACACTCCTGAACAATGGCGTCCACCGCATCATCGGAGCGGTCCGGATGATGGTGAAACAGCACCAGCATCCCGGCGACACACTCCATCGCAAATCGAGTCGCTTCAAGCGCGGAGCTGTGCCCCCACCCGCGATGCGCGCGCAGTTCGCCGTCGGTGTACATGGCGTCGTGCACCAGGATCGGGACACCGTGCAGCGCCAGCGTCAGGCCGCGGCGCCACGCGATCACGGTGGCGTCATCGCTCGCAAAATCCAGCTCGTTGTCCGGCGCGAACGCAATCGCCGCACCTGACGCGTCATCAATCCGAAAAATTGCCGCGCCGCCGGGATGACGCGCGGGGAAACGATGCACGGCGTAGCGTGTGCCGACTTCCACCGGTGTGCCGTTGTCAAACGCCGACACGCTGAGTCGATCACCCAGCCGTGGCAGCGCCGGAAACAGCGGCGGCGTCAGGAGCGAATCGAGTACCCGCCGTGTCGAGGCAGCGTCACACGCGCCGCCGGTCACTTGCACAACCTGGTCCGCGTCAAAGAGCGGCGCGAAGTGCGGCAGACCGATGACGTGATCCGTGTGCTCATGGGTGAGAAAGACGTGCGTGCGCGCCGCCCGCTTTGCCGAATCACCGTTGTTGTCATCACGCAGATGCTGCCCGAGGGCACGCAGGCCGGTGCCAGCGTCGAGCACGATGACATCGTTGTCGCGCGTACGCACTTCCATGCAGGTGGTATGTCCACCATACCGCACCGTGCGTGGTCCCGGACTTGGAATCGTGCCGCGCGCGCCCCAGCAGCGGAGCCGAAACCGGGGGCCCGTTTTTTCGGCGCCCGCTGTGTGCGGTAGTCGGTCGCTCATGGCCGCGGTGTTCAGATGGCGGGACGCGCGCGCGCCTCAAGCGCCACCCGATCAACGATCGTCACCTGACGACGGGCCACCGTGAGCCATCCCTTGTCCTGAAACTCCGACATCGCGCGTGACACCGTTTCGCGACTGGCGCCGATCATCTGCGCCATCACCTGATGCGTCATGGGCTTCACGAGCGTGGCCGGTGCACCGGGGGTCGCGTGCTCCAGCAGCACACGCGCGACGCGTCCTGGCACATCGAGCAACACGAGCGAACCGATCGTTCCGTCGGCCTGACGCAAGCGGCGCGACAGTTCCATGAGCAGCGCCCAGCCAACCTGTGGCTGCTGCTCAACCTGTCGACGGAAATCCGCGCGCCGCAGTACGAGCAGGCTCGAGGTGGCCGTGGCAATCACGTGTGCCGAACGCGGGCGTCCGTCAATCAGGGAGAGCTCACCGAAGTGATCGCCCACACCGAGCACACCCAGAATCACTTCCCGTCCGTCCTCCGCCACCAGCACCACCTTCACCTCACCCGTGCGGACAACATAGAGCGCGTCACCCGGGTCGCCTTCACTGACAATCACCGTACCTTTGCCGTACTTGTGTTCACGGGTGATATCAGCGAACGAGCGCAGCGAGGTCCGCTCCAGCTCGCGGAACAGTGGAACAGTGCCCAGAAAGTCGGCAATGCGGTCGAGGGATACGCTCATGGACGGGGCAGCGAAGCGAAGGGGGACGTGGCCAGCAGGCGATGGGTGCTGCATGTGTATCTCCTGACGATGCACTATGGGCGT
Source organism: Gemmatimonadaceae bacterium (assembly GCA_041742675.1). Lineage (GTDB taxonomy): Bacteria > Gemmatimonadota > Gemmatimonadetes > Gemmatimonadales > Gemmatimonadaceae > JAABRT01. The sequence goes on along the minus strand of JBGTOG010000425.1, from coordinate 28,251 downwards.
CGCTTGAGCAATGAGGAGGCCGGCCTGAACGGCCGACCGGAGTGTTGCATTCGTGCGATAGTACCGACCGCGTGGTCCCAAACCCTTGATACTGCTAACTTTGTGGGCTGTTGGCGCACGCTGACAACGAAGCCTACCCGAAGGGTCTGCTCGTTCGCCGTGACTGTTGTCACATCGTCTCTGATGCGCGCAATCACGTTTCGTTTCTCCTCTGGATCACCTCGCCTGTGTCTGTTCAACTCTCGGCTTTGCAGGATCGCCTCGCAGACGCATTGGCGCGCGCGTCGGAGGTGGAAAGCCAGCTCGCCGATCCGTCGGTTACCACCCAGCCCGCCCGGTTCGCCGAGCTCGGGCGCGAGCATCGACGGCTCGTCGCCGTCGTCGAACACGCGCAGCGGCTCGATCGCATCACCCATGAACTGGCGGGTTCCCGCGAGCTGGCCGAGGTCGACGATCCGGAGCTCGCCGACGAAGTCGCGGCCGACATCGCGCGACTCGAAGCCGAGCAGGAGTCGGTTGGGCGTGCACTGCTGCCGCTGCTCATTCCGCGCGACCCGCTTGATGATCGGCCGGCGATTGTTGAAGTGCGTGCTGGCACGGGCGGCGATGAAGCCGGTCTGTTTGCCGCTGATCTCCACCGCATGTACACGCGCTACATCGAACGGCGCGGATGGCGCATTGAGTCAATGAGCTGGTCCGATGGCACACTTGGTGGCATCAAGGAAGCGGTGTTCAAGGTGATTGGCGATGGCGCGTTTGGGGTGCTGCGATGGGAGTCCGGTGTGCACCGTGTGCAACGCGTGCCGGCGACTGAAAATCAGGGACGCATTCATACGTCAGCGGCGACGGTGGCCGTGCTGCCGGAAGCCGAAGAGGTGGACGTGCGCATTGAGGACAAGGATTTGCGCATCGATGTGTTTCGCTCCTCCGGACCTGGCGGTCAGAGCGTGAACACCACCGACTCTGCCGTGCGCATTACGCATATGCCATCCGGTATTGTCGTCAGTCAGCAGGACCAGAAGTCACAGTTGCAGAACAAGATGAAAGCAATGGAAGTGCTGCGCGCGCGACTGCTCGACTTGCGACTGTCCGAAATGGAAGCGGAACGTTCGCGCATGCGACGTTCCCAGGTGAGCACCGGTGATCGTTCAGCAAAGATTCGCACGTATAATTTCCCACAGGGACGCGTAACGGATCATCGCATCGGGTTGACGCTGTACAACATTGACAGCGTCATGGAAGGCGATCTGTCAGCGTTCATTGAAGGACTCGCACTCGCCGACGCGGAAGAGCGTTTGCGCGCGTGACAAACGCGCATAGCGCACGGCCAATCACCGACGTGCTTGCACGCGCTGCCGCGCGCCTGCATCACGACCCAACTGAATCGTCAGCATCACGCGCGCGTGCGGTACTCGCCGCGGTGCTGAATACGTCGGTGGCTACGATCGCCATGCGCGCACAGCTGCATGACACCGTCCGCGACGACGACGTTGTCCGCGTGCAGTGTGCCATTGACCGACTCAATGCCGGCATGCCGTTCGCGTACGCAGTCGGCACCGCGGCGTTTCGTCATCTGGTGCTGCACGTTGATGAACGCGTACTGATTCCCCGTCCGGAAACGGAGCTCCTGGTGGATCACGCACTGCGTCTGACGGCAGGCACACCGGGTGGCATCGCAGTAGATATTGGCACGGGCAGCGGCGCCATCGCGCTGTCCTTGGCACAGGAGGGGGCCTTCGATCATGTCATCGCAACAGACATCTCAAGCGATGCCATCACCGTCGCGCACGACAATGCCGCGCGAGCCGCACCCCTCCGCACACCGATCGAGTTCAGGCTCGGCGCCGATCTCGCGCCGATCGCTGGAGAAACGGTGCAGCTGCTGATCTCCAACCCGCCGTACATCGCGTTCAGCGAAGGACCGGAGTTGCCCGCTTCCGTACGTGACTGGGAGCCGCCCACCGCGCTGTTTGCCGCTGAGCAGGGGATGGCTCGATACCGCGCTCTGTTGTTCGGCGCGCCGCACGTGCTGGCGCCACACGGCTGGCTGGTGCTCGAGTGCGACAGTCGCCGCGCCGAGCAGACCGCCGATCTCGCGCATTCCGTTGGCCGCTACGACAACATTGTGATTCACAACGATCTGACGGGGCGACCCCGCATTCTGGTAGCGCGTCGCACGCGTGAGCATCACTAAGCGCCGCGCGACTTGCTATCTTTCAGGAATTGCTGGCGGCTTCGGGTGCTGGTCTCGGCACCCACCAGACCGCCTTCCACACGCACAGGGAACGGCAACAGATGCTTGAGGAAAAAGCGCGCGATGTGGGCCGACTGATCGGCCAGAGTGAAGAGTACAAGGCGGTGAAGCGCTCCAGCGAGGCGCTCTCGGCCGACGTGGAATCGAGCCGCATGCTGCGGCGTATGGAAGAAATTCGGCAGCAGGCGCAGCAGATGATCGAGCGCGGTGAACAGCCGGGCGAGGAAATGGAGCAGGAGCTTGACCAACTGTTGGAGCTTGTGCAGGTCAATGCGTCATATCAGCGGGCCGTAGTGTCTCAGGACAACTTCGACAAGCTCATGCTGCGCGTGAACCAGTGGATCGCCGAGGGCATCAAGACAGGCGCGGCCTCCCCGATCATCACCCTCGGCTGAGCCTGTGTCGGCTCGCGGACTGCTGATTGTCCTGGAAGGCGGCGAGGGCGTTGGCAAAACCACGCAGTGGCAGCGCCTGTCCAGTCGGCTGGAGGCGATGGGCGAAGAGGTGCTGGCGCTGCGCGAGCCGGGCGGGACGCCTACGGGCGACGTGATCCGAAGTCTGTTGCTGGGTACGGCGCACGACATGGCGCCCGCAACCGAGGCGCTGCTCTTCGCGGCGTCGCGCGCCGAACTGGTGACCCGGGCGGTCCGTCCCGCGTTGGAACGTGGCGTGGTCGTGGTGCTGGACCGGTACCTGCTGTCCACGTATGTGTATCAGGGTATGGCGCGCGGTTTGGCGATGGACGGGCTTCGGTCAATGAACCAGTTCGCCACCGGCGGTGTCGTACCGGACTGTACGTTGTTGTTGCAATTGCCATTGCAGGAAGCGCTGGCGCGCGCCCAGGCACGCGGGGCGCCGGATCGGCTCGAGCAGGAGACGCAGGCCTTTCATGTCAGGGTTGCCGAAGGGTTTGCGCAAACCACGCAGTCGCCGTGGCAACAGTCCCATCCCGAGATCGGCCCCGTGGACTCGGTCTCGGCGCATGGGACACCAGATGAGGTAGCGGAACGTTGTTTTCTGGTGTTGTGTTCGCGCTGGCCTGATCGCTTTTCCGCAGCGGCCGATTCGGTGCGCTGATGCATGACCTCACTTTTGTTGATTTGACTCGCTCTCGCCTCGCATGCGCCCTCGCGCTGTAGTCGCCTCTCTTGTCTTTGGTGCCGCGCTCGGTGCCGGTGGTTGGTGGATCGGCCAGGATCAGCCGGTCGTGCCGCCGCTGGAACCGGTACGCGGCCCGGACAATGGTGCGCTCCTGTTCGAACAGGTGTATCGCTACATCGCGACGCAATACGTGGATTCCCTGTCGGTCGATTCCATCTACCGCAAAGCGGTAGCGGGATTGGTTGGCGAGTTGCAGGACCCGTATTCGGCGTTTCTGCCTGAAGACCGCGTGCGGCGGTTGAGCGAACAGATGTCGGGCAACTACAGCGGTGTTGGGCTGCAGGTGGATCTGCGCGATGGGTGGGTGACCGTTATCAATCCGGTGCCCGGTGGGCCAGCGGATCGTGCTGGTGTGCAAGCCGGTGATCGCATTGTGGCGGTGGAAGGAGAGTCTACCTCTGGCATGAAGGAAGACGAGGTAGGGCGCTTGCTGCGCGGGGTGCCTGGCTCGACGGTGTCGTTTGTGGTGGAGCGCTTCGGCATTCACCTCATCAATATCAAGGTGGCTCGCCAGTCGGTAACCGTGCGCGCCGTACCACGTGTGGTGATGCTGCGTCCGGCTGTTGGCTACGTCGACATCAATGTCTTCGGCAGCAACACGGCGGCCGAACTGCGTGTGGCGATCGATTCGCTCGACCGGATGGGCGCGCGTGGCGTGCTCATTGATCTGCGCGGAAATCCGGGTGGACTGCTGGAGCAGGGCGTGGCGGTTGCTGAGCTGTTCCTTGACCCCAACACGCGCATCGTGGAGTTGCGCGGGCGTCCGGGTGCACCGCCGGAACCCATCGTCGCACGTGAGCCGCAGTGGTGGCCAAAGTTGTCCGTGGCGGTGCTGCTCGACGGTAATAGCGCGAGCGCGTCCGAGATCGTCGCTGGTGCGCTCCAGGACAACGACCGCGCCATTGTGGTTGGACGTACATCGTTCGGGAAGGGCAGTGCGCAGTCGGTGTTTCCCATGAACACGGGTGGTGCGCTACGCATCACGACATCGCGTTGGTATACGCCGCTTGGACGCAGCATCACAAAGATTGCGGACACGGCGAGCGATGCCACCAATGACGACGATGTGGAGACGCGACCCACCTTTACCACACCGCTTGGACGCACGGTGCAGGGCGGAGGCGGCATTGTGCCCGATGTGGTGGCTGGCGAGGCTGCGTTGCCTGATGATGTCCAGAAGTTTTCAGTCGCGCTGGGGCCGAGCATGGTGAAGTATCGTGATGCGGTGGCGCAAACCGCACTGCAGTTCAAGCAGCGAGGCGTGCTGCTCGACCCCATGCAATCGGTGACCCGCGAAATGGTGAACACGGTATGGTCCGAGCTCGAACGTCGTAACGTGGATATCGAGCGTCGCGTCTTTGATGCGGCCGCTCCGTGGATTGCGCGTGCGCTGGGCTACGAGGCGGCGCGTGTCACGTTTGGGCCCGACGCCGAGTTTCTGCGTCGGGCGCAGGATGATGCCGTCATCGCGCGCGCGGTGCGACTGCTTGATGGTGCGAGCACACCGCGTGAGCCGTTCGCGCGCGCTGAAGATTCAACCATCGTGGTGCCGGCCCGCACGCCCACGCTCGAGTAGCGTTTACGGCTGCTGCACCACGCGCACGCCGCTGGGCACCTTGAATGTGAACGCCGATGCATCAACGGCCACGTTTTTTTCCCACGACACAATGCGGATCGTGCGCTCGGTACCCGTTTCATCGATGACCTGCACTTCACGAACCGACGCGTTGGCGTTGTCGATCCACACCGTGGCCTTGGGGAACGGGACGTCGGCGCCCGCCTTGGCCACCAGCGACACACCGCGAGCCGCGCGTCCATTGATGGTGCGCGCACCGGCATCGCCGAGGGAGTAGCCTTCGCGCGGCGCGTCGAGCACCGTGGCTGCGAGATCCACGCCACCGGTGCCGCCGTCGCCGGCCGGCAACTTCATGACCTGACCAGGCGCGGAGCTCGGGATGTACACCCAGAGTGTGGTGCCGTCAGAGACAATGCGATCACCGGCCGGATCCGTGAATGTGACAGCGATCCGATCCGGTTTGCGCTGCAACAGCGTACCGCGCGAACTAACCGTGCGTCCGAGCAGCGGATTCTTGATTTCCTGTGTGAACTCAGCGCGAGCCGTGCGCACCGTCGCGTACTCCGCGCGTGCGCGCGACAATACGGCGGCAGGGCTTTCTGGCTGCGCGTACAGCGCCGGCGAGGCCACGAGCAGCGTGAGCATCGCGCCCATGGTGGCACGGCGCAGGGCGGGGCAGTGCAACGCCGCGCGGCTCGATAATACTTCAGTGCGAATAGTCATACCGTCACACGGACCGTGCCAGGGGTGGGTGCAATGGCGCGCCCGATCGCGTCTGCGATGGGGCGCAGCTGCTGCACAAGTTGTGCGAACTGCTCCGGATACAACGACTGCGCACCGTCAGACAGTGCTTTGTCCGGCTGCGGATGCACTTCGATCAGTACGCCGTCTGCACCCGCGGCAACCGCTGCGCGCGCCATGGGTGTGACCTTGTCCCGCAGTCCCGTGCCGTGACTCGGATCGGCTACAATCGGCAAGTGCGACAGCTTCTGCACCACCGGAATTGCCGTGAGATCGAACAGGTTGCGTGTGGCCGAGTCGAACGTGCGCACACCACGTTCGCAGAGAATCACGTTGGGATTCCCTTCGGCGAGGATGTACTCCGCGCTCATCAACAGATCGTTGATGGTCGCCGCCATGCCACGCTTGAGCATTACCGGTCGACCGAGCCGCCCGACGTGACGCAGCAGCGAATAGTTCTGCATGTTGCGGGCGCCGATTTGAATACAATCGGCGTACTCGGCGACCAGATCGGCGCCCGATTCGTCCATCGCTTCGGTGACAATCGCCAAACCGGTTTCGCGCTTTGCCAGCGCGAGCATCTCGAGTCCCTGCTTGCCCAGCCCCTGAAACGCGTACGGCGATGAACGCGGCTTGAACGCACCACCGCGCAGCGCGGTCGCACCAGCCGCGCGCACAGCACGTGCCGATGTCAGAATCTGTTCTTCGCTTTCAACGGAGCAGGGACCAGCGACAAGCACAACATCGGTGCCGCCGAAGCGCACACCGGGCGCGATCTCCACAATCGTATTCTCGGGTTTCCATTCGCGTGCCGCCTGACGGTATGGCTTCTCCACGATGACCACCGTGGCCACACCGGTCAGCGCTTCGATATGCGACCAATCCGCTTTGCTGTCATCGCCGAGCAGACCGATGGCCATGCGCACTTCGCCTGGCATCGGCAGCGGCTTGAAGCCCTGTCGCGTGATTTCTTCACAGACCCGGTCAATATCGGCCGTCGTCGCGGACGGTTGCATCACCACCAGCATGGAAACTCCTCAGAGATCAATGGACCAACCGTCCGTCGCCAGCACAACCGGACCGTCGAACTGTTCCGCCACCAATGCCGTGATGTCCACGGCCTCAACCGGCGGATAAAAATGTGTGAGCGCCAACAATGCAGGTGCAACGCGCCGTGCCAACTGCCCCGCCTGCGCCGGTGTGAGGTGCGAGGGAATCGCCAGCGCGTCGGGCAGGGAACACTCGGTGAGCAGTACGTCACACCCCGCTGCCCACGCGCCCATCGCCTCGTCCACGCCAGTGTCTCCCGTGTACACAAGGCGCCGCGCGCCATGCGCCACGCAATATGCCACGCTCTCCGTGGTGTGCGGCACCTTGGTCACGGCCAGTGTTACCTGATCCGCGAGCCGCAGGGTCGCACCCGGCGCCACCTCGATGACCTCCATCGCATACCCCGGTGCGTGCATCCAGGTGCCGAACACGAGCGCGAGGCGGTCCAGCAGGTCCCGAGTCCCTACCGGACCAATCACGTGCAGCGGCGCCTGACGCGCGGGCGCCTGACCGTATCGGAACGCGTAGCACAACATCGCCAGATCACTGATGTGATCGGCGTGAAAGTGCGTCAGTGCGATGTGCGTGATCTCTGTCCACGGCAACTGCAGCTGCGCGAGGCGATGTACCACCCCACTGCCACAATCGAGCAACAGGCACACGTCAGGTGCCTGCACGAGGTGACCCGAACAGACGCGCGACGCGTGCGGCGCCACTGTTCCCGTGCCCACCGTGGTCAGGCGCATCGCGACATCTCCTATCGACCGCGAAAGAGAATGCGCCGAATCGTGGGCGCGCCGCCGTTCGCCCGGAAGCGTGCCAGATACACACCGGGTGGCACAGGCTGTCCGTTGCTTGCGGTGCCGTTCCAGATGAAGCGATTGTCGCAGTTGCTGCCCGTGCCAGGCGCACCGCGACCGTAGCGGCCCGGAGGAAACAGCGTCTGGCCGTCCTGAGCCGGTACAACTGTCGCTACCGGATTCCCGCGCAAGTCGAGAATCTCCAGCGAGATCGTCGCACCGGGTTCGCCCACATCAAACCAGAAGCAGGTACTGAACGCCGCCTCCGACGGAAACGGATTCGGAAAGTTCTGGTAGACGAGCGTAGAGGTGGGCAGCAAGGGATCGGTAATCACGAACGAGTTGGGGCTTTCCAGAGTGACGCTCCCGGGTCGGCCCGGCAGCGTCGTGATCAGTCGCCAACGATAGGACGTACTCGCCTGCAGCGGTGACGGCAATCGATAGATGGTGTCCGTGATGTTCGTGGCACCGAACACCTGTTGTCCGTTGTTGGTCAGCAGCACCTGCAGTTCGTAGCGCCACGGACCTGGACCGGTGTCCACGCGCGGAGAACGCCACCGGAACGTTGGCTGTCGATCGCTTTCTCCATCGCCCAATGGTGAGGCAGGATAGAGCAACTCCGCCCAGATTGGTACAACGCGCGGACCGGTGGTTTCAGAAATCGCCGCTTGCGCTCCGCGCTCCACCAGCGCGCGCCAGTACACCGTGACGCCGCTGGGCAACGCGCGCTTGATCTCAAGCACACTGACGGAATCGTTGGTGAGATACGTGGTGTCGACCAGGAACGGCGGCTGCACACCAAAGTTCTCACTCACCCGCATGGTGATGCGATACGGTTGTTCGCCCGCAAACCCCAGCGCGCGCACGGTGAAGCGCGGCGACACGGTGGAGAGGATGATCGCCTCGCCCGTTTCCACCACAACGCGAGGCTGCGCCGCCAACAGCGAGGGGGCGTGGCACCACAGCAAACAAACGGCGCCCACAGCTGCACGTACAGCTGCTGGCAACCGCTCGCTCCACCGAAAACGCATCACGCCTCGGTCGCGCCGGACTCCACCGCGTCTGCGCGCTCGCTGTCGTCCGACGTCGCAGCCGACGTGCTGGACGACGCGCCGTTGGCATCATCCACCGCGCCGCCGCGCATGCGCACACTCACAATGCGGCTCACGCCAGGCTCCTGCATGGTCACACCGTACACCGCGTCCGCGGCTTCTGTGGTCGTGCGTGGATTGTGCGTGATCACAATGAACTGGGTACGCGTCTTGAACTGGTTCAGCATGCGCACAAATCGCCCGATATTCTGATCGTCGAGCGGCGCGTCCACTTCGTCGAGCAGACAGAAGGGGCTCGGCTTCGTGAGAAAAATCCCGAACAGCAGCGACAGTGCAACCAGCGCGCGTTCTCCGCTCGACAGCAGGTGGATGCGCTGCGTGCGCTTGCCACGAGGCGATGCATGGATCTCGATGTCGCAGTCAAGCGGTGCATCGGGATTCTCCAGTCGCAGGTCGCACTCACCGCCGCCAAAGAGGGTGAGAAAGATCTGACGGAAGTTTTCGCGCACCTGACCAAAGGTGACGAGAAACAGCTCACGCGCCGTGCTGTCGATCTCGCGAATCGCCTGATGCAATGACTGCTTGGCCGACACAAGATCATTGCGCTGCCCGGACAGGAACTCGAGACGACGCTGCTCTTCTTCATGTTCTTCGATGGCCAGCGGATTCACCGCACCCAAGGCATCGAGCGCGTCGCGCATTTCTGTGGCTTCGCGACGCAGCGCGTCCGTTTCCACATCAAGCTCCTGGGCCTCGGCCAGCAACTCGTCGAGCGGACGACGCCACTCCGTCTCCAACCGCTGACGAATGGCTTCGCGTCGTCCCGATAAATCGGTATGACGCACCTCCGCCTGATGCAGCGCCTCACCAACACTCGTGTGCGCGCGATGTGATTCATCCACCTGGCGATCAGCTGCATCGAGTGTGGCCGATGTTGTGCGCACCAGCGTTTCAGCGTCAGCGAGACGGGCTTCCGCGTCTCCCAGTGCCTTGCGCTGGGTATCGAGCTCCACGTGCCACGAACCCAGCTGCTGCGCCAGCGCCTGATCGGCGTCGGCGAGTGACGTCAGTTCCTCGGCCAGCGCGGCGAGTCGTGCAGCCGCCGTGGCGTCTTCTTCGTTGAGACGGCGTTCGCGATCCTGCGCTACGCTCAGTCGCGCCTGCGCCTGCGCCTGCTGCACCTGCCACGCCGATCGTGCCTCGCGCGCTTCTTCGAGCGCCGCGTCGGTCTCGGCCAACACACCACGTGCTTCGGCCATCGCCTGATCGGCTTCGCCCGCGCGCGCTTCCAGCGCATCCAGCTGCTCGCCGAGTGTCGTGGAACGGGTGTGCAACTCGGCAACGCGGGCCGAGAGCCTTTCGCTCAGCTCCGTTGCCTGCTGCACTTCACGCGTGATGCGTTCGACGCGACGCTCTACTTCGCGCACGGTCTCGTCGGCGCGACGCACATCCTGCTGCGCACGCGCGCTGGCCTCCGTGGCCGCATGCTGTGCACGATCGGCATCGGCAAGCGCGGTGCGTGACGATTCGGATGCCAGCTGCGCGCCTTCGCGTGCGCTGGCTGCCTCATCGAGACGCTCACGCAACTTGGCCAGCTCGGCGCGACGCTGCAGCGGACCCGGACCGGCCGATGTCCCGGGCAGAAACATTGCACCGCGCGCATCAATGAACGCATCACCCTCATCAAGCGTTTGCACGCGGCCGAGCAACGCCTGGACCCATGATTCTGCGGGGCCACTGGATTGCACCGCGGCCGCGAGATCGGGCGAGGATCCCGCCTGATTTGCTGGATGAATGACATCCAGCGGCAGCAGCAACAGTGGACCCGGATTGGCACTCGCGTGCCAGCGGCGCACGGCTTCTGCCGCGGCCGCATCGCGAACCACGACTGCGTGCAGTGTGGCACCGAGATACCGCTCTACGTGCCGTGCCGCATCACCATCGGCCGACAGAAAATCCGCCAGTGGGCCGAGTACGGCGCCCGTGTCGAACGCGTCACGTTCCTTGAGCAGCCGCTGCGCGCTTGGCGCCAGTCCAACACGCTCGCGTTCCAACCGTTCCAGCGCCGCCACCTGACCCTGCAGTGATGTGTGCGTTTCTACCGTGCGCGCCAGCATGGCACGCGCCTCGGCATCGGCCGTGCGGGCCGCGGCAGCACTGAAACGGGCCTGCTCGAGCAGTTGCTGCGCATCGTGCGCATTCGCCTGCAGCAATGACAGCTGTTCACGGGCACTTACCAGCTCGCGTTCCGTCGCCGCAAACTGATCAGCGAGTTGTGCGCGTTCGCGCTCGAGCGTTTCCACGCGCTGCTGTGTGTCGCCCAAATCGCGTGTCGCACCTTCACGATCGAGCTCGAGCCGACGTGCCTGATCCCGATGTTCACGAGCGGCGCGCTCAAGTGCTTCCAACGACTGACGTGCACGTGCTACGACCGCGCGCGCCTCTTCTTCGGCTTCCACACGCTCCGCCAACCCTTCGCCCGCATCGCGCAACTCCTGCTGGAGCGTGACTCGGTCCGTGGCTGCCCTTTCCCGGTCATCACGCAGTCGCTGTCCAAACGCTTCGCCTTCAACGCGCTCCTGCTCCGCGCGTGATCGACGCGCTTCGGTGCTGCGCTGCCGTTCTTCGGCCACGGCCAGCTCACGCTCAAGGCGCAGCGTGCGCTCACGCTGTTCGCCGGCAAGCCGCGATACTTCGGCACGCGATGCTTCGGCGGCGGCGCGTGCGCCGTGCGCCTGTTCCCGCTCCGCTTCGGCCGCGCGAATCGCGGCTTCGGCTCCGGGCACTTCCGTGCGCAGCGTTGCGAGTCTTGCATCGAGCGCTTCCAGTTCTTCGCGCCACGCCGCCATCTCGCGCGTTGCCAGTGCGATTTCCACGGTGAAGCGGCGTGACATGAGTTCTGCATGACGTTCGGCCCGACGACGCTGACGCGACAGCGAGCGCACCTGGCTCTGCACTTCACTGATCAGGTCATCGAGACGCGAGAGGTCGACCGTGGTTTCTTCGAGCCGCCGCTCTGCACTGCGACGACGATCGCGATACAAACCGACACCCGCGGCTTCTTCAAACAGTTCGCGCCGATCATCGGGGCGATCGGAAAGCAGCGCGTCGATCATGCGGCTCTCGATCACCACGCCGGAGTCCGCACCGAGTCCCGTGCCGCGCACGAGATCCTGAATGTCGCGCAGGCGACAGGGCGCACGATTGAGCAGATACTCGCTTTCACCCGTGCGCATGAGACGACGCGTGATGACCACTTCCTTGAACGGGACCGGCAAGTCGCCTTCGGAGTTGTCGAAGTGCAGCGAGACTTCGGCCATGTTCACCGGCTTGCGCGCCGATGATCCGTGAAAGATCACGTCTTCCATCTTGGCGCCACGCATCACACGGGCGCGTTGCTCACCGAGCACCCAGCGAACGGAATCGGACACGTTGGACTTGCCGCAGCCATTCGGTCCCACAATCGCCGTCACGCCGCGATCAAAGAGGAACTCCGTGTGATCTGCGAACGCCTTGAATCCGTGCACTTCGAGTTTCGTCAACCGCACTAGAAAGTTCTCCCCGTTCTGTAAACCAACGTCGGTGCAATGCCGGCTGCGAACAGCGAATCCGCAAGCAGTGTCGCCTGCTCAGGATTCTGAAATGCACCGGTATAGAGGGACACGGCGCCGTTGGTCTGACGCAGTGCATACGCGCGAATGCCGCGGCGCGTCCAGCGCGCGAGTGCGGCCGGTGTATCGTCGGTCGAGAGACCGTCTTCCAGTCGAAACGCGAAGGGCACGCGAATAATACTGCCGGACGCGGCGCCGATCTGCTCGGCATCACGCAATCGCTGCAGCAGCGCGAGCGCCTGTGCACTATCGCTGCCCGCGCCAACGGTCACACGAAACCACCGCGCGCCGGCCGCACCAATACGCACGGGCGAAACGGCCACGCCGGAGAGCGATGCCACTTCTTCCGGCGGACGCGCCTCTTCGATGGTATTGGCGGCCACGAAGTACACGGCAAAAGCCGCGGCCTGCGCCGAGTCTGCCGGATTGCTCACCACCAGCGGACCGGAGCGCGCCGCTCGTGGCGCATCGGCTGAATCAGCGCTTGCGGCATCGAGGCTGTCATTGGCAACCGTGACTGGCGTCACGGGCGTCTCCACCACGATTGTACCCGCCGCTGAACTGACGGAATCGCTGGAGTCCTGCGCGGTCGCATCGATGTCTGCTGTGGTCAGGGTCGCTGGTGGAAAAAGGCGCGCCTGCAATGATGGCCACGCTGCCAACCCTGCCAGCACCAAAGCCGCGGCGACGGCCAGCGATGCCAGCACGCGACTCTGACGCTGCCCGCGATCTTCCGCCGCCACCTCCCGTGCCCGCTCCACTTTGCGCACTGTCTCGGCCGGAGGCGGCGGGACCGGCAGCCACAGCGTTTTCACATCCGGAATGGATGGCGGATGCGTGTCCCCCAGCGGCAGTTGCGCACCGACGTATTGGCACAGCGCATCGAAGCCTGGCACTTCGCGCACCGCAACGATCAGCAACAGCGCGCCCACCTGCTGAAAGCCAGCCGCGAGACGGCGCCACCGTTCATTGCGATACACGGCTTCGAGCGCGACCGCTTCCGTGCCGCTCGGCATGAGAAACACGTTGCCACTCTCGTCGATCGGGCGTGCAATACGATTGAGTGACACGCCGTAGAGAAAGCTGTCGGAGATGCCGTGTGGATCGTCGTCGGGATTGCTGGCGGCGTCACGCAGCAGCGGCACCTCGCCAATCAGATCCGCGATCGCGACGCGCCGTGTGGTGCCATGTACGCGTGCCAGCGCCAGCGCGATGGCCGCCGTTGTGTTGACATCGGGACCACTGATCACGACCGCAGATTGTCCTTCCAGCAGCGGGGCCAGACGCCGCGCTTCTGCGTTAATCCATTCAGCGGTGTGCGCAGCCGTCACGGCGCACCTTCAAACACCCAGTAGGTGCGCCCGCTGGATTTGCCGGCGCGTTCCGCCTGCTCGCGGGTGGCATACGGTCCAAGCACGACCCGATACAATGTCCGACCGTCTCGCACGGAGCTGGCGATACGCGGTGTCTTGCCATCCACCACCACGCCCGCCGCGGCTTCGCGTGCCAACTCCTCGGTGAGCACGGCCGCGAGTTGCACGGTGTACGTGACACGTTGGCGGCGCGGCGCGGGTGACACCGCGACGCTGCTGTCAGGAGTATCGCGCGCGGTACGCTGGGTCCGCGCATCCGACGCCCCGGTGAGCGTGTCCGCGATCTCCGCGTCGAGTGTGCCGCCAACGGATTCCGACACGGCGCGACGCTCCGATGCACGAAAGCGAACCGGTTCATCGAGTCCGGCCGAGCGCGGTCGAAATCCGTTCCACCGCATGGCGTACCAGAACTGCTGGCCGCCGTCTGCAATAGTGCGCGTGACGCCGAGATCGATGGACGATGTCATCGTCACCGAGTCGCCGTGCAGTAGCGCCATCACGCCGTCGGCAAGCACCAGCGGCAGATCGCCGCGCCATTCAGTGCGCACGGTGCCAACGCGCTTCGAGGTGCCAATGTCGATCACATATGCGCTGTCGCGCAGCCCCTGTACCAACAACACACGGCCCAGTGCGTCCATACGCAGCTGGCGAGCAGCGCCCGGCAGCGACACTCGCTCGGCCACCTTGCCGGCAAAACGATCCACAACGCTGATCCCATCGCGCCCTTCAGTTCGCACAAAGATGCGATCGCCGCTTGGCGACGTCACAAAATCCCGCACCGGGTTTTCCATGTCGACATCGACATCCATTACAAAATCACGCGTGCGCAAGGAAAGGATGCGGGAACCGGCCGACAAAAACATGCGATCGCCGACGGTCATCCCGTGCACGCTCAGTGAATCAGCAGCGATGTTCACTTGCAGCGAGTCAACCACAACGGAGTCAGGCGGCCGCACGCGCCGAAGCACCACGCGCTCTGCATCCATCGACACCGTCACCAGCGAACCGTCATTCAAGGGCACAAGCGCCGCTGGCATCGCACTGGTCGAGAGCGTCCACCGGTCGCCAACGGGCGTGTAGCGCGCGACGTCGCCTTCCACGTTGACCGCGTACAGCACTGCGCCATCGGCTGATGTGTGCAGGGCGCCACCAGCCGAGCCTGGTATCGCGACGGCACCCAGTCGCAGATCAAGGCGCACGGGGCGGCCCGCCGTGTCGACAGCCGTCAGATAGCCGTCGTCAGGGTGATAGCCCAGCACGCGCGAGAGCGCTGGCACGCGAAAGCTCGAGCGCCACACCACGGAATCGAGGCCGGGATAACTGACGGCCGATACCAGTCCGCCTCCGCGTGCAACACGCAGGACGATAGGATCTGGACCGGCTGGAATGGAAGCGAGGGCGCCGGTGGTGGTGGCCGGGCGCTCGGAACCGTCAGAGCACGCACAGACCAGCAGCAGCAGCGCCCACGCGAAGGGCGTACGCATCCTGCAAAGTTACTGACGGAGACCGGGCGCGGGGTAGGGTCTTGCGCCCCGCGTCCGCAGCACTCCGAACAGGCTCAGTAGCTCATGCCGAACCACCAGGTCCCGAAGCCGGGGCCCTTGGGCGCGATGGGGAAGGCGTAGTCGTAGCGAACAATCATGAGGCCGAACAGGTTCATGCGCGCGCCGAATCCATAACTCTGCAGCACCGAGCGATGCGTGTCCTCTCCACTCTGATTGGGGCGCGCATTCCATGACACAGTCTGACCCTGCGACCACGCCAGACCCGCATCATAGAAGGTCAGCCCTTCAATCGGTGGGAGTCCGAAGTACCCGCCAGACATGCCACGGCGAAGCAACGGAAACCGCAGTTCAGCATTGGCCATCGCGATGCGCGACCCAAGCGTGGTCTGGTTCGTACACTGCAGCCCACCGCCAAGCCCACCGCAAGTGAACTGGTTGTCGCCGCGGTTAAAACCACGGACAAGATCTGGTCGTCCAATCCACTTCGGGAAGATCGCCTCGTCGCGTCCCATGGTGATGCTCGAGAGGAAGCGTCCGGCGAATGTCAGGTAGTTGAATATGATTGGCTGGTACAACCGGACGTCGGCCAGATAGTCCACCCACTGCCAGGTGCCAAACTGTGGTGTGACCGCCAGTCGTGCACGACGCCCGGACAGCGGGCCGACAATGCCCATGAGCGTGTTGTCAGTCACGAAGGCGACCGTGGGCGACACGTTGTTCACGGAAAACAAATTGCGCGTCGGACCGCGCTCGAACTGCGAACCGAATCCCGAGACAACATCTACAACACGCTGCAACGGAAACACCTGATAGTCCACGTTCAGGAACGTTGCGCCCACTTCAAAGCGTGTAAATCGATTCAGCGGATACAGTGCCGTCGCGCCAAGCTGTCGTTGTACCAGTCGCAAATAGTTGAGCGTCTGCACGACCTGCGTCTGGCTGACAAACTCCTCGCTGATCCCGTTGAAGAAGTAGAACGGCTGTTGTCCGGCCGACAGGTTGTACTGCAAGCGACCGCCCAGATTCGTATATCCTGTGAAGACCTGTGCGTCGCTCAGCTGCCCATTGAGGCCACCGGCGATGGCCAGCTGATGGTCGCCCATCAGGTCTGCCAGAATGATTGTCGTGTTGCCGTATACACCTTGCGCAAAGCCACCGGTTTGCGCGCCGATGCTCGGCTGCGCGATGTACTCAGGTGCGAACCGCGCCTTATATCGGTACGTCGACATTGCCGTGGTATCCGGCAGATTGAAGTCGGCACTGTCAAGCAGTGCGTCCACCGTGATGGGTCCGACGGCGCTGCGCGACATCACGGCAGCCGGTACCTGTGAAGAGAGCCGTGTGCCTGCGCCAGGCGCGCGGTAGTACGACCGCCGCGCCGCCGCCGAGTCGGCGATGACGCCCATGGGCAGCGAGCCCGTGCCAGCCAGACGGTTGGCCACCGCACGAGCGGAATCGGCTGTGGCAGCGCCCTCAGCCGCCAACCGATCTGCTGCGGCCTCGGCATTGGCCGCCATCAGTCCACGCGTATCAACGTACCGCTCGCCGCGCAGTGCTCGCGGATTCTGCACGCGGTAGATCGTGTGATCGCCACGCTCGTAGTACACAAATGCCAGCACATCGGCGTCGCGCGCCCACGTAATCGCCGGGCTGTATTCGGCGACCGCGGTGATAGCACCGAGCACATTCGTCAGTTGGTAGTGCGCCTGCTCCTCGATATCGTAGAGGAACAGATTGGCGACACCGGTACGGTCCGAGATGAAGATCAGCGACTTGCCGTCGGGCGACCACTGCGGATTGATATTGATGCCCGCCTGGTCAGGGAGAATACGCACGGTGCCGGATTCGAGATCCAGCAACGAAATACGGTACTTGCCGAAGCGCAGCACCTCGAAGTCTGTATCAGGACCACGATCGCTGGCAAAGGCAATCGTGCGACCATCGGGCGACCACTGCGGATGCGCGTCGCCGTGCATATCACGGTTCAGACGACGCGGATTGCTACCGTCGGCGTTGACGATCCACAGATCGGTCATACCGGCGGACAGGCCGGAGAACACGATCTGCTGGTTGTCCGGCGAGAACGATGGATTGAGCACCTGATCAACGGGCGGCTCAATGCGCCGAACGATCCGACGCCGCTCCACGTCCATGAGGTACAACACATCCTTGCCGCCGCGCTGTCCGGTAAAGGCAATCAGCTTGCCGTCCTGCGAAAACGAAGGCTGTGAGTAGATGAAACGCAGCTGCTCGAAGTCCGGATTGGTCTGCGACTTCACGAGGCGCGTAATGCGCTCACCGGTTTCCGCGTTGGCCAGATACAGGTCGGGGAACACCTCACCCTTCAGCAGCGAGCCGTACGAAATAAAGCTGATCAACTTGCCGTCGGGTGAGAGCGCCGGTGCAACGAACAGGTTCTGAAAGCCACCGGACAGGCGCTGCGACAACAGCGGCTCCGCGAACTCGCGCGGCCGATCGTACGTGGCCACCAAGGGCAGATAGCGCTGCTTCATTGCCTCGGTCCACTGCGCGCTCAGGTCGTCGAGTCCGATACCGATTTCACGACGAAATGAGCGCTCGATCCCGATGCTTGGAATCGAGTTCATGATTTCGGCGATGACGTCGTCGCCCCACCGCGCTCCCACATACTGCCATAGCGCCAAACCGAAGCGATATGGGAAGTATTTGTCGGGGCGCTCCGTCATTTGCTGAATGGTGGGCAGTGTGTTGTTGAGCACTGCATCACGCACCCACGCATCGGTCCACGGGTGCTCCTGGCCGATGGAGAAGTACTCGGCCATGCCCTCCATCATCCACAGCGGTGGCCGCACCTGCGCGAGCGCGCCGAAGTTTGCACCGGCGCGTCCACGGGAGAAAATGTCGTACTGAAACACATGCACCATTTCGTGCTGGAACACGTGTTCAAAGCTGCCCATGTCGCCGGTGAAGAACTGCGCCATGCGCTGCCGGAGGAAATCCGTGACACCGCCGGTGCCTTCACCGAGTTCGCCAAACACATTGCTCTGCGCGAAATCCGCCGAGCTGCCGTAGAGCAAAATGGGCTTTTTTTCGGCGAACTGATGGCCCATCAGGCGGGACAGACGCGCGTAGGATCGCTCCGACATCCGCGCGGCGTGATGTGCGACTTCTTCAATTTCCGGGTAGTAGTGCACCAGAAAATGGTCCGTCTCGATCACGCGCCAGCGGAACTTGTCGTACTGCACCTGATTCTGACCAAAGTACATCTGCGCGTGCGCCACGACGGGCATCGACAAGGCCGCCGCCACGCCGGCGAACGCGCTACGAATCGCCAACTGCCCAAACATTCGACGCATTAGCGGGCTCCCCCGGGAACGGGCTCCAGTGCCAGTGGTACGGCGTCACTCCACAGCCGTTCGAGCTGATAGAACTGGCGCAGCGCCGGATGAAAGACGTGCACCACACAGTCGACAAAATCGAGCAGCGCCCACCGTCCCTGCGTGAGCCCTTCGCTTTGATGCACCGGCATGCCTTCCTGCTTCATCTCGTCCATCACGTGCTGCGCCACGGACCGCACGTGGGTATCCGACGTACCACTGGCGATCACGAAAAAATCAGCCATGTCAGTGACACCGCGCAAATCGAGAATGACGACATCATCGGCTTTGAGTTCGGAAGCCAGGGCGGCGGCGCGACGAGCCAGCGCTTCGGACTGCGGGCGGGCGTTTTGTGACATGACACACGGGACAAGGGTTCTGCACGGCTATACCCACGGCGCGTGAAAAAAGTGCCGGATTCACCACACGTTACGCGTGCGCAGGGCTGGGACACAATACGACTACACTTGAACGCACGGATTCCCCTAATGGTCCCCACACGCGAACCGGCCGCGACCCGTCAGCATCAGCTGAAAGCGAGTCGCGGCCGGTTAGCCGAGCAACACGAATAATTTTCCCCCATCAACCCGGGCGGCAGTCCCGGGCGCGGGCCGCTACTGCTTGATGACCCACACCTTGATCTCGGGCTTCACATCAGCGTGGAGACGGATCGCCACGCGGTAGACGCCGAGCGCCTTGATCGGCTCCATGAGTTCGATCTGGCGACGCTCCAGCTTGAAGCCCTGCGCCTCGAGCTGCTGCGCGATGTCGGCGGCCGTCACTGAGCCGAACAGCTTGCCTTCCTCACCAACGCGGGCGGCGAACGTTACGGAAACGTCGGCAAACTTGGCCGCAATTTCCTCGGCCGCGGCCACACGCTCGGCTTCGGCGGCGATGAGACGGGCGCGCTCCTGTCCGATGCGCTTGAGGTTGCCCGGCGTCGCCTGATAGGCGAGTCCGCGCGGCAGCAGAAAGTTGCGGGCGTACCCGGGCGAGACAGTCACGACATCGCCCGGATGACCGAGCTTGTCGATGGCATTGCGAAGAATCACTTCCATGAGAACTCCGGGCTGACGTACGCCAGCCAGTCAGGGGCGCGCGTTCGTGCGCAGCGGTTGGGCCGAGCGACGAAAGTCACGCCAGGTATCACCCAATCCGAGGCCAAGCGCCAGAACGGCGACGGTCGCGAGGACCAGGACAGGACCGAGCAGTGGAACAGCAAGCAACACAACCAACAACGGCACAGCCGCCCAACGGTCGGGCAACCACCACACCAGCACCGCCAGGCCACGCAGCGCATGTAACGCGCCGAAGACCACCAGCAAGTTGACGCCAGCAGTGTACCAACCTTCAAGCGACGGTAATAGGACCATCGTGGCTCCGACTACCAATCCCCACACCAACTGATCATTAAATCGGAACTGCGACAGCGGGGCCAGCGGCGGCCCGAGGCGCGCGCGCGTCAGCCGATGCCATGTAGTCCACGCCAACGCCAGCGCCGCCAGCGTCTCCAGCACCAGCAGGGCCGGCACGATGCTGCTGGGCGGCTTGGATTCCGCCAGCCGCTGCGCTGTGCGATTGCCCGCCGCAACGACCGCTGGAAACCGTTCCCCCAGCGCCACCCACGACCGATCCCTTACACGCTGCTGCCAGACCTCCAGCGCCGCGTCCCTGCGATTGTCCAACTCCTGCGAAAACGCGGCCGCCATGGAGCGTACACCCTGACCCGGCGCCGCCGCGTTCACCGTCAGCAACAGCATGGTGACCAGACCCGCCACCCCGACCGCCTCCAGCGCGCGACCCAGGAAGTGGCGACTGCCAGACACAACACACGTCGCACCAAATGCCGCCGCGACCAACAGTGACCAACCCGCCTGAAATGACGTCAGACCGCCCGTTGGCGGAAAACGCCAGATCCACAGGCCCAGCGCCAGTACCACCAGAACCGCTGGCAATGTCTTCCCACCCCGTGCCCAACTGGCCACGGCACAGGCGCCGATTCCAGCTACCACCATGAGCCCGAACGCCGCAAGCGGCAAGGACCACTGGACCGCCAGACCGAGCAGCGACAGCGACGGCGGCCAATGCGGCACCACCGTCACCACGGCGGCGGCCACGAGCGCGAGAACCAGCCAGCGCCATCCACGCTCGCGTGGTGCCGAACCGACCAGTGCGCCCTCGGCCGCCGCGATCACATCAACCCGTCTGCCCCTTGACGTACGGCAGCAGCGCGAGGAAGCGAGCCTTCTTGACCGCCTTGGCCAACTGACGCTGATGGGGCGCATCGACGCCGCTCAGGCGGCTGGGAAGAATCTTGCCGTAGTCCGTGATAAATCGGGCCAGCAGGCGGTCATCTTTGTAATCAATAAACCGGATGCCTGCTTCGGTGATGGGGCAGGGCTTCTTGGGGCGGCGCATTATTCGTCATCCTCATCGTCATCGTCATCGGCCATGGCACGAGCGGCCATTTCTTCTTCGCTCAGCGCGGGTGCGCCAAGCACACGCTCCACCAGCGACACCATGTAACGCACCACGGTGTCATCCAGCTTGAGCGCGCGCTCGAACTCGGGCAGGGTGCCCGGAGCGGCCTGGACCTTGGAAATGGCGTAGTAGCCGGCCTCGTGCCGCCCGATCTTGTAGGCAAGCTGACGACGGCCCCAATGCTCGATCTCAGCCGGTTCGGCGAGTTCGAGCAGCGATTGATGTTTTTCGAGCTTTTCAGCGATCGCAGCATCTTCGAGTGCAGAGTCGAAGATGTACACGATCTCGTATGGACGCGTGGGCGCCATACGGGTCTTGAGGGTAGCCACTCGGCAGTTCTCCCTGTGGTCGTGACCGTAAGGTCGGTTGGCCCCCCGGGGCTGCCGATTCCGGGAGGAGGGTATCCAGCCACCTATGGCTGGTAACCAATAGCCCCTCAAGTTAGGCGGATATGGGGCACCGCACAAGGCGGGGGGACTCGTTTGGGTTGTGGGTCCTCAGAGCACCGCAAGGGCCCGGTTCGTCGTGCGAAATAAAGTCGGCCGAAGAGCCGGAAAGCCCCGAGGCACTGTATAGCCGTAAAGACGAATCTGAACTCACCGCCAGGCCACCCGCGTAGCCGCTACGCAATCACCCGAGCTGTTGCAGTCCTGATTCGTCTTTGAGGCTACAAAGTGCTCTGAGGCTTTCCGGCTCTTCGGCCTCCTTTATTTCGTACGGAGAACAACGCGCCCGCGGTGCCCTGCGGATCCATACCGCACACGCCACAAGCCGCGGGCAGTACACACCACACGCCGCACGCCGCGAAAACCACACACCGCACGCCGCGTCGCACGTGACGCACTGCCTGCCGCTCGCCAGATTAATCGGTATGTGTGGACGCTACGGTCTCGCCACTCCGTCACGCGTGACGGAGCTCCCGCTCGACGCGGCGCTGCTTGCCGAAGTCGCTGCGGCACATCCGCGCTGGAATATCACGCCATCGCAGTCGGTCCACGCCGTCCTCGCCGACGCCACCGGTGTACAGTCCGCGCGCGCGCAGTGGGGACTCGTACCGTCGTGGTCCAAAGACCCGACTATCGGTCAGCGCATGGCGAATGCACGCGGCGAAAGTGTGCGCTCCAAACCTTCATTCAGAAAACCATTCGCGTCGCGCCGCGCACTCGTGCTGGCCGATCTGTTCTATGAGTGGCAGGTACTCGAGGGCACATCGCGTAAACAACCGTGGTGCCTGCGCATGCTGGATGACGGGCCCTTTGCTTTGGCTGCGCTCTGGGACGTGTGGCATCCGCCGACGAGGAATGATCCGCTCGTCACATGCACACTCATCACGACCGACGCCAATGCGCTCATGCAACCCATTCACCACCGGATGCCGGTGATCATTCCGCGCGACCGCTATGCGGCGTGGTTGGACGTGAGCACAGAGCTCGACGCGGTGGAGGCCATGCTCGCACCCTTTGATGCCAACGCCATGCGCGCGCACATGGTGAGCACGCGTGTGAACCGACCAGGGAACGATGATGCCGCCTGCGCCGCACCCAGCGAACCGGGTGCGGGCGACTGATCAGCGCGGTGGCGCCGATGCGGGCGGCAACGTGAACTTCTCGAGATACAGGTTGATCGACCCGATCTTGAGATTGGTCTTCATCTGCACCATGAAGCGGTACTCATCGTCCGAGATCCATACTTCGGCCTTGCCGTCTTCCGAGAACAGCCCGCGCGACTGAAACGTGGGACGCAGTACCACGGTCTTGAACTCGCCGGCTGGCACCTTGATGGTTTCGCGACGCACAACCGTGATGCGCACCGGATTGGCCGCCGGATTGAAATAGCGCGGCACTTCGTACGTTTTTCCCACTTCAAGCGGAATCGTGCGCACGTAATACAGGAACGATCCATCATCGAGCGGGCTGTTTACACTGGGCTCTTCTTCCTTGTCGCCCTCGCGAAACACGGCGCGCTCGGGATACATCTCGTAGTGACGCGTACGCTTGTAGCCGCCTTCGGAAATACGCTGGTGAAAACGCCGCGAACTCAGCGTGAACACATCGAACCAGCTCTCCATGCGGTCATCAACACGAAAGAACGGAATGCCACCCTTGATCGTGAACGAGGTATACCACGACGGGCGACCGCGCACGTCGACGATGTCCTTCACCTCCATCACGCCGGTACCCACCGACTTGAAGGAAAACTTCACGTCGTACTGCAAACGCTCGCCCACGGTGAATGGCACAGGCGCCATACCGGGAATCAGCGACGGATACGGTGAGCGTAGTTGACCGTTGGCATTGGGCAGCGTTTCCACGGCACCGCCGTTGACGGCGCCCTGCGCATCAAGATCGCGCGGTACATCGAGCACCGCGCCGACGGAAAGCAACGCCGCGACCTGCAGGCTCCGGCGAAGGACCGCCGATGCGAATGAACGCGAACGAGGCATCTGACGAGAAGGGGTCATCGAGTTTACGGTCAGGGCAGAACCACCATCTGCGAGCCGGCAAGCAGAGCCGGCCACGCGGCACACTACACAGATCGTACACGAATGGTGTCGAAGGGTGCCGTAACCCGATGCCTCGCGACGTGCGTCACACGTTGAAACGGAACAGCAGCACATCGCCGTCCTTCACCAGATATTCTTTGCCCTCGCTGCGGACGACGCCCTTTTCCTTGGAACCCTTCCACCCGCCGTGCATCACAAACTCGTCGAAACCCACCGTTTCCGCACGGATGAATCCGCGCTCGAAATCACTGTGAATCACACCCGCAGCAACCGGCGCGGAATCTCCGTGATGAATCGTCCACGCTCGCACTTCCTGCTCACCGGCCGTGAAATACGTCTGCAAGCCGAGGAGATGATATCCAGCGAGAATCAGTCGATCGAGTCCCGCGCTCTCAATACCCAGCGAAGCCAGAAACTCATCACGCTCCTCCGGTGGAAGCTCCGACAACTCCGCCTCGATCTTGGCAGAAAACGGCACGATCTGGGCGTGCTCGTTACCTGCTGCGACGGCCTCACGCAGCGCACGCAGAAGCGGTCCTTCCTCCCCTGAAAGCTCCGCGTCGGTCACATTGGCCGCGTAGAGAACAGGCTTCGCGGTGAGCAGCTGCAGCCCCTCGAGCGCCTTGAGATCGTCCTTCGACAACCCAGCGCGCCACAGCGGCGTACCCGCACTCAACGCAGTATTTGCGCGCTCCAGCGGCGGCAACTCGGCCACCGCATCCTTGTCGTTTGCACGCGCGGCACGCTTCACTTTGTCAAACCGCTTTTCCACCTGTGCGAGATCGGCCAGCGCCAACTCAAGCTCAATGATCTCCTTGTCACGCGCCGGGTCGGGATCGCCCATGACGTGCGTGACATCAGGATCTTCGAAGCACCGGATCACATGCACGATCGCATCGGTCTCGCGAATGTTCTGCAGAAACTTGTTGCCGAGCCCTTCGCCCTGCGCGGCACCCTTCACGAGGCCAGCGATGTCCACGAACTGCACCACCGCCGGCAGGGTGCGCTTGGGCTGCACAATCTTCGTGAGTGCGTCCAGGCGCGCGTCCGGGACCTCCACCATGCCCACATTCGGGTCAACCGTACAAAAGGGATAGTTCGCCGCTTCGGCCTTGGCCGATGTGAGCGCGTTAAACAGTGTCGACTTGCCAACGTTTGGGAGGCCGACAATACCGAGTTTGAGCATGGAATCCGGGGGCTGCCATGAGTATTGGCCGAAGCCAGGAGAATCCGGAATCTAATCGCCAGCGTGCGACACCAGCGAAAAGCCTCCGCCGGCCAGTGGCCGACAGAGGCTTCTGCACGTGCGCCGCCAATGCGTGGCAAGCGGCGCGTTGTTTGCCTGCCCGGCGAGGGCGCCGGGAAAGGCTTACCGGCTTACGCGAGGAACCACGGCGCAAGCACGAGACTGACCACACTCATCAGCTTGATGAGAATGTTCATGGCCGGACCACTCGTGTCCTTGAACGGATCGCCGACCGTGTCACCCACAACGGCCGCCTTGTGCGGATCGCTGCCCTTACCGCCCGCCAGTCCACCTTCAATCGCCTTCTTCGCGTTGTCCCATGCACCGCCGGCGTTGGCCATGAAGAGCGCCATCATGACACCGGTGACGGTCGCACCGGCAAGCACGCCGCCAAGCGCCGCTACACCAACAAACTTGCCAACGATGACTGGTACAAGAATCGCCACAACACCCGGAATGATCATCTCGCGAAGCGCGGCCTTGGTGGAGATCTCAACGCAACGCGCCGAGTCGGGCTTCACACCGGGCTTGCCTTCCAGCAGACCGGGAATTTCGCGGAACTGACGGCGCACTTCTTCCACCATGCCCTGCGCGGCGCGTCCAACCGCGGTCATTGTTTGCGCACCAACGAAGAACGGCATCACACCACCGATGAACAATCCGATCACGACCATGGGGTCGATCAGATTGAGCACCTGCAACTGCACGGCCGCAGCATACGCCGAAAACAGCGCCAGTGCGGTGAGTGCGGCAGATCCGATCGCAAAGCCTTTGCCGATCGCAGCCGTCGTATTGCCGAGCGCATCGAGTCCGTCGGTGATCTTGCGGACTTCCGGACCCAGATGACTCATCTCCGCGATACCACCGGCGTTGTCGGAGATCGGACCATAGGCGTCTACCGACATCGTGACACCGACCGTCGCAAGCATGCCAACCGATGCAATCGCGATGCCGTACAGCCCGGCCACGGAGAACGCGGTGAAGATCGCACCACAGATCAACAGCACCGGAATGATGCAGCTTTCCATACCGATCGCGAGACCCGCGATAATGTTTGTGGCCGGTCCCGTCTTGGACGATTCCACAATGCGCTGCACCGGGCCCATCGCCGTGTAGTACTCGGTCACGAGACCGATGGCGATACCCGAGATGCTTCCCGCCACCACGGCCCAGAACGGTCCCAGCACCGGCAACATGGTGCCGTCGGCGCGCGTCATACCGAGCGGGAACTGCTGCGTGATCAGATACGCGAATACGAGGAAGAGACCGGCGGCGATGAACGTCACCATGCGCAGCGCGTTGGCGGGATCACCCTTGGCCAGCACGCGCATCATGAGAATACCGAGCAGTGACGCGACAAGGCCTGCCACGGTATAACCAAGCGGCAACAACATCGCGGTGACACGCAGGTCGCCAGGAATAAGCAGCGATGTCGCCGCAAGCGCGATCGTGGCAATGATGCCGCCGACGTAGCTCTCAAAGATGTCAGCACCCAGACCCGCCACATCACCCACGTTGTCACCAACGTTGTCCGCGATGGTAGCCGGGTTGCGCGGATCGTCTTCCGGAATGCCGGCTTCCACCTTGCCAACGAGGTCCGCGCCAACGTCCGCAGCCTTGGTGTAAATGCCGCCGCCTACACGCGCAAACAGGGCGATCGACGACGCGCCCATGGCGAATCCGGAAATGATCTCGGAAAAGAGCTTGGCGTTGCCGGTCATCTCGCCTTTCGCGATCAATACAAATACAATCGCGATGCCGACGAGGCCGAGCGATGCCACGGCCAATCCCATGATGGAGCCGCCACCAAACGCGACACGCAGTGCGGCTGCCTGACCCGAGGCGCGCGCCGCTTCGGCGGTACGCACGTTGGCGGCTGTCGCGCCTTGCATGCCGATCCAGCCCGCAGCAATCGAGCAGACGCCACCCAGGATGTAGGCCAGTGCGGTCTTGACGCCGATGGCCCACGCCAGCAGGCCGGCGACCACGAGCAGGAAAGGAATGAGCACCACGTATTCGGCGCGGAGAAACGCCATCGCGCCCACGTGGATTTCACCGGCCAGATCCTGCATGATCTGCGATCCGGCAGACTGCCGCTTGACCGAGGCAAAGGTGACGAAGGTAGCGATCAGGCCGATGACGCCGGCGCCGAGCGCAATCAGCGGAAGGTTGTCGAGCATTGGGAAGTGGTGAGGGTGAGTCAAGGGTTCACGACCACAGCCCCCAATGATACCAACTTGCTCCCCGCAGGGCGACACCCGCGCGGCGAATCAGGCGCGGGGATCCGGCCGCGGTGCAGGGTGGGGGCACCGTCGGGCGGTCGGTTACCGGACTACCAGCTCGCCGAAAGGCCCAAAAGCAGCTGTCCATCGTTGTAGGTGCGAGCGCCGCGGCCGATGGCCTCGCTGTCGTAGTTGTTCAAAACGCTGAGGGTGAGCGCTGTCCGGCGCGTGACGCCCACAGCAAACTCGGTGTTGCTCTGGACCAGGTAGCGCTCAATGGCGGTGGCACTGGGGCGCCAAAATGTCGTGTGCGAAAAACGCGTGCGATCATCGAACTGATGGCGTACACGAAAGCGCGTTGACCAGCGGGTAAGCCGCGTCACGGTCGCCCCTTCACGGTCGATGCGGACCCGTTCATCGAGCAGCGCGGCGCTGAGGCTGAGATCAGTGCGATCGGTGCTGATCACCGTGTACTTCACGCCAGCGCCCGCGTTGTACCGACTGGCGATGCGTTTCTCCAGGTTGGTCTCGACGGTCGCCAGCACGAACGGCGACCAGACCGAGTTCGGACGCCAGTCGGCGGTGAGCGAACCCAGCCACAGTCGCTTGACGACGAGGCGATTGCCATCCGCCAGCGATGCTTCGCCGTAGAGTGTCTGCAGGCTGCTGTTCCACTCCACGACGGAATCGGCGCGTGAGAGTGTACCGCGCGCACCGGCCACCCGCTGTTCCGTGTCGCCGAAGAGCAGACTGCCGTTGACCTGTGCCGTGCCGGACCAGCGCGACGCCTCGCTGGCTGCCTCCTGCGCGTGGGCGGAGGCGCTGGTCAGCAGCAGGGCGATCGCCGAGATGACCGCCACGGTTGCGCGATGCCGCACCCGCCGCCAACGCGCTACGCACTCCAATACCGCAAACCACGCAACACCGATACGACGCGGGCTCAGCGCCCGGACTCCGCGCCCGGTCGCACGGCTACGCCCTCGGCGGCACGACCGACCGAGAAGTCTGGAACGGGCTGTCCTTCGCGAAGCAGCTTGGTGACGAAGCGCTGCCCTTCGGCGACGCGCTCGATTTCCACGGCCACCGTATCAATGGCCTGTTCGAGCTTCGTAAAGCGCGCTTCGGCCTGCGGCAGTGCAGCCTGCACGGTGCGCCGCGAACTTCGGCGCCAGATGGAGCGGGCGATGGCGAGCGAGATGGGAAAGAGCACGAGCAGGGCGATGACGCCATCCGGTGGTCCGCTGCTGGAGTCGCGATTGGATGATGGTGCGGTCGTCGCGTCGGCAGATGGTGTGCGCGGCAACGTGGCCGCGATCGACG
>JBGTOG010000419.1:0-5175 GCA_041742675.1 Gemmatimonadaceae bacterium | reverse complement strand
GCGGTGACGCCAGCGCGGCGCGCCCCATGATCATGCCCAGGACAGCGTCGCGCGCGGCCACGACGCCTTGCAGCCAGACCGGTGCCGTTCCGCTGCGTGCCACGGCGTCGTCGGCCATTGCAATGCAGGCGATGACGAGGTTGTAGAGCACAATCGGTACGCCCACCGACGATGAGACCAGACGCGTGCCCGTGGCCCATGATGCCTGCACCGCCAGCAACAGGCACGTGACCGGCCACAACCAGGCGACACCGGTAATCGTCCGGGCGCCGACATCGGTAGACGAGGCCACAGCAAGCAAGGCGGCCGGCGCCACGAGCAGCCCGCACAGCGCCGTCAGGCGAGCGAACCAAGGGTGTTGATCTCGCCGCGTCGCGATCCACCCGGCCATCGTGACATTCCACGTGAGTACCGCGATGGCAACCACCATCGGCACGAGGGCGAGATGCATCGCCTATCAACCGCGCAACAAGCGTTCCGCTTGCACGTCGCCTGGTGCAAGGCGGCGCGTGAGCACATCAAACGCTGGAATCAGATCGTACTTCACGGGTGCCAGCAGGTCCACGAGAATCACCTGACGCGATGGCACCGTATGCAGCGCGGCGTGTCCACCCTCAAGCAGCAACATCGCATCCACGCCGTGGGGCCCACTCGTCCGCACAAGCGGCGCCCCGAGCGCGTGCAGTCCTGCGGCGCCCGCTGCCGCCACCAGCACGCCACCAAGGCGCACACCGTCTCCAAGCAACTCATCCGGCACACCGGACAACTCGGCGACAAGGTGCGCGTGGGTGGACGCGGTGGGAGCAGTGGTCGAGACCATGAGCGGCACGTTAACCCGTGACGTGCGCTGCTGGCACCCCGGCGACGGGTTCGGGTAACTTTACGCATGAGCACGTACTCGTCGTATGTCACACCGCCCAACATCGTCTCCAGCTCGCGCGTGGCGCTGGCGGCGGCGTTCGTACTCGTGGATGCGGTCTGGCTGCGCGTTGTACTGCTGCTCATGGCCACGTTCAGCGACTTTCTGGACGGATGGCTGGCGCGTCGCGCCAAGGTCACATCGCGCTTTGGTGCGCTGCTTGATCCAGTCGCCGACCGCTTGTTTGTGCTTACGGTCGTGGGCACGTATCTGGTGGAAGGGCACTTGACCGCGTGGCATGCCGTGGCGCTGCTCTTTCGCGATCTGATGAGCGTGATTGGCTGGTTCGTCGCCCGCAACGTCTCATGGCTGCGCGAGATTCCATTCCGCGCACGCAAACCTGGCAAGCTGGTGACGGTGCTGCAGTTTGCCGTGCTGTTGTGTGTGCTTGTCTATCCGTCCGCCGTCACGGCGCTGGTCCTCGCGTCCTTTGGTATTGGAGTTGTTGCCACGGTGGATTACACGCTGATGCTGTGGCGCGAGCGTGATCGGGGACTGCGAGCCGGTAGCGGACTGGATTAACCAGCGGCTGCCTGCCCAGACCGACCGCGTACTACGCCCTCCACACGACGGTCCGGATCAAAATAGCGTTGCGCCAGCAACTGAATATCGGCGGCCGTGACAGCAGAAATTTTCGCCGTGTAGTCACCAAGCTCCCGCAAACCGTCGCCAAGTAGCCAGGCGTCGATCATGTCGGCGAGCACCGATCCGCCACTCTGCTGGGCAATCGCATGCGAGCCCACCAGGTATCGTCGCGCGCGTTCCAGTTCTTCATCGCGCACGGGCTCCGCACGGAGTTTGGCGAACTCGGCGAGCAGCGCAGCGCGCGCCTCCTCCTCGCGCTCGGGCGCGGTGGCGATATATGCCGCGAATACACCGTCCACGCGACGTTCAATGGGATACGCCGCGACGGTGTACGCGAGCGAAAGCCTGTCGCGGAGCTCCTCAAAGAATCGACCGCCCAATCCGCTGGCAATCGCCGCCAGTACGCGTGCGACGTAGCGCTCCGGATCGCGACGTGACGGACCGCGAAACAACATCGCCAGAGCAGACTGTTGCTTGTCGCGTGTATCGTGACTGCTGTGCCAGGTTGTCGGCCAGTGTGTGCCCACTGGCGCGTCCTCGTCGCCCCACACGAGCGAACCGAATCGCTGCTGCACGCGCGCGGCAACACTTTGTGGGTCCACATCACCCACCACACCAATCACACACGCGCCGTGCCGGAGTGCGTGCGCATGTTGCGCTACCACATCAGCCCGAGTGATCGCGGCCAACGACGATTCCGTCCCCGTGACCGAGCGCGCATACACGTGTCCTTCGTGCGCCGCGCGCGTAGCGAGACGCATCGGCCATCGATACATGTCATCGCGCAGTCGCTGCACGTCGGCCAGCGCCAGCTGTACTTCCGTGTCTACACTGGCGCTCGCAAACACCGGTTCCTGAATGACATCGGCCAACAACTCCAGCGCCGCATCGAGATGTCGCACGGGCACCGACATGCTCCAGCCGAGGCTCTCCAAACCAGCGCTGACGCCAACGCTTCCACCGAGTGATTCCGCCTCAAGCGCAATGCGGGCACCGGAGCGCGTGCGTGTGCCCTTGAGTGCGCTCTGCGCGGTCAGTCGCGCGATGCCCTCGAGAGCCAGCGGTTCGCTGACGGCGCCACCGCGCAGGTAGACGCCGACATTGACCATCGGCGTGCCGGGCCGCGCACGAATCAGCACGGGGACATCACTGGCCAGTCGATACTCGTGCACATCGCACACAATGCGCTCGGGCGAACGGCGAGACGTGCGGGCGGATGCTACGTCAGCCGCGCTCGGCGTCGCTGCCGGAACTACGGGCTCCGCGGCGGGCGCTTCCACCGACGCGACCGCGCTCTCGAGATCCTCCACCGAAGCCAGCCAGTCGCGCAAGGCGTCGGCATCGCCAGGCAGCCCAACGGCGTCCTCGGAGCGGTACACCAGCACGCTCGCCTGCGACGGATCGAGGTGGCGCTGCAGCGCGTCACGCACATCATCGGGCGTCACCGCCATGAGTTGTGCAAAGTACGCGGCGCCGCGCGCCACATCGCCTTCTGCTTCCCACGAGGCCAGATACGCGGCCTGCCCGTCCATGGTTTCCAATCGCCGCAACCAACGTGCTTCGAGCACGCGCTGCGCACGAAACAGTTCGTCCTCACGCACGCCGAGCTGCCGAACGGCGTGCACCTCACGCCACGTGGCCAGCGCCGCCTCTCGCAGCGTAGCGGGCGGCGTCTCGGCATGCACCACAAACACGCCCGCGTTGCCTGAGGTATACGCGTACGACGAGACGCCCGATGCCAGCTGACGTTCCCTCACAGCGCGGTAGAAGCGAGAGGCGCGTCCCGTACCAAGCACGGTGCCGGCCAGCTCCAACGCGGCCGAATCCGGATGATCAAATGGCGGCGTGCGCCAGCCAAACGCGACATGGGACTGCGCGATGTCACCGGTCAGTTCACGCAGTCGCAGACCGGGCAGCTCGCGCTCTGCAGGCGCATCATCACGACGAGTCTGCGCGGCCGACAGCGTACCGTAGCGCGCCAGCACCGCCTCGTGCACCGCGTCCGGATCGACGTCACCAACGATCGCCAACACCGTGTTGGACGGCACGTACCACCGACGATAGAAGTCGAGCAGCATCGCTCGTGTGAACGTGCGCAGCAGATCCGGCTCACCGATGCGCCAACGCCTGATCCGATGCTCATCGTGCAGCAACGCGAACAACGATTCCACCGTCACCGCACCAGGCGCGTCGCGCTTGCGCTGCGCTTCCTGCACGATCACTTCGAGCTCACGCGCGAGTTCGTCCGCATCGATCACACTGTTCGCATACGCGTCGAACTGAATGTCGAGCGCACGCTCGAACGCGTCGCTTGGCACCACCGCCACATACGCCGTGTGATCATAGATCGTGTGCGCGTTCAGCCAACCACCCGCGAGTTTGGTCTCGCGCGCAATCGCACCGACACCGCGCGAAGGCGTACCCTTGAAGTACATGTGCTCAAGCACGTGGGCGATACCGACGACATCATCCGGCTCGTCGAAGTATCCGGCCTTCACGTACGTGTAGAGCCCAACTACCGGCGCCGACCGATCGCGACGCACCAGCAGGGTCAGACCGTTGGGCAGCACAAAACGTGACACGTCCTCATGTACGAGCAAGGCGGTGCCGTTCGATGTGTTGTGCGCTGATGAAGCACTCACGGACATTGGCGAATCATGGCATTCCGGGTGGACGCGGCGGGCCCGCGGCAGCAGCGCACGCATTCCAGTCACCGGGTCCCGCCCGATCCAGCCAGCGACGAGCCTCGTCCACGCGCCCGAGTCGCGCCAGCGAACATCCCAGAAAACCTTGCGCGAGGCGGTCGTCGGGATCAATGCCCAGTGCGCGTACATAAAAGCGTCGCGCCAACTCCGGCTGCCCGTCGGCGAGCAGCGCTGAGCCCAACTCGCGATGCGTCAGCGGATTCTCCGGCGCGCGCTGCACCGCCTGCTCGAGCAAACGACGCGCCTGCGCGATGTCGCCCTCTTCCCGCGAGAGTCGCCCGAGATACACGAGCGGCAGCGCGTCGGAGGGGTCCTCAGCCAGTGCCCGCTCAAACGCCATTCTCGCCACCACACGCTGGCCCGCCTGGTACGCCTCGACACCTTCAGCAAGTGCGCCGCCGCGGGTCCGCGAGAAGAGCACCGCAGCGAGACCCGCGGCAACGAGGCACACCACCACCAGCGCCACAACAAACGCACTGGAACGCCCGGTGCCACTCTTGCCTCCGGTGGGCGGACCGGGCAACACGAATGAGCCTTGTGGCGTGGCTCCTGCAATGCCCGGCGGCACACGGTCGCGCGCACCGTGCGACCCGCTGCCACTCGCCGATGCCGCATCACTCTCACGTCGCGCCGACGCCGTACGATCGATCGGAGGGCCGTCCTGCACGGTACCGGATAACGTGGAGTGCGCTGTCTCGCCGCGCGCCGCTCCGGCGCTGGCGCGCGAGTATTCAGCATGCAGTGGCGCGGCGTTGGACGCGGCATCGGCCGTTCCGACAATGCGCTCCAGCACCTGCGCAGCGCGCGACACCAACTGCACGTGCAACTCGCTGATCACCTGCGTGCCCGGCTCCTCACGTGCCGCCGCTGAGTGCAGGTCAATGAGTGCGTGGGCTTCGTCGAGCGTGCAGAGGCCTTCCTGACGAAGCGCCACGACGAGGGCCTTGGCGTCCTGCGCGTCGGCAG
>JBGTOG010000354.1:0-4487 GCA_041742675.1 Gemmatimonadaceae bacterium | reverse complement strand
GCGATCTGGGCGGACGAGGACGATACCACGGACCCGACGCGCGCACGATGATCGTCGCGCTGATCGAAGAGGCCGTGCACAGCGGGGCACGTCGTGTGCGCGCGTGTGCGGTGGTGGGGCTGAGTGTGCGCACAGTGGAGCGCTGGCGCGGTCCGCATCCGCAGGACGCACGACACGGCCCGCGGTCGACGCCGGCCAATGCGCTGTCGACGACGGAGCGTGCGGACGTGCTGGCACTCGTGAATAGCCCCGCGTATCGCGATGCATCGCCGCATCAGATCGTGCCGCAGCTCGCTGATGCCGGTGTGTATGTCGCGTCGGAATCGACGATCTATCGTCTGCTGCGGGAGGCGAGACAGCTCGCGCATCGCAGCCGCGCCCAAGCGCCGGTGCGACGCGAAGTGCCCGCGCATCACGCGACGGGACCGAGCCAAGTGTGGAGCTGGGACATCACGTATCTCAAGAGTCCCGTGCGGGGCGAGTTCTGGTATCTGTACCTGATGATGGACATCTGGAGTCGCCGCATCATGGGCTGGGCGGTGCATCCCACGCAGAGCGATGCGCACGCAGCCACGCTGTTCACGACGGTGTGTCACGCGCACGCCGTCTCGACCACCGGCCTCGTCCTGCATGCGGACAACGGCGGGCCGATGAAGGGCGCCACCATGCTCGCCACCTTGGAGCGACTCGGCGTGATTCCGTCCTTCAGTCGGCCACGCGTGAGCGATGATAATCCGTATTCCGAAGCGCTGTTTCGCACGCTCAAGTATTGCCCCGCCTTTCCCACGCAGCCGTTTGTCGATCTCGACGCGGCCCGCGCCTGGGTGACGGCCTTTGTCACGTGGTACAACCATCACCATCAGCATAGCGCGATTCAGTTTGTCACGCCGGATGATCGGCACACCGGCCGTGACATTGCCATCCTCGAGCAGCGCGCGGCCGTGTATCAGGCCGCGCGCGCACACCGCCCGGAACGCTGGCGCGGCACCACCCGCAACTGGTCGCGTCCGACGACCGTGTATTTGAATGACGCACGGTCCGCGACTGCGGACGTAGTAACCGGATAGAACTTCATACGACAACTATCTTGACACTCACCGGTAGCGGGTCAGGTTGAACGAGGGGTTAGGCATCACCGTGCTTCGGCGCCCTTGGGCTGAGTACCTTGCGCAGCAGATGAACCCAAGGCGACCACTTCTTAGGCGTGGGGTTCTCGCCCAGAGCCACTTGGGCGTTTGTCAGGGCATCTTCGACGAGCGCGTCATGAAGCGGCCGGATGGCCAGAGGCCAGGAGAGTCTTGCGGCCCCGAGTAGAGACATGTCGATGGTGTGCCTGAGCGTTGTGCCGGACGCGCTATTGTCGAGAACCTCGAACCAGTGCGTGCCGACGAAACCCCGGGGTGACAGGAACCTGAAGGTGATCATCTTTCCCGGCACATAGGCAATCACGGAGTAACGGATTGGTCCGTGGCCGCCCGTGGCTCCAACTCCAAGCGGTCGGTCCAGTCGCATACGAGGCCAGTACTTCGAGGGCCACAGCACGTCTTGCGGCGAGGCCAGCGAGTCGAGCAGCGCGCCGGCCTGAGTGGCGCTGCACCTGAAACTGCGTTCGTGGACGTTGAGCGCGCGCAAGACGTTGCCCTATGATGCCTAACGAGTGGCCGCTTAGCCGCGACGGGCAGCGGCCAGAGACGGTGAAGCGAGCAACGTAGACGCTGAAGTCCACCCGAAGCAAGAACGCTTGCGCCCGGAGTCGGCCTACAGCGGCTGGTTCTGCGGCGTAGTGCTACGTCCCGGGTTCGCCTGACCTCGCCGAGTATCGGAGCACGACGCACCCTGACGACAACGGACGCGACTCGATCAGGTCGAGCGCCATGCCCCCAGCTTCTGCCCCGAACAAAGCGCGCCCACGCCCCAGCACCACGGAGGCGACTGCGAGCCGGTACTCGTCGAACAGTCGTGCCCTCGTCAGGTCGCGCGAGAGCGTGGCGCTCCCGAGGACGAGAAGGTCCCGACTGGCACCCTTCTTCAACTCCAAGATCTCAGTCGCGGCGTCCCGAACGACCGTCGAGTTCGCCACTGTCCGGCTTCAAGGACCGAGAGCAGACGTACTTCGGCAAGGTGTTCATGAGGTCCGCGATCTCGCCCGTCGCAGCGGGCCAGTAGTCGGCGAATCCTTCGTAGGTCTTACGGCCGAGCACTAAACCGCCGGACGAGCGCAAATAGTCGGCGGAGACGCTCTCGAACTCCGCGTCCGTTGCACGTTCGAACCACGTCGTGTCTGCCACATCGGCCGCCTCGAAGTGGCCGTCGATTGAGACGACGTTCCACATGACAAGCTTGCTCATAGGGAGTCGGTTGGGTAGCCGCAGAACGCTCCGGTTCAGCGGCGGGCCGCGCAGCGGACCGTCCGCTGCAACCGGTTGTTCTGCTGCACATGCTGCGAGCGTACACAACTAGCGATCGTCGGTGGCCCCGTCGGGCCAAGCACAGATACACACGCGGTTGCCTGCTTCGTCGGACAGCGTCCAATGCAACGGCGCGTGTGACTCGTCGACGATGCGCCCGCCAGCAGCAACTGCTGCCTTGAGTCACGCCGCGACATACTCACGGGGGACAGACACATCGATATGCATAGCGTGCCGCAACGACTTGTCCTCATTGAGCTCCTGCATCCACACTGTTGATCCATGCCCAAGAGGGTCGACGGCGTTGTCGTCTGCCATCGGAAGATAGCCAAGTACCGCGCGCCAGAAGCCAACGTCGATTGCGGCGGGCTTGGCGGCGATTGCGAGCTGCACTTCCTGAATGGCAGCGCGATCGGGAGCGGCACCATGTTCGCGTGCGACCGCCGAGATCGCTCGAGCCAGGTCGATATGGCTGGCTTCAAGTTCCCAAAGGTCGCGGGTCAACCGAATGGTGACGCGGTCATCAGCGAGAGTAAGGAGCACGCCCGCGCCCGCAATCGCAGGTGCGTTCGCGATCGAACCGGCGATCCGCACCGCCTCGCCAAGCGATTGGACGTGAAAGACGGCCGTAGCGCCGCCGTGTAACACGGCCCCGTCACCCACCCCTTCGGCAGTCAGGAACTCCCGCCAACCGTGCTCGCTCATGCGTCTCCCCGTCGTCTAGCCGTATTGGGCAGACACGCGGCCGGCTAGCGGCCGGTCCGCTGCATCCTGTTCGGCTGCGCCGCCGCGCCGCTCGCCTCCCGCTGAGCGACGGACCACCTCGAGCTCCAGCGCTCAGTACGGCCCGTCGACAAGGCGCTGCGACACCCACCAGATGTTGCCATGAAGATCTCGTACACCCCCTTGCCGGTCTCCGTACGGCATGTCCTGAACCGGCACGATCTCGATCGCACCCGCCGCTAGCGCGCGTGCCATCGCAGCGTTGGCGTCTTCGACATAGAGATAGTAGGAGCCTGACATAGGTGGGTACGCCGGCGATGCCTCGCTTACCATAATCGTCGACGAACCCAGGCGTATCTGCGCGTTCGCCACACGCTCACCGTCCATGTGTCGCAGGACCTCGAATCCGCCGAGCCCCCGGGTCAAATAGTCGACGAACGCTGGTGCGTCGTTGACGAAGAAGTACGGTGTCACCGTGTTGAACCCGGGTGGGGTTACCATGCGTAGTACTCCCTGATGTCAGCGGAACGTGGAAGTTCAGCTGCGGGCGAATGTAACCATTGCGAGCGCAGCGAGCTTCCGTTGCTCGCCCGTCCGCTTCAACGCTCGTTAGACGCCCACACGCGCGATCGAGCCGACGGGCGTCGCCGCAATGGCTGCCATGACTTGCGGGGCAAGGGGTAGCAGGTCGTGCAGGCGATTGGTGACAGCGTGCATCACAATGACGGCGATACCGGATGCGGCAATATGCTGCTGAAAGGTGAGGTTGCGGTCGACGGTGACCAGCGTGGTGAAGCCCGCCGTACGCATCTCGGCAAGCAGCGCGCCGTTTCTCAAGCTGGTCCAGCCTTGGTCTCGAGCCGTTGTCACTTCCACACCATGCAGCGCGTCACGGAATCGCCGAGGCACACACTCGTCCAGAAGGACTCTCACAAGCCCGCAGCGCGAGCGAGCAACAACTCCTTGGCCAGTTCCAGTACCGCGATCGCCTGCTCGCGCGTGACGCTAGGAAAGTCGACGAGAAATTCATTGAGCGGATCACCCGTCTCGAGATACTCGACAAACGTTTGCACGGGTACCCGCGTCCCCGCGAATACCGGTGTTCCGCCCATGATGCCTGCATCACTCTGAATCGGCAGCGCTTGCGTGCTCATCTCTGGCCTCCGAGTTATCCTCGAATCTACACCACACTCGCATGAGTGTGTCTAACGTTGCGCTCTGCTGCAGCGCATCCAATAAAATGCGGCCGGACGGGCGCCGTGCGCCAGCGCGGCGCCCGCCTGCCGCACACCGAATCGCGCTGTCAGCAGCAGCGTCTCGTTAGACCATGCTGCGCCAGACCTACAGGTCCTCCGG
>JBGTOG010000335.1:0-12120 GCA_041742675.1 Gemmatimonadaceae bacterium | reverse complement strand
CGGTGTCTCTATCACGACCACACGCGACTCCAT
Organism: Gemmatimonadaceae bacterium; assembly: GCA_041742675.1. Classification (GTDB taxonomy): domain Bacteria; phylum Gemmatimonadota; class Gemmatimonadetes; order Gemmatimonadales; family Gemmatimonadaceae; genus JAABRT01. Next base: position 12,087 of record JBGTOG010000335.1, on the reverse strand, counting down.
GTCCTACCTGCCCTCAGGACTCGGCTTCGGTGCATCCAATCTGAGCCTCGTGCTTTCCCGCGGCACCGTCACGGACACCATCACGGTGTCCCGACTTGGGCGCGTGCGATGAGCACGCGCCGAAGGGCATCACGCAAGCGGTACAGGCCGCGACGCGTCGTGTGGATGGGCCGCAACGGCCGTTGCCGCCACCGTACCAAAATCAAAGCCGGGCACCGAGATGCGCGGAATTTCCTGACCGATCTCACGCTCAATTGTGCGAACCATGCCAATCTCATCCGGCGACATGAACGTGTAAGCATCGCCAGTCGCAGCCGCGCGTCCGGTACGACCAATGCGGTGCACGTAATCTTCCGGCGCCTGTGGCACATCGAAGTTGATGACGTGCGAAATGCCATCAATGTCGAGCCCTCGCTGGGCGATATCCGTCGCCACAAGCACCCGAATCGAGCCCGTTCGAAAATCCTCGAGCGCGCGAATGCGCTGTGGCTGCGATTTGTCAGCGTGCATGGCCGCGGTCGGGATTCCCGCGCGCGTCAACTCACGCTCCACTTTGTCGGCGCCATGCTTGGTGCGAGTGAACACAAGCACCGAGTCGTGATGCGACGCGGTGAGCAGGTTTACCAGCAGCTCTGTTTTGCGCTCCTTGCGCACCGGATACACCGCGTGCGTCACGGTACTCGCGGCTTGCGAGCGGCGACCCACCTGCACCACCACCGGACGCCGCAAATACTTCCGCCCCAGCGCCTCCACCTCAGGTGGCATGGTCGCCGAGAACAGCATCGTTTGCCGGTACCGCGGAATCTGCTCAACGATTTTCTGTAACTGCGGCGCAAAGCCCATGTCGAGCATGCGATCCGCTTCGTCGAGCACCAGAATCTCGAGATACGAAAAATCGACATTGCGGCGATCGAGTTGGTCGATCAATCGACCAGGCGTCGCAACAACGATGTCCACACCCGAACGCAGCGCCTTTTCCTGTGGTTCGTAACTTACGCCGCCAAACACCGGGATCACGTCGAGTGGCGAATGGCTCGAATACTTGCGCACGCTTTCTTCCACCTGCAGGCACAGCTCGCGCGTAGGTGTCAGCACCAGCGCGCGCGTGCGGCGGGGGCCTCCCATGAGGCGATGCAGAATCGGCAGCGTGAAGCCAGCGGTCTTGCCCGTGCCGGTTTGCGCCAATCCGATCAAATCACGGCCGGAAAGTGCGATCGGAATCGCATCGGCCTGAATCGGAGTGGGATGTTTGTAGCCGGCGTCGCGGAGTGCGTCGAGCAGCTCCTTCGCGAGCCCCAGCTCAGCGAAGGAAGTCATCGGAGTTGTTTCGTCTTTTTTCATGTGTATCCCGGAAACCTAACCACGATTCCCTGGAAGCACGATGGGATCACAGAATGTCAATAGGCCGACCAGAGACCTTGGCGATCAATCCGAGACGGAATGTCACGTCGACGCCGAAATCGTACGCCGGGTCGTCCGATGCGTGGAGCGGCATCGTAGGCCACACCCAGTCGGGTACCGTGGCCGGCATGGTGACCGAGCGTGGCGGGTGCCAGACGCCGTGGCGATCCCGGTCATCGAGCAGCCGGTCGAACAGGCGCGACCAGCCGTCATGTCGCCGCAGGAAGCCGAGCCGGCCCATGACTTCCAACCAGGCCAGCGCGGTTGGCATGTCCGCGTCCATGATGTAGCGCGTGGGCAAAATGTCGCCCAACACCAGATGGGGCTGCTCCAGCAGGTGCGTCTCGCCGACCTGCTGCACAGGCGCCATGCGCGGCAGCTGCAGCGACAGCCACGTGTACAGCCGTTCCATATGATCGTGGTGCTCGCTGCGGAAGTGCGGCATGTGCGCCAACATCACCAGCGCATGGAAGGATGGCGGCGCCGCCTCCGCCGGTAGGACATGCTGGTTCCCCACGCGGATGAAAGGCTTGTCCGAGTCCGGCGTGCGCAGGAACTCACCGACGCGGTCCAGAATACGACGCGCGGCACCGCGGAGACGCGGGTCCGCTTCGTAGCCAGCCTGAGCCAGGGCCGCCGCCGCGGCCTCGCGAAGAATCTGTCGCCCGCGAGCGATGAGCACGGGATCCTCACCCGCGTCGTTGGCCAGCTCATAGAGGTACGACGGATCGTTGTCTTCCGGCAGCAAACGGAATAGCGCTCGCCGCGCGGTGGCCATTGGCGGCGAGTCGGCATCGAGTCCGAGTTCGAGGAGGCGGCGATAGGCAAGAATCCCGCCGATCGCGGGCGGGCTGGGCAAGCCGACCGGAGGCACCGTCAGCATACCGTGGCCCCACGTGCCGTCAGGCCGCTGATGATAGAGCAGCTCCCAGCACTGGCGACTGGCGTACGCCAAGCGCTCGATGGGCGTTCCGGCGGCCAGGGGGAGCGCCGCGACATCTACCAGCGACCGATATTGGATCGCCGAGGAGCCGTGCTTGAGCAGCCAGCCCAGTGCGAAGGATGCCGGCGGCTGCGGCAAGCTTGACAGGTTGACCGACGTGGCGACGGGGAACTGAAACGGGGGCGAGGTCTCTGGCAGGGTCACGGGCGGGAGCGAAGTAAGGCTCGGCGTCGGAACAGCCAAGTCACGGTATCATACAGGTTTTGGCGGCGTGCGCTAGTAGCGGCGGGCAGGTATGGGACAATCGGTCCGACTTCTTTGTTCCATTTTCCACTATTCGAAACAATCTCTGCTCTCTTGTTGCCGCATCGAAGCGTGCCGGCGGACTTGGATCGCGTCCAAGAGCCTTTAACGTCTGGCGCGAAATGGGAGTTAACGCGGTGCCAGCTACGACGTCTCATTCTGCGTTACCGGAAGGCTTCGGTGTTCCCCGCGAGCGGGTTCGCTCGGTCAGTTTCTACAATATTGCGAGGATCGGCTCCCCATGATGTCGCTCAATAAGTTCGTCGCGGTCGCCTTTTTGTTGGTGACGGCCAGCTTCCAGGTGGAGGCGCAGGGTGGTGGCGGGATGCGCGGCGGGGCGGGCGGCGCGCAGGCGCAGGAGCGCATGCGTGAGATGCTGTTCAAGGACATCACGCTCGACGAAACGCAGACCAAGAAGATCGATTCCATTTCCACCGCGACGGCAGCCAAGCGCCAGGAAATGATGCAGGCGGCACGTGGCGGCGGTGGTGATCGCCAGGCCATGATGCAGCAGTTCCAGGCCATGCAGGCCGAAGAGCGCAAGGCGATTCGTGACGTTCTCACCGCGGATCAGCAGGCCACGTTCGACAAGAATGTCGAGAACATGCCGGCGATGGGCGCCGGCGGCGGACGTCGGCCGCCGCCGCAGCGGTAAGGCGGCTCAGCCTGCGCGCGGCCTGTCGGGCGCGGGCTCTATTACCAACGGGGGCGGTCCAGCCTGGATCGCCCCCGTCGTGTTTCCCTTGTCCTGATCGTCGCCATGCGGTGAGATTGCCTGTCACGATGCCCGTGGCTCCTCACCGACCTGTTTGATGCGCGGAGAGTTCGTCGACCTCGACGACACCCGACTCTATTGCTTCGCAGCGGGAGAACGCGGCGCTGGCGAGCCCATCGTGCTGCTGCATGGCGCATTCTCGTCATCGCACATGTGGCGAGATCTGACGGCGCGGCTCCCCAAAGGGCACCGTGTGCTGGTTATCGACCTGCTTGGCCACGGTCGCAGCGATCGACCTGCGCAGGCTGATTACGCACTGATGGCGCATGCCACCCGCGTGACCGCGTTGCTTGACCAGCTGGGCGTGGAACCCGCGTGCCTCGTCGGTCACGGTCTCGGCGCCGCAATTGCAGCCCAGATCGCCCTGCACGAACCGGAGCGCGTCACGCGTCTGCAACTGTGCAACCCGTGTCACATCGTTGGCGAGGACCAGCAGCCATATGTTCCGCGTGCGTTCCGTCGCCTGGCGCGGACAGCGCGTCTGTGGCGGGCGTTGCCGCCGGACTGGCTGGCGTCCGCACTGCACACCGCGCTGTCCGGCGGGTATACGAATGGTCTGCTCGCAGCCCATGTGCTTGACGTCTACCTCAAGCCGTTCCGGTCGCTGAGCGGCCGCGAGGTTGCGGCGCGGCAACTGACCGCGATGACACAACCGGACCATGTCGTTCGTGTGATGGCCGGTACGTTCACGATGCCCGTGGGGCTGATGCTTGGCGCCAACGATCCGTTTCTTCCGCGTAGTGGCGAACGCCTGCGCCTCGCGCTGCAGACGGCGGCGGACGGTCACCTCACGGTGCATCGACTGGCGGGTATGTCGCACGCCATTCCGGAGGAGGCTCCCGATCGATTGGCGATCGCGGTGTCCGAGTTACTTGTTCAATAAGGTGAGGATTTGCGATGACACAGCTGCGCATTGAAACGTTCCGGGCCATGTTGGAGCGCCAACCCGGCCACGCGATGGCGCGCTTTGGCCTGGCAACCGAGTTGGCGAAGACGGGCGCCCACGCGGAAGCGGCGGCGCAGTTCGCGCAGTACCTCACGGCGCACGACGACGAAGGCAACGGCTGGATGCGCTACGCTGAGTGCCTGCATGCGCTCGACCGCGGAGACGAGGCGCGTGATGCGATTGCGCGTGGCATTGAGGCGGCCACGCGGCACCAGCATGGATCGTTGGTCGCGGATCTCGAGGCGTTGCTCGATTCGTTCGACTAGCGACAACGGCAACCGCCTGAACCGCAGAGGGCGCAGAGACGCAGAGAACCGCAAGTCTCCGCTAACCGGCGCATCCCCGATCACTCTGCGGTAGCCGCACCCTCAGAGGCGGCGCAACTCGTCAGCGATATCCAGCGCGCGTCCGATGTCCTTTGAGATCGCACGGGCTTCCTGCGTGGCACTGGTTACATCGCCGATCGCTGCACCAACGCCCAACGCACGCAGCTTCACCACATCGAGCCGTAACGAACGCAGCGCCAGTGATGCGCTCTCGAGCTGGCGCTGCAATACGTCCTGACGCTGCACGAGCTCCGTGAGCGACGCATGCTGACGGCGAAGCAGCAAGAGGCGACGATCCGCCTCCGATGATCGGGCCGTCTCAGCCTCCAATGCCGCGATGCGCGATTCGAGCGAAGGCAGCGCGTGCGCTTCGACCGCACCATCGAGGCGCGCGAGATTCGTCACTACGGCCGACACGCGTTCCAGCAGTGCCTCAGCGGTCGGACTGACATCGGGCACCAACTCACGATCCGCCGGGTCCAGTTTGGCCCACGTTTCTCGAATGGTGGTGCAATCGTCCACCGCCTCGCGAAGCACGCGGCCATGCGGGGAGCGCAGCACCTCGGGGTCGGCAAGCAGCGCCGACTCCTGCGCCATGCGCAGGCTTCTGGGGCGGTCATCCATGGCGGCAACCTTGTCCTGCCAACGCTCGCCAATCGCATCGCGCGACGTGAGCCCAACGTCGCGCAGACGAAGCGAGTCGCGAACCAGCAACGCGCCGTGAAAGAGCATGAACGCACCACCGCCAAGCAGCGGGACAAGAAACGCCTGCTCGCCGTTTGACGCGGCCATCCCGATTACACCACCCACGGCAGTCAGCAGTGAAAAACCCACGTACTTCGCGTGCCGCTTGAAGTCGCGAAGCACGCCCATCGCCCGTTCTGCTCGACCCGACGCCACCGCGGATGGTGCAGCCGCATCGCCTGACAGACGCCCGCGCAACACATCGCGCAATCCAATGTCGTGCTCTCCCAGGCTCATTAACGTGCCGAGCAATCCCAGCGAGATCCCAAACCACGGGAAGATGAACCAGGGAAATCCACCGGACATCGCGTTGATGAACAGCAGAAAGCCCATGAGCAGTGCGGCTTGCATCACCTGAACGCGAAAACGGCGGATGCGGCGCTCGGGCGTTGAATACGGACCATCGATGTCACGATCGCTCGTTGCCGATGGCTGTTGTTCCCGTCCGCGGCGCAGCTGTTCACCCGCGTACGCCAACGATTCGTTCATGCGTTCCATGGACGCATCGAGCGAGGCGCTCAAGCGATCATGACGCTCGTCGACCGGTGCCCTCGGCGCGCGCGCCGGAACGCGTGCTGGGGGAAGCTCATCGCCATCACCAGCGCGCAATGCGGCGGCGAATGCGGCGGCATCAGGCCAGCGCGATGCGGGCTCTCGCGCAATCGCGCGCGTGATGGCATCGGTAATCGAGAACGGCAGGTCCGGACGAAAGTTCGCCAGCGGAAATGGCGTGCCCTGCACATGCTGCACCAGCATGCCCGCACTCGTCTCCGCGTCGAAGGGTAAACGACCAGTGAGCATGACGTACCCAACGACACCCAGCCCGTACACATCACTGCGGCCATCGATTTCTCGCTGGCCCATGGCCTGTTCCGGACTCATGAAGGCCGGCGTGCCCACGGCGATTCCCGTCTGCGTCAGCCGTGCACCACTTTGCACCGCGCGCGCGATGCCAAAGTCGGTGACAATCGCCCGACCGGTCGCGTGCTCCAACAAGATGTTGTCGGGCTTGATGTCACGGTGGATCACACCGGAGCGATGCGCGTACGCCAGCGCGTCCGCCACCTGCGCCAGCACACTGCGCACAAATGCCAGCGGCGGCTTCGCCTCTCGCGCCAGTCGCGCGGCCAGACTCTCGCCCTGAACCAGCGCCATCGCGAAATACACCAGCCCGTCAGCGTCATCGACCGCGTAAATGGGAACGATGCTCGGATGGTTCAGTCGCGCCGCCGTTTGTGCTTCGCGGACAAAACGTTCGCGCACATCAGCGCGAAAACCGAGATCCGGCGGCAGCACCTTCAGCGCGATATCGCGATTTAATCGCCGATCGCGGGCCGCGTACACCACCGCCATGCCACCACGTCCGATCTCTCGCAACCCATCGTATCGATCAGCAACCGCCACGCGAACGCGAGCGAGCAGCAGCTCACTGTCGTCTGGTCGGACGCTGCCGGCGAGAGCGTCGTCGCGCACTGGTGTGACCGTCACGCGTTAGCTGGTGGCGCCCACACCGCGCGCCGACGTGAGGTCGCGCACTTCTTGTGCGGCTTCGACCACACGATCGACTTCACGCGCCAGCGCCATCGCCTGCTCGGCGACCAGTGTCACGCTCTGCACGGTGCTGCCGCCAGTGCGCAGTCGCACCAGATCAAGCCGGATATTCTCCAGTGCCAGCGCGCAGGAGTCGAGGCGTGATGTCAGCTCCTCCTGACGACGCGACAGCTCCAGCGTAGCGCGTCGCGAGCGCCGAAGCGACGCCAGTCGACGAACGCGCGCGTCCGAGCCGGCTTCCAGTGGATTGGCCGCCGCCTCAAGCACATCGATTTCGCGATCGATTGGCTCTAGCGGACGCTCCGCTATGGCCGCCTCCGTGGCCGCCAGCGACTGGGCAATCTGCTCCACCTTCTGCACGAGCGCGATGGATGTCTGCGCCACATCAGGAATCTTGGCGCGCTCACCGGCGGGAAGCGTGGCCAGCAGACGCGCAATCTCATCGCGCGCCGCGCGCGCTGACTGCACCGCCTCGCCGTGCGCGCCGAGTGACTCAAGACGAACGGGAGCGAGCGCGATGCCAGCCACGGGCGAGCGCGGCGACAGCGCACCCTTGAGGCCACCGCCGGTGCGCCCCTGCGCGCGCAACTCTTCTCGCTTCTTCTTTGAGAACGTGGCTTCGAGCGATTCGCCAACCTCGGAAATGACGTCGCCGAACATGCGCTCGCGCGGCTGCCGCAAGACATCACGCCAGTCATAGCCGTCCGACCACAGTTTTGCGTACTGGTACGAGAGAATGATCGACCAGATGGCCGTGACTGGCAGAAAATTGTTGCCGGAGAAAATCGAGGCGACCACCAGCGCGCCGTTGACAAACAGGAACGGCGCAATGCGCTTGCGCAGTTTCTGCACCGGCGCTGATTCCCATCGCACCAGCTCGTCGGCGGTGGGTATATACGCGTCTCCCGACGCAGCAACGCCACCGCCAGCCAGCGCGCCGGCCGATGAGAGGCCGTGATACTGGCGAAGCATCTCCTGTCGTTCGCCCATCGGCCGCGACGGCCGCTCTTTCAGCGGCGGCATCCCCCCCCCGCCTGAAGACCAGGCGGGCAGCGGCCGGTGCGTCGCGGGCGCGCGATCATCAACCCCACCGTCCGCACGCGTCGATCGGCGCGCCGGGCTCGGCACAATCCCCGAACGCAGCGCCTGCGCCAGTTCAGTCGCACTCTGAAACCGATGTGCCGGATCTTTCTCGAGCAGACGCATCACCATCGCTGCCAGCATGGGCGGCGTATCCGGGCGACGCTCCTCCACCGGCACCGGCGTCTCCGTAAGATGCTTTACCAGCAACACCGGCGTCGTATTGCCGGTAAATGGCGGCTCACCAGTGAGCATCTGATAGCCGAGCACGCCGAGCGCGTACAGATCGCTGCGTCCGTCCACATCACGATCACCCGAGGCCTGCTCCGGTGACATATACGCCGGCGTACCAACGGCCAACCCGGTCGCGGTGAGGCGTGCGCCGTCTCCGTCGCCACCCTCGGCTGCGCGGGCGATACCAAAGTCGGTGACCATCGCACGGCCGTCCATCGCATCAACCAGAATGTTGTCCGGTTTGATGTCGCGATGAATGACGCCACGCGAATGCGCGTACGCGAGCGCGTCGGCGACCTCGGTGAGGTAGCGCTTGATATCTTCGGTGGGCAGCGGCCCGCGCTTGCGCAGCTGCGCCGCGAGGTTGTCGCCGTCGACGCAGGCCATCACGAAAAACACCAGATTGTCGATCTGGTCAACCGAATAAATCGGTACGATGTTCGGATGACTGAGCTGCGCGGCGGTTTCGGCTTCCCGCTGGAATCGCGAGCGGACATCGCGCCGGAAGGCGAGCTCAGGAGGCAGCAGCTTGATCGCGACCGGACGTTTCAGGCGCTTGTCGATGGCACGGTAGACCACGCCCATACCCCCGCGCCCGATTTCCCGCTCGACATCGTACGTGGCGGCAAGGGTGCGTTGGACATGTTCTCGCAGTTCTGCGTCGCTCGAAGCGGCGGATTCGGACACGCGCGTGGGGATCCGGGAGTAGGGACGGGAAATGACCCGGCGGGCATCGGTAGTGTAGCACCGGGGACAAGCGAAACAACAGGCGGTCGGCCGACTCGGCAGCCAGCACCACGACACTACGTCAGAAGGTCAGCATAAAGTTGCAGGGCCTGCCAGCCTGGCACACGGCGTCCGGTGCAAATCCTGCGTTCGTAGCCCACATTCCCTTTTCTCCCGAGCCAGGAAGTCAACTTATGGCGGAGCGCCAGACTCTACCCGTCCTCCCACTGCGTGGGACGGTCATGTTCCCCGGAATCACGGCCCCGATTGCGGCCGGTCGACCGGGCACCCTACGGGCCATCGAGGCCGCTCTCAAGGGAGATCGCGTCGTGTTTGCGGTCGCTCAACGGGACAATACGGAAGAACCGTCGGCCGACATCCTGTACAGCATGGGCGTGATCGCGCGGATCGGTCAGATCCAGCGCGGACTCGGCGGTGTGCAGCTGCTCCTGCAAGGCGAGCAGCGCGCCACGGCGTTGCAGTACACCGACTCTGACGGACACCTGCAGGCTGTGGTGCTGGCCGCCGACGAGATGTTGCCGCTTGAGCCCAAGGACGCCGCGTTTGAGGCGCTGCACAAGGAAACGCGTGAGCGCGCCGCCGAGCTGGGCGAGAAGCGCGGCTTGCCTGAAGAGGTGTTGCACCAGGTGCTGGATTCCGTGACGGAGCCTGGTCGATTTTCGGATCTGGTCGCCGGTTACATCGAGCTTACCGTCCCTGAAAAGCAGGGGTTGCTGGAGACGCTTTCGGTTGAAGAGCGCTTGCGCCGCGTACTCGTGCACGTGCAGCGACAGATCGGCCTGCTTGAAGCGCAGGAAGACATCAAGTCGCAAGTGCAGGAAGAGCTCGGCGAGCGCCAGCGCGAGATGTTTCTGCGCGAACAGCTCAAGGCCATTCAGAAAGAGCTCGGCGACGATGATCAATCCAAGGAAATCGAAGAGCTACGCGAGAAGCTGAACGCGTTGCAGCTGCCCAAGGAAGCGCGCGCAGAAGTCGAGCGTGAGCTCGGGCGACTGGAGCGCACTGGTCGCGAGTCGATGGAAGCGCAGGTGATTCGCACGTATCTGGAGTGGATCGCGGAGCTTCCGTGGAACACCCGTTCCGATGATCAACTCGATTTGACAACGGCCGAGGTGGTGCTCGACGAGGATCACTACGGATTGAAGGATGTGAAGGACCGCGTGCTGGAGTTTCTCGCGGTGCGGCAGTTGCGTGCGCAACAGATTGCGGAAGAGGTGGCGAGCACGGGGGAGTTCCCCGTCTCCAAGTTGCGAGATGAGGAGCAGGGCGGACGGGCGCACGATGATCGTACGATCACGGACACTCGTGAAGCCAAAGCGCGCGCGATGGCCAAGGGACCGATTCTGCTGTTCACCGGTCCACCAGGCGTCGGCAAGACATCAATCGCGAAATCGGTGGCGCGTGCGCTCGGACGTGAGTACGTGCGCGTGGCGCTCGGTGGTGCGCGCGATGAGGCCGACATCCGTGGTCACCGTCGTACCTACGTGGGTGCCATGCCGGGTCGTATTGTGCAGGGCATGAAGCAGGCGGGCACGAAGAACCCGGTGTTCCTGCTCGACGAGATCGACAAGTTGGGTTCGTCGTTTCAGGGTGATCCGTCCAGTGCACTGCTGGAAGTGCTGGATCCGGCACAGAACGATTCGTTCACGGATCACTACCTCGGCATCCCGTTTGACCTGAGCGAAGTATTGTTCATCGCGACGTCCAACTTTGTGCAGAACATTCCGGGACCGCTGCTTGATCGTATGGAAGTTGTGGATTTCAGCGGGTACACGGAACGTGAGAAGTTGGAGATCGCCAAGAAGTATTTGATTCCCCGGCAGCTGGACGAATCGGGGTTGGGCAATCGCAATCTGTCATTTACCGATGATTCCGTGATGAAGGTGATCACGGAGTACACGCGTGAGTCGGGTGTGCGTCAGTTGGAGCGACAGCTCGGCGCCGTCGCGCGCAAGGTCGCGCGTCGTGTCGCCACAGGTGACGAATCCGTGCTGGAAGACAACGTGGTCAGCACGGATGAGGTGCGCGAACTATTGGGCCGTCCCAAAGTGCATCCGGAACGCGTCTCGGAACATGATGAAGTGGGCATTGCCTCGGGCATGTACTACACGCCGATGGGTGGCGACATCATGTTTGTCGAAGCGTCCATTCGCCGCACGGGCGTGACTCGCGTTCCTGCCGATGCGAATGCAGAAACGTTGCGCGTGGGGCCGATTGCACTCATTCTCACGGGTCAGCTGGGCGATGTGATGAAGGAGAGCGCTCGCGCAGCGCTGACCTACGCAACCAACAATGCGGACGTGCTTGGTATTCCGGCCGACCGTATCGGTAGCGCCAGCGAAGCGCACATTCACGTGCCGGCCGGTGCCATTCCGAAAGACGGCCCCAGTGCCGGCATCGCGATTGCGACGGCGCTGGTGTCGGAGATGTCGAACCGCAAGGTGCGACGCGATGTGGCGATGACCGGTGAGATCACCTTGCGCGGTCGTGTGCTGCCGATTGGCGGACTCAAGGAGAAGGTGCTCGGCGCGCACCGTGCAGGCGTCACGACGATCATTCTGCCGAAGGCCAACTTCGACGATTTGGAAGACGTACCGCAGGAAGTGCGCGACGCACTCACCTTTCATCCCGTTGAGTCGCTCACCGAGGTGCTGGAGATTGCGTTGGTGGACGGTGGCGTGCATGCGCCGGCTGATGAACCGGAGTTGGTGGGAGTGTAGAAGCGGTATGAAACACACGCGCCTCTAGAGTGCCGAGCCGCGATCAAAGTTACCGACCACCGTCCCCGCCGTGGTCGGTTGTCAGTTGTCAGTTGCGCGCCGCTACGCACCACGGACGTTGTGGCGGCGCACCACAACAGCGTGTAGGGTCCTCGGTTCGCGGTTTTCGGTGGTCAGGGTTTTCAAGGCGCGGTTCATGGCCGCCGCTCCGAGTCGCGATCAGAATTACCGACGACCGAAAACCGACGAACCGACAACCCCCCACAGTGTCCGGGATCTCTACGTCCAGTCGGGAGCTCGTAGCGGCCGACAAACTG
>JBGTOG010000334.1:0-2847 GCA_041742675.1 Gemmatimonadaceae bacterium | reverse complement strand
GGTGCGCACCGCGCCGTGTGCACGTCGCGCGCGGGCGCGGAAGAACTCCAGCAACGGCTCAACATATCCGGTGTCCGTGCGCACAAGGACTTCATCGATGCCAAGTCGGCCGAACAGCCGCTGTCGTGCCACCTGCTCCGTGGCCACCTGCGCCGCGAACCACGCGCGCACCTCCGGATCGCTCGTGTCCACATCCACCACCTCACCACTCTCAGGATCCACCAGGCGCGCCGAACCAACATCCGGCAGCACCAACTCGGCTGGATCTTCCATGGTGAGCGCAATGACATCGTGTCGCTGCGCCAGGTGCGACAGTGAACGCTCCAGATTGTCGCCCAGAAAATCAGAGCACACAAAGACGACTGACCGATGCGGCAACAGTCGGCCGAGTCGCTCAAGGGCCAACCCAAAATCGGTGCGTTTGCCCACCGCGTTGATGGTCATGAGATCACGCAGCAAGCGCAGCGCGTGACGGCGTCCCTTGCGTGGCGGCACCGCGTGCTCCACCCGATCCGAAAAACAGAGCAAGCCCACGCGATCGTTGTTGCGCACGGCGGCCAGTGCGAGCACGGCGGCCAACTCTGCGGTCAGCTCCGACTTGAAGCGCGCCCCGGTACCAAACTGCGATGAACCGGAGACATCGAGTGCGAGCATCACGGTGAGCTCCCGTTCCTCGACGTAACGTTTGACAAACGGTCGCCCCATGCGCGCCGACACGTTCCAGTCAATGGTGCGCACTTCGTCTCCGGGTTGGTATTCGCGCACCTCTGCGAACTCCATGCCCTGCCCCTTGAAGAGCGATCGATAATCGCCCGCGAACTGCGAGTCGACCAGCCGCCGCGTACGCAACTCGAGTCGACGGACCTGACGCAGCACGTCCGACGGAACCGCAAACGCGCTGCTCACGGCGTCTCGACGCGCCCCAGAATGCGCGTGACGATGGCGTCGGAGGTGACGCCTTCGGCATCGGCCTCGAACGTGGTCAGCACGCGGTGTCGCAGCACATCAGGGGCGATGGCTTTGACATCGTCTGGCGTGACAAAGCTGCGGCCGCGCAGGAAGGCGTGTGCACGCGAAGCCTGTCCAAGCGCAATCGTGGCGCGTGGTGACGCACCGAACTCGACCAACGGAACAAGATCGGCCAACCCCACATCCTTGGGATGCCGTGTCGCGTGCACCAGCTCCACGATGTAGTCGACAAGACGATCATCCATGTACATATCCGCGATGCGGCGACGCGCCTCAAGCAGCTGTGCCGGCTGCGCAACCGTGGAGACCACAATGGACACACCGCTCGCCATGCGACGCAGAATCTCCTTTTCTTCCGCGCGCGTGGGATAGCCCACGCGCAGCTTGAACATGAAGCGATCCACCTGCGCTTCAGGCAGCGGATACGTGCCTTCCTGCTCAATCGGATTCTGCGTGGCCAGCACAAGGAACGGCTCTGACAGTGGATACGTCGTCCCACCAATCGTGACCTGCTTTTCCTGCATGGCTTCCAGCAGCGCCGCCTGCACCTTGGCCGGCGCACGGTTGATTTCGTCAGCCAAAATGATATTGGCGAAGATCGGGCCGTGCTTCACACGAAACTCACCCGTGCCCTGATCAAAGATTTGCGTGCCGATGACATCGGCCGGCAACAGATCCGGCGTAAACTGAATGCGCTGAAACGTGGTGTGCACCGTTTCCGCGAGCGTGCGCACGGTGAGCGTTTTGGCGAGTCCGGGCACACCCTCGAGCAACACGTGTCCGCCGGTGAGCAGGCTGATCAGCAAGCGCTCCACCAGATAGTCCTGTCCGACAATCCGTTTGGCGACTTCGTGCAGCACACTCTGCACCATCTGTGCATCAGCGCTCCGCGTTCCGTCAGATGCTGTGGCGGCGCCGCCTCCAAAACTTGAGGGCGCCGATGTCGAGTCCGCAGCCGCGACCGGCGACGTGAGGGGCACTGGAGGAACGGTCAACGCACACTGCTCCGCTTCAAAGAAACCATCGTCAAACTGCGATTATGCTACCGACGCCAACGCCACCAGGAACTCACCACGCCATCAACACATCGCGACAGCGGTCTCAACTACTGCTCTGCATACCCGGACAGGCCGCGGAGCGTTCACCCAGCACCGCGCGCGGCGGGCGGCTTGCTCGGCACGTGCTACGCGCGTCCCAGTGCCTCAATCACCGCACGCTCGCCAGCGGTCAGCGGCCGCGTCTCTCCAGATGGCAACGAGCCAAGCTCCACAGGGCCGTACCGTGTACGGACCAGTCGCTCCACCGTCAGGCCGAGCGCTTCACATAAGCGGCGCACTTCGCGCGTCCGGCCATCAATCAAGGTGATCTCAAACGACCAACGTCGCTCTCCAAGCGGGTCAGCGCGTACGGAGACGGGATGAACCGGTCCGTCCTCCAGTTCGACGCCGCGCCGCGCCTCCCGGGCCGCCGTGGCGGCATCACCGCGCACCACTGCGACGTACGTGCGCTCTACTTCGCGGCTCGGATGCGTGAGTGCGTGCGCCGCACGCCCATCGTTTGTGAGCAGCAGCAGTCCCTCGGTGAGAAAGTCGAGCCGACCGACGTAGACGAGGCCGGGCACGGGCTCCACCAGATCGAACACCGTGGGTCGCCCCTGCGGATCGGAGCGCGTGGTCATGACACCGGACGGTTTGTGCAGCACCATCCACGTGGTGCTGCGCACCGCAACGGAGACGTCGCGGCCATCAATCGCAATGACGTCGCGCGACGGATCGACCGCCTGTCCGGTCACAGCGACGGTGCCGTTGACGGTGACTCGTCCCGCGGCCACGAGCCGATCGGCTTCTCGCCTGGACGCCACACCCGCGCGGGCCAGCG
>JBGTOG010000302.1:0-32164 GCA_041742675.1 Gemmatimonadaceae bacterium | reverse complement strand
GGCACCTCGCACTGGCGTTTGCTGTACACTGACGAGCGCCCGCCGTCTGCGCTACACCGTGCTGGCGAAGGTCTTGTCAACAAACTGGTCAACCGTCATCGGCTCCACGCCAAACCGCCGGGCGGCCGACTGCCAGTCCGTGAACGCGTCCGTCGTTGTCGCCGTAACGTAGCCCATGGCCATGAGGCGAGCGCCCACTTCGCTGAATGGTCGAAGTGCGAGCGCGCCAGCGCGCAACAGCGCGATCGGCATGTGACGACGTTTGGATGCCGCGCCAAGCCGGCGTTCAACCGCGGTGGCTACGTCCGCATACGAGCAGGTGGTCGGCCCGCCCACCTCAATCACCTCATTGTGAATCGTGGCATCGTCAAGAATGCGTAGCGCAAACTCGGCCACATCGTCGACGGCAATAAAGTTCGCGCGCGACGTGCCATCGCCAAAGAGCACAACGTACTTGCCCTGGCGTACGGCACCTCCAATCATCATCTCGATCCACGTTTCCATGAACGCCGTTGGGGCCAGCAGTACCCACGGCACGCCGCAGTCGCGGATGAGCGCATCGACCTGATGTTTGACGCGGAAAAAATCCACTGGTGACGTCGCGTCGCCGATGCCCTGCGCGGACACATGAACAATCCGTCTCGCACCCTGTTCCCGCACGGCGTGGCAGATATTCTTGTAGGCGCGAACATCAATCCGATTGGGGCTCGATGCGCCCGCACCCATGACATTGTTCGCGGTAGTAAAGACTTGATCCACGTTCGCGCACGCATGGAGCACGCGAGTCTCGTCTAACAGATCGCCAGCAACAACGTCTGCGCCGAGTGCCTCAAGGGCGGCCAGCTTTTCCGTGTTGCGCCCAAGTACGCGAACACGATGTCCGGTTTCAAGAAGCCGCCGTGCGACCGCACCTCCGAGCTGACCGGTCGCGCCGATTACGAGCACCTGCATTTGCGAGATGTGCATCAGCTTGCCCCATTTGGTGGTCCGCTCAACTTGCGTTGTGAGCGCCTCCAACAGCAAGGGCAGGTATGCGAAATGCTAGCGCAGCAGCCACTGCGTCGTGAGTCGAACCGTGGCGCCGTCCCGAGCGACGGCATAAACCTGAGCACCAACATGCACACGTGGCGTGATCGACCCTGTTACCTGCGCCATGCCGGTCGCACGCGTGAAGTTCTGCTCAACGCGTGTCTCGTCAAGCAACCCGAAACCATTGCGAAATCCAACGCGGAAACGCGGCCGCAAGTGTGATGCCCCCGCGCCGATCGAGGCGGTCACGCGCGAGCTCAGCCGCGCACCCACAAGCAGTTCTGCGCCGTACGCGTTCGGCGCGTAGCGGTCATTCGATGGTTCTGTGCCAAAGCACGGCTGCGTTGGATCGTCCTGCAGCGCACTCGGTGCGCATGTCACGGGCCCGTCAATGAAGCCCAACGTGCCGTGCGCCCGTAGCATTGCTGCGACCGAGGGCGTGACCGGCACGGTGTATCCAAGCGCGACGCCGAGCAGCGAGGGCGTCGCCGACGCCACCGTCACGGGTGGGAGATAGCTGACTTCTGCCGTCACGCCGCCAGGCAAACCCACCGCCAGGCGTGGCCTCGGCAGCACTCGGCTCAGCTGCGTATTCTGACCCTTCTCGACGAAACATTCGTCACTGCGCTGTATAGACGCCGGCGGCTCGGGGATCGCCGACAGCTCAACTCCGATCGCGATCTCTCCGCGTCCGAGTGAGGGCTTCGGTAGTGCCGACGCGAACGCAAGTGGGATGGCAGAAAAGGCGAGCAGGCGCGCTTCATTGCTCGTGTTGGACGGCGTGCACACACTTTGAGCGCGCACGTCATGCGGCGTCCATGGCATCAGAGCCGTCGCGAGCAGTGCAGTCAATCCCGCGTGCCGCGCAGCGCAACCTGTGTATACTGCACGCTTACCGTGCTTCATGTCGTGACGGTGAGTTGCTGTTCGGCCGCGTTGAAGTTCACTGGATACGAAAGCAGCTGACGCGTTGCCGGACCCCTGACCACCTGACCGCGCGTGTCAAACTGCGAACCATGACAGGCGCAGTTGATACGATCTGATGTGAAGTGACTGACGATGCATCCCGAATGAGTGCAAACGGCGGTAAATGCACGAAAGTCCGTGTCACCCAGCCGCAATACGATCACTGGCGGAAGCGATGACACAATCAGGAATCCGTTGGTTTGACCAAGTGCAGAGACTTGCGTCAGGTCGATTTGAAGCGTCGCACCAACACGCTCAACACCTGCAGGATTCGCCATCGGTGCACCCGGGTTCTGGCCCGGAGTGCGGGGCCCCGGTGTCGCCGGTCCGCTCACATCGCCACCGCCACACGCCGACGTCAGTAGCGCCCCGATCGCAGCCGCCGCCGACGCGGTCATGAATCCTCGACGGTCCAGCACGGGGCCGCTTATCGCGAGCGAGTTTTGAATCGGTTCCATAACAAGAGGCAGCAGCTGTGGATTAAACGTTGTTTCACGCCAGGCAAGTAGGTGATACGAACCCAACAGACGCAGTGGATCTCTCGTGAAAGCTCGGTTTCACACAGCTGGTTCCAATGCCGCACCAACAAAAATGCGGGGACAACATCTCAAGATGTCATCCCCGACTTTCCGTCAACGCATTCGAAACGTCCGCTGATACGTCCGCTGATCGCGTTCGCTGATTATGTCAGCTGATCGTCGGAATAAAGAACGGTTGCACGATGGCCACGACATCTGCGCGGGAGAGCGGCTCATCGAACGCTTCCTGCGCTGCCTCGGCGCCAAACGAGGCACCCGCCAGTGCGGTGACGTTGACGCCCGCATGAATGACGTTGCTTTCCGACGGCGAACCTGCGCCCGCGCCGTAAATCTTGTCAAACGTCTGCCCCACGACCGTCGGGTTAACCGTGCCGAGCGTGGTGCCGCCAGCCGCTGCGCGTTCTCCGCCGCGCACCGTGCCGCTATAGCGAACTTCAGGAGGCGCTCCCGCCGCAGCGCGACGCATGCGGCGTATCCGAGCCGCATGACGTGCCTCCACCGAATGAATGCGCAGTGCGGCTTCGAGAATCGTGGGGTTCGGCATCAAGTTCGCAGCTTGCCCCTTGTAGGCACGAACGCCAGTATCTTCAACGCCCTGTGCCACCTGCAGCAGAAAGGCGAGATTCGTCGTCGCTTCTGAGAACGGTCCACCGCCTGCTGCGCTACGGTTGCCCGTAAAGTCGAAACTCGTAGCGGTGAGGTTAAACACATTCGTCGCGCCAGTCGCGAGCAGTGTCGCGATATGCGCGGCTTCGTGCTTCTGAATCTGCTGCAGTGTGGCAACGGCGCCGGGAACAGCAGCGGCCAGTGCACGCACTGGCGCGAATGCAGCGTTCAATCCTGTGGATGAACTCGTACCGAGCACCGCTTTGTAGAACTCGTCCTCAAAGATCTCGAGCGCCAGCGCGAAGTCCAGCACGCCCTTGATGCCAGCGGGCAGCGTACCCTGCGCATACACGTCTCGGCTGAGCGCGGCCAGTGCAACGGGAATGGATCCAAGGGCCAGAGCAGCTGTCAATCCCGACGACATTGACGCGCCGCTTGAGATCTCGGCACTTCGGGCAGCGAGCGAATCAACGATCTCGGGATCGATCGTATCCAGCAGTGTAGGTGTTGTCATGCTATGCAGTCTCCAGGTCGGGGAAGATGATCAGGTGGGTGCTGGAGCTGGTTGGTCGGGCGTGCGCAGGCTCTGATTTGCCGGTGTGCCAATCGAAAGCGGACTGGTCACGACGTTCAGGCTGACCACCGACGCGAGCACTGTCTCCGGTTCCGCCTTGGTATCCAGTCCGGCAGCATTCACCACGTCATCGCCAGCGAACAGTCGTCCGTTGGTCCCGTCGCGAATGTCGCGAATCGCGGCGGCGTGCCGCGCTTCCACGGACACGATCTTACCCGCAACGAGAAGATTGGCAGCGCTGGTCAGGTACTTGCCGGCGCCGTTGTACGCGGAGACGCCGGTGTCTTCCAGAAGCTGTGATGTGCTCAGCAGGACCGCTCGGCTCGCAGTCAGATTATTGACCGTCGTCATGTTGAAGTTGATCTCCGGGATGGCAGCCGAGCCAAGCACCTGCTTGAGGAATTCGCGGTGAATCACCTCGTGTTTTTGCAGATCGCTTATCACTTCCTTCTCATTAGCGGAGAGGGCAGCGTAGCCGGCCGACGTGAGGGCGACCGTATAGTACGCGGCCTCGAGTTGTTCGAGCGCGTACGCATAGTTCAGGATGCCGACATCGGTTCTGAGATCAAGCGCGTACTGTGTATCTGTGGGATCGGTCAGACCATTGCCGTCGTCACCGCAGGCTGCGAACACTGATGGCATCAGCACAATCGCACCGCCCAATCCCATCACTTGCAAAAAGGATCGTCGTGAGGTGCTGTGCAGCAGTTGATCGCCGCGGGTGAAAAACACTCCGTCAGTAGTTGCCATCGTTGTCGCGCTCCAAAGGCTGGCCAGATGAGCGTTGCGCGCTGAGAATCTGGCGATATTCAGCGTCCTAGTCGGATACTGACGATACTGCACAGGCGTCGCGCCGCGATATTGGCCGAAAGAGTATCGCTCGCAGGTGTTAGTTTGCATGTCGACAAACGCCCGCGCATAGCGTCTGTGTGCTGACTACTCGCCAGCATCGTGCGAATGGCACGTGCATCAAGGCCCGGATGAAGGGCGTGGAGCGTCACCGAAACGTGTAGCCCACGCTAACGTTCGCGAGCACACCACCCGTACCGGGGAACCCTTGGGTCGCCGCGCGGTGCACTTCCGTGCGGCCCGTGCGCGCGTTGGTATAGCTGAGCATGTTGTCGGTCAACGAGCTGGACACGTTGGGCCAGTAACGAACACTCGGCACCAACACCAAGCCGCGCGCAACGCCAGCAGAAGAGGCAAATGGATAGTACCGGTAGTACGCGCCCACGCCCACCGTGGTGGTGGTGTACTCAGCAATACTGCGACCGCGAAAGTCCTGATCGTCGTAGCGCATGGTGAACTGATGTTGCTTCACCTCAAGGCGCACATCAAACGCCCGTGTGATGCGGTAGCCAATGCCAAGTCCGGTGGTCCACGGCATGGTGAGCTGCAGCTGCTGGTCCTGCGACTCCTGGGGTAGCAATCCACTGCTGAACTGCAGGTTGAAGCCGTGTGAATACGCAATGCTCAGGCGGTTGGTGTACCAGGTGCCTTCCACATTGCCACCGCCGAGCACCAGCTGACTGACGCCGCCGAGGAGGGTGAAGCGGTTGGCGTACGGGTCGTTGGTGGGTTGCGCGATGAGCGGGGCCGAGAGCAGCAGTGTTGTGACGCTGATGAGCGCGAGTGAACGGGTCATGATGTTCCTCCAGAGAGTTGAACTGTCTGTCTGGAGCGAACCTTATCCGGTGCTGCGGACATCACGCATTGAACGCGTTCAATCGATTGCGACACAACGAGCGTACTGTGGCGGAACCGTCGATCATCGTGCAGACATCCTATCCGTACCGAGTGGCCGACGTGTCGACCTCAAGAGCGCGTGTCGGTCGTGTCCGTGTCGAGACGTTTCCGAAGTTTGCTGAGTCCTTCCGGCGTGAGCCCAAGGTAGGACGCGATCATGTACTGCGGAAAGCGAGCAAACCACGCTGGACGATCGCGGCGCAGCGTGAGATAACGCTCCGTGGGCGAGTCCATGAGCGTGGACCAGATACGATTGGCAAAGGTGACGGTGAGTCCTTCGGCCACGTGTCGTAGCGCGCGATTGAGTTCCAACGGAAAGACCTGTTCCGCCGCGCCAAAATCCGCGCGGGACAATGCGCACACGGTGCTCTGCTCCGTCGTGACGAGATGCAACCGCGATGGCGCGCCGGTCACAAAGGATGAGTAGTCGCAGAACAGCTCTCGCTCGAGATGAAAATCGCCGATGTGCTCTCGGCCGTCCCGGTACCAGCACATGCGCACGGCACCGTGCATGAGCAGCCACACCGTCTGGCACACGTCGCCAGCGCGCAAAAGCTGCGTGTCGCGTGGAGCGTGGATCAGTCGTGCACGTTGCGCCAGCTGCTCGAGGGCCGGGCCGGTGAGAATGGTGGCCAAAGCGTCGCGCATGGCGTTCGCGGCGAGCCCGTCGTCGGTGTTGGGAGCGTGAGACATCTCACCAATATGCCAGCTGGGAGAGAAAGGTTGGCATTGCTGAAACGCGCCACCGGCATCACCGTACGGAGCAACACCGCGCCATCTCAATGGGCGAGAGCGTCACCTGTTCGTCAGCCCCCACCAAGACTTTACACCATGACCGATCCGCTGCAGGCTCGCGTTGTCGCCGCGCTTGGTGAGCATTATGAAGTAGAGGGCGAAATCGGCCGCGGTGGCATGGCCGTGGTCTACCGGGCGCTCGACCGCCGGTTGAACCGGCGGGTGGCCATCAAGGTGTTGCCACCAGAGCTGGCCTACGACCCGGCCATTCGTACGCGATTCACTCGCGAAGCACAGACGGCGGCGCAGCTTTCGCACCCGCACATTGTGTCCATTTACGACGTGGGTGAGCGCGATGGCGTGGCCTACTTTGTCATGGCGGAAATTACCGGCGGAAATCTCGCCGCGCTGCTCGCCAACGAGCCGCGTCAGCCGATTGACGAAGTGCGGCGACTGATTTGTGAAATCGCCGACGCGCTCGCCTACGCGCACACACGCGGCGTCATTCACCGCGATATCAAGCCGGACAACATTTTGCTCGACGGTGATACCGGACGCGCGATGGTGACAGACTTCGGCATCGCGCGCGCGATTGAAGCGGGATCGCGACTCACGGTCACCGGCAACGCGGTGGGCACGCCCACGTACATGTCGCCCGAACAGGCGACCGGTGAGCGACTCGTGGACGGGCGCAGTGACATCTACTCGCTCGGTGTGATCGGCTACCAGATGCTGGTGGGACGGGTGCCGTTCGCGGCAAGCAATTCGATGGCGCTCATGCTCAAGCATGTCAGTGAGCGACCGGTGCCGATCAGTGAGCTGCGCCCCGACGCGCCTCGCTCATTGCAGGAGGCGGTGGAGCGAGCGCTGCTCAAAGCGCCAGACGACCGGTGGCCGAGTGCGTCGGCATTGCGCGATATGCTGCTGTCGCAGCGTTCGTCGGCGGCGCCGTGGAGAACGAGCGCGCGGGAGCCGGTGCGCTTCAACTCTCCAGTTCCGTCGCCGGCGCCGCAGAGCCGGCGTCGGGAGCAGCGTCGGAACCGATCGGGCGAACTGGTGCTGCCGCAACTTCCCGATGCCAACAAGTACGTGGTGCCGCAGTTGGTCATGGAAGCGCCGGCGTACAGCGAACTGTCGGCGGAGCAAAAGGCAGACCTGCGGCTGTGGCATGGCCGCACGCAACTTCTGGATCGCATCAAGGCGATTCGCGGATACTCGATTGTGGCGGTGGCAACGGCCATTGCGGGTGTCACGCTCGCGGTGGCTGGCGCTGCAGAAGGAATCCCACCGGCGGTGTTTGCCATCGTGCCGCCGTACCACATGCTCCGCAAGTTGTGGAAACGCAGCCAGTCACTTCGCGCGGCGGGGCTTACGCTGCGCCGCGTGTTCCTGATGCCGCGTGCGAAGTGGGTCATCAAGGACACCACGCCTAAAACTGCAGCGCCAACGCTGCCCAAGCCTGGCACACTGGAGCGACTGGTCGCGCCGGAAATACTGGCCAGTCCGGAAGGACAGGCGCTGCGGCGCGCTGCGCAGGACCGTGCATCATTGATGGCGATTTATCAGGGGCTGCCAAAGCCCGAGCGTGTTCAGCTGATTGACGTCGAACCCACGTCAAAGGCGCTGCTCGAACGCGCGGCGCATCTGGCGCAGCTGATTCACCGGTTGGACGAGAATCTGGACGGCAGTGCGCTCGTTGCACTGGAGGCGCGCATCGCAGCCGCGGAGTCGGACGCGTCGCCCGCTGAGGCATCAGCGCCGGAGCGCCAACGTCGGCTGACCCTGCTTCGCCACCAGCGCGCAAGCATTCAGGAGCTCAGCGACCACCGCGATCAACTCGCACGCCAGTTCGACAGCGCCTGTCTGGCGCTCGGCAACCTGTATCTGGATCTTGTAAAGTTTCGATCGTCGGGGCAGCAGTCGATGCTGGCGGACTTGTCGAACGCGACACAGGAGGCGCGAGCGCTGTCGCGAGACATTGGCTATGCGTTGCAGGCGGCGGGTGAGGTGCGGGACCTGTAGCCGAGCGCCGATAGGTGTAAACTGGCGCGACGCCGGGTCGCCGGACACAATACACCATGTCTATTTTTTCGAAGTTCCTGCTCGGCGCGCGCTCCACCGCGATGATCGCAAGCGCTGCCACCCCGCCGATTGTTGGCGCGCAAACAGCGCCCGCGGCCAAGGCTGTCGCGCTGCCGCTCAAGGCTGAACGCACACACACGTTCACCACCAGCAAGGGCACGTGGTTGTCGCTCGATGTGTCGCCCGATGGACAAACCATTGTCTTCGACTTGCTCGGCGACCTGTACACGCTGCCGATCGCAGGTGGCAAAGCCACCCGCATCACGTCGGGCATGGCGTACGACGTGCAGCCCCGCTACTCGCCGGATGGTTCGCGGATCGTCTTCGTGAGCGACCGCTCGGGCGGCGACAACGTGTGGCACATGAACGCCGATGGCAGCGACACAACGCAGCTCACCACGGGCAACAACAACCTGTACGTCTCACCGGAGTGGACGCCCGACGGCAAATACATCGTGGCGTCAAAGTCAGGTGGACTTGGCGGTGTGGCGAAACTCTGGATGTATCACGTGGATGGCGGCAGTGGATTGCCACTGACCACCGAACCCGCCGCGCCGGCGAATCTCAAGATGGTGGGCGCGGCGTTCGGCAAAGACCCACGCTACATGTGGTTTGCGGCGCGCACCGGTGACTGGCAGTACAACGCGCTTGGTCCGCAGTACCAGCTCCACGTGTGGGACAAGGAAAACGGACGCACTTCGCAAATGACCACGCGTTTTGGTTCCGGATTCCGACCGACACTGTCGCCTGACGGACAGTATCTCGTGTACGGCACGCGCTTTGAAACGAAGACCGGACTTCGACTGCGCAATCTGGAGACGCAGGAGGAAGACTGGCTCGCGTTTCCGGTCCAGCGTGATGATATGGAATCGCGCGCGCCGCTGGATGCGTATCCGGGGTTTTCGTTTGCACCCGATTCGCGCTCGGTGATTGTCTCCTATGGTGGCGAAATCTGGCGCGTGCGCGTAGACAAATCAGCACCGAGCAAGATTCCGTTTGAAGCTGAAGTGAAACTGGAAATGGGACCGGAGGTGAAGTTTGCCTACACCATCGACACCAGTTCCACGTTCACCGCCCGGCAGATTCGCGACATTGCCCCATCGCCGGATGGCAAGCAGTTGGCGTTTGTGTCTCTGGATCGTGTGTACGTGACCGACATGCCAAGTGGTACACCGATGCGCGTATCGTCGGATACGGTTGGTGAGTTCAGTCCGGTGTGGTCACCCGATGGTTCGAGTGTTGCGTATGTCACATGGCATGACGCAGTCGGCGGCTCGATTGCCAAAGCCACACGTGCAGCGCGCGGCAA
The DNA here is from genome assembly GCA_041742675.1 of Gemmatimonadaceae bacterium. Taxonomy (GTDB): domain Bacteria; phylum Gemmatimonadota; class Gemmatimonadetes; order Gemmatimonadales; family Gemmatimonadaceae; genus JAABRT01. The sequence goes on along the minus strand of JBGTOG010000302.1, from coordinate 22,578 downwards.
CTCGTGGCGCGTGACCGCACTGAGCAATGGCAACGCGCTCTACAGTGATCTGGCGTGGTCGCCCAGCGGTGATCGCATTGTTGCCGTACGTGCAGCGGCGCGTGAGCTGCAGGAAGCAGGCGGTGCATTCTGGGGTCCGGCCGCGGCCGAGTTTGTGTGGGTGCCGTCCAATGGCGGTGACATCACGCGCATCATGCCAACGGGTGGATTGGGCAACCCGCACTTCACGCGTGACACCGAGCGCATTTTTGCGTACGGTGACGGTCTGCAGAGTTTCCGTTGGGATGGCACCGATCTCAAGACGCACCTGAAGGTCACGGGTCCGCTGCCGCCAGGTGCGGGCGGTGCGATTGGTCTGGATGCCGATCTGGTGGCGCGTGCGTCGCAGCAGTGGATTGGTGGCCGTGGCGCACGTCCGATTGACTTCGAGAATACACGTGGCTTTGGCAACAGCTTTGCGCTGGCAGCATCACATCTCGATGACAACGAGCCGGCGCCGCCACGTCCCCGCCCTGCCTCGCTGGTGATCATGGCGCCCACCGGCGATCAGGCGCTCGCGATGGTGGGCATGGATTTGTACACGGTCACGGTGCCGGTGGCAGGCAGCACGCCGCCGACGGTGTCAGTGATCAATCCCGAAACATCGTCAGTGCCGGTGCGCAAACTGAATACGGTGGGCGGCGAGTTTCCGGCGTGGAGCGCCGACGGAAAGCATGTGATGTGGTCGCTGGGCAACGCGCTGTGGAGCTTTGATCTGGAGCGTGCGAAGGTGGTGGATGATTCGCTCAAGGTTGACGCGCGACGTGTGGCGCTGATCCGTGCAGACACCACAAAGAAGGACAGCCTCGCACGCGCTGATTCGATTGCCAAAGCCGATACCACGAAGAAGGACAAGCCTGGCTACAAGCCGGATGAACGTCGCGTTACGGTTACGGCGGTGCGTGATCAACCGCGCGGCACGTTGGTATTGCGCGGTGCGAAAACGATCACGATGAAAGGTCATGAAATCATCGAGAACGCTGATATCGTGATTCGTGACCGACACATTGTCGCGATTGGCGCGCGTGGGAGTGTGCCCATTCCAGATGGCGCACAGGTGATGGATGTGAGTGGCAAGATCATCATGCCCGGCATGGTGGATACACACTATCACCCGCAGTGGCTCACGCCGCAGATTCACAATACGCAGACGTGGCAATATCTCGCCACGCTCGCCTACGGCACCACGACCACGCGTGATCCGCAAACAGCAACCACGGACTTCCTGAGCTACAACGATCAGGTGGACGCTGGTGCGATGATTGGTCCGCGCATTTATACCACAGGTCCTGGCGTATTCAGCGCCGAACCGGTGCGCGATCTCGATCACGCGAGAGAGATCATGAAGCGCTATGCCACGTACTACGACACGAAAACGCTCAAGATGTACATGAGCGGGAACCGTCAGCAGCGACAGTGGCTAATCATGGCCGCGAAGGAGCTCGAGATCATGCCCACCACCGAAGGCGGCCTTGATCACAAGCTCAATCTGACGCACGGCGTTGATGGTTATCCGGGCATCGAACACACGCTACCGATCACGCCCAAGTTTGATGACGTGTATGAGTGGTACTCGGCCACGCAGACATACAACTCGCCTACGCTGGTGGTGGAATACGGTGGACCGTTTGGTGAGGGCTGGTTCTACCAGAGTGAAGACTTGCTCGGTGATACCAAGCTGCGTCACTTCACGCATCCGGTGGACTTTGATGGCAAGGTGCGACGTCGCGGCACTGGCAATGCGCCCGGGCCGGCCGGATTTGCGGTGAAGGAAGAGTACGCGATGTGGCAGCACGCCGAAGACCTCGCGAAAACCGTCGCGGCAGGTGGCAAGGTGGGCGTGGGCAGTCACGGTCAGTTGCAGGGACTCGGCATGCACTGGGAGCTGTGGCTGGTGCAGAGTGGTGGCATGCCGGAGCATGATGCGCTACGCGCGGCCACGATTGTTGGCGCGGAGGCGATCGGGCTTGGCGCGAGCATTGGATCGCTCGAAGCCGGCAAGTTTGCGGACCTGCTCGTGCTCGATCGTGATCCGTTGCAGAACATTCGCAATACAAACAGCATTGGCATGGTGATGCTCAATGGCAGACTGTACGACGGCGATTCGCTCGATGAGCTGTATCCGCGTCAGCGCAAGCTCGTGCGACAGCCGTGGAGTTATGAAGTGCCGAAGGCGGGAGCGGGGATTCCGTAGCGGGGGGAACTGATCATCCGTTGTTGACACTGCGCCTCTGGTGACGCGGCCCGCGTTGCCATTAAACACTGACCGTCCGCCGCGACGTGCTGCTCATGTCTTCATCATGGGCATCGGTTCATGAAGATGGCGGTATCGCGGCGGCTTCTGCGTTACTTCTCACGGGGCCGTACGTCGCCGCGAGTCGCGGGGGCGGTGCCAGCTCGCCGCCGCCCGGCGCCGCTCTGGACGGCTACGATCGATGGAATTCAGGAAGGTGTGCGTGCAATGACCTCGTCCGACTCGGTGCTCTGGGAGCGGTGGGAGGAAGTGGATTGCCTGCTCGAGCAGGTGCTCGACCGGCCTGAGGGCCACCGGCGAGCCTTCCTCCTAGAGCAGGTCGGCGACGATCGCATCCTGCACGAGGTTGTCACGCGTCTGCTCGAGCAGCTGGCCAGTGATCCGGCGCGCCTCGACGGGCCTCCGGACGCGCTGTTGCGGATGGCCTTCTCGTCGGATGAAGCACGGCGAGAGGCGCAGGAACTGCAGCCCGGCACCAGGGTTGGCCGCTTCGCAATCACCGGATATCGCGGGCGCGGCGGCATGGCCACCGTGTATGAAGCGCATCGTGCCGACGGGGCGTTCGACCAGCGCGTGGCGATCAAGGTGCTTCGCCGGGGCCTCGATACCGATGATCTGATCGCGCGTTTTCGTACGGAGCGACAGATTCTCTCGTCGGTGACACATGCCAATGTCGCGCGCCTGCTCGACGGCGGCGCATTGGAGGACGGGCGCCCCTATCTGGTGATGGAGCTGGTGGACGGTACGCCCATCACCACCCACGCCGACCGCCAACGCCTCACCATTCGCGAACGCCTGAGTCTGTTCATCGAAGTGGCCAACGCCGTACACGCCGCGCATCGGCAGTTGGTCGTGCACCGCGACATCAAGCCTTCCAACATCCTGGTGGCAACAGACGGTGCCGTAAAGCTTCTCGACTTCGGCATTGCCAAACTGCTCAATCGCGATGATGGGATGACGAGCACTGGTGTGCGACTGCTCACGCCCGACTACGCCAGTCCCGAGCAGTTGCGCGGCGACTCCATCACCACGAGCAGCGACATCTATCAGCTTGGCCTGCTGCTGCGAGAGCTGTTGACCGGCGTGCCGCCACTGGCCGGCGATACAAGTCCGGACGCACCGCTGGTGCACCCGAGTCGCGTTTCGACACTCGCGTTTCAAAATGTGCCTGCACCGGAAGCGCGCGCTGAGGCTCGGCGCACAACACCCGCAACGCTGAGCGGCGTTCTCCGCGGCGATCTTGATATCATCGCCGGCAAAGCACTGCGGCGTGATCCCGAACAACGATACGCGTCGGTCGAAGAGCTGTCCGAGGACGTGCGTCGATATCTCGCGGGACGCCCCATCCTCGCGCACCCGGAGTCGACGCGCTACCTCGTGCGCAAGTTTCTCGCCCGCAATCGCTGGGCAATGCCCACAGCCTTCGTCTCCGTGCTCGCGGTGGTCTCCTTCATCGCGGTGTTGCTGGTGCAGAATGCGCGACTTGAGCGCGAACGCGACGCGGCTCAGCTCGCGTCAGAACGGGCGCAAGAAACCGAGGAGTTTCTGGTGGACATTCTGCGCAGCCCTGATCCCGTATCGGGAGGCGACGGCTCCTCGCTGACGGTGGTGGAGGCGCTACAGCGGGGACGCGAACGGCTCGACCGGGAGCTCGCCGATCAACCTATTCTGCGCGCGTCGTTGTTGGCGGCGATTGGTCGAACGCTCGCGGGGCTTGGTCGGGCGGACGCCGCGGATACGGTTCTGCGGCAATCACTTGCGCTATTCGACGAACAACTTGGACCGATGGACTCAAGTTCGCTGGAGACCCGCTACCGCATCGGCTCGAACTATCGCGCGGCGCGCGAGTCGCGACAGGCGGACTCGGTACTGCAGGAGCTGCTGCAAATGCGACAGGCAGCCGGGTTGCTCGGGGATTCAACACACTCCGCCCTGCTCGGTCAGCTGAGCGCCGTGCAGTTGCAGCTTGAGCAGACCGATTCCGCGCTCGCGCTCGCGTCAGAGTCGGTAAACATCCTGCGTCGCATCAGTGACACAACCAGTGGCTACTACGCGGGCGCACTCAGTCATCTGGCACCCGCCTTGCGATCGGCCAGTCAGTTCGACTCCGCGGAAACGGTGTACGGCACGCTACTTAAGCTACGTGGCGCAGAAGCGAGTCCCAACTGGGCGAACCTCTCCATCCTTTACAACAACATCGCATTCCTGCAAAAGTCACGCGGCAATCTCGCCGCAGCGGAGCAGTCGTATCGAGACGCTCTGCGGCTGGCAAACGATGTGTACGATGTGGGACACCCCATGCGGATCCAATACTCGAACAATCTGGCCGCCACGCTCGAAGTGATGGAACGGTACGACGATGTGGAATCGCTTCGGCGATCAGTCGCCGAGGACGCGGAACGGCACTGGCCCGACGGTGACTGGCGCGTTGGCGCGCAGCATCTCGCGCTGGCGCGGTTCTACGTGCGACGAGCGCGGCCCTCGGATGCGGTTGAACCGATGCGACGCGGATGGCAGCAATACAGCGCATCACTTGGTGTCGCGCATGCCTGGACCTTGGTGGCTGAGGCGCAACTCGGACTGGCGCTCACCCAGGCCGGGCGCGTCGATGAGGGGGCGCGACATCTGAACAGCGCCCGCGAAGCGATCCGCCGGCTTCCCGCTCCACCGAATGCCGAATTGCGTGAGATCATACAGCAGCTGGTGACCGCGCTCGCAGGCAGTGGCGCGTCGTATCAGGCGTCGCAGTATCGCGCGCTGCTCGTTACGCCCTAGCGCTCACCCGCTAGCGTGTCGTCGTCCGACGCACGTAGCTGCTCGAGCAGATACAATCGCGCGCGCGTCCACTCACGCTCCACGGTGCGCACAGAAGTCTCAAGCACGTCGGCGACCTCCGGCACGCTGAGGCCGCCGAAGAAGCGGAGCTCTACGACTTGCGCCATGCGCGGATGTCGTGCACCGAGTCGCTCGATCGCCTCATCGACACCGAGCACGTCGGTCGTGAGATCGGGGTCGGCCAACTGCGCTTCGTCGAGGGGGACCTGCACGGCACCGCCGCCGCGACGATCCGCGTTCTGACGACGCGCCTGGTCGACCAGAATGTGTCGCATCGCACGCGACGCGAACGCATAAAAGTGCGCGCGACTTTCCCACTGGCCGTCCGCATGACCGATGAGCCGGAGATAGACCTCGTGAACCAGCGCGGTAGTCGCGAGCTCCCCTGAGCGACCGGCCTGCAAACGACGGTGGGCGATGGCGCGCAGATCGTCGTAGGCGAGCGTCACCAATCGATCAAAGGCGGATGCGTCACCCGCGCTCCATTGCGAGAGCAACACGGTGATCGTGCCGGAATCGCTGGACATACAGGCACCGAGTGTGACGAGGCAAAGCGAACGCGAGCACAGAAAGCTATGGAAAAAGTGCACAACCCGCCAATCGGTGCGGGTGGCGCGCCCACCAACATGCGGTGGCGGAGTCAGTGACGGTTTCCCGTTGAGTGGGCAAGGCCGGGGCGAACCGATTCGATCTCGGTCGCAGTTCACGTCACGTCACCCGAGGTCTCCATGCGCTCCAGATACGCCTCCTTCGCTGCCCTCGCCGCCACGCTCGCGCTGCTCGCTGCGTGCGAATCGTCGAGCACATCGCCTGACCCGGATCCGGATCCGGTAGCGGTGACCGCCGTCGTCGTCAGCTCCCCCAGCTCCACGCTGGAGGTGGGCAGCACCATGCAGCTGACGGCCACGGTCTCGCCCGCCAGCGTGTCGCAGGCGGTGAGCTGGTCCAGCAGCGACAATACGCGCGCTTCCGTGAACGGTTCGGGGCTGGTGACTGCGATCGTGCCAGGCGCGGTGCGCATTACGGCCACGAGCACACTCGATCCCACACGCAGCAGCGGCGTAGATCTCGCGCTGACAGGATGTTTGCCGCTCGTGCAAGCGACAGTCGCTGGCGGCGCGACGCTGCCGGCGGACACGTGTTACCAGGTGACAAATGCACTCACCGTGAGCGGTGGTACGCTGGTGGTGTCACCAGGCGTGCGCATCGAGTTCGGCACGAGCGGCTCGCTCACGGCGACCGGCAGCGGTCGCCTCCAGGCGTTGGGGACGGCCGCAAAACCGATCCTGTTCACCAGCAGCGATCCCGTAGGCACCTGGCGCGGTGTGTACTTCAACGACAGCCGTGGCACCGAGAACGCGTTGCACCACGTCACCATTGAGCGCGCCGGATCGAGCGCCTGGAGCGGCTTTGGCTCTTCGCGGACCGCGCTGCTGGTGTCCGGCGCGTCGCTGGTGAGCGTGCGGAACACGACGCTCGCGCAGAGTGGCGGTACCGGGCTGACCGCTTACGAGGGCGCCGAACTGACTTTCGTCGACAACACGCTGCGCCAGAACGCGGTGGCTGCGTGGGTGCACCCCACGGTTGCGCAGTACATCGACAAGTCGACGGCGTTCGTGAACAACACGGATAACGTGTTGCGTGTCGCCTTCGGCAACAACGATGCCGTGCAGACCGCGCAGACGTGGCAGCGACTGACGGTACCGTTCGAGCTGCAGACGCGGATGTACGTGGATGCCGCGTTGACACTGGAACCGGGCGTGCTGGTCTCGTCGCTCGCCGGCGTCAGCCTGAATGTCCGCAACGAGGGATCGCTGACTGCACTGGGGACCGTCAGTCAGCCCATCGTGTTCACCAGCAAGGTCGCGGCGCCGGGCAGTTGGAAGGGCATCAGCATCGCGACGCTTTCAACGGCGAATCGATTTGACCACGTGGTCTTCGAGAATGGCGGCAGCGATGCGTGGAGCGGCTTTAGCGAGTCCCGCGCGATGGTTTACCTTCTCGCGGGAAGTCGTGCGGTGATCACGAACAGCATGTTTCGGGGGAGCAGCTTCTACGGTTTCTGGGTTCCCGCCGAGGGCGACATTACCGGATTCAACGGCAATACGTTCACGCAGAACGTGCGCACCATGATTGTTCACCCCAACCGCGTAGGCGACATCGCGGCGAACAACAGCTTTTCGCAGAACACCGAGAACAGTGTGCGGGTGACCTTTGGCAACAACGACGCGGTGACCACCGCGCAACGCTGGCGGAAAATTGGGTCCCCGTTCAAGGTGATGGATCGCACGACGATCAAGGCTGCGCTCGTAATCGATGCCGGGGCGGAGCTTGAGTTCGCGCAGAACGCCAGCTTGGTGGTGAGTGACGAAGGCTCGCTGCGTGCCGATGGCACGGTGTCCGATCCGGTGATCTTCCGGGGCGTGGAAGACCTCGCGTCATTCTGGAAGGGCATCCAGTTTGCCACGGCCAAAGCGCAGAACATGCTCTCGAACGTGGTGTTCCGGAACGCCGGTTCGGCCGCGTGGTATGGTGGCAGCAACGCCAACGGCACACTTTGGGTCACGGCCGATGGCACCCTGACCCTGACCAATGTGAGTTTCGCGCAGACCGGCGGCTTTGCCGCGATTGTCAGCAACGGCGGCGCATTGCTCTGTTCGAACGTCCAGCGAAACGGATTCCTTTTCTACGTCTGGACGGGTGCCAACTACGGAACCTCGACGTTCTGTTCGCCGTAGCGGGTGGTCGTGCGGCGGGCGGTTGGGTGGCATCGGTCACGATCGTTTCAACGACCCGGTGCCACTACGCTCGCCTGGATAATGCTCACGCGCGGCTCTCCGATCATGTCCACATCGTACTTCACGAGCCGTCCGCCGGGCAGGAGGCCAATGATGAAGCCGTTGAGCTTGAGGCGCGCCACAACACTTCCCGCCACCGGATCCAGAATCTCCAACATGGTGTCGTAGAGGCGCTCGAGCGCAATCGAGCTGGTCCTGATCTCGCCACCAATGGCGCTGGCGTCTTTCCACGCCGACGCCCACGTCGCAGCGGGCACGCTGGTCGCGACCCAGAGCAGATTCTCGCCTTCGGTCGCGATCCCCTTGATTCCTGGAGGCGGTGGCTCCTTTGGACCCATGCCCACGCTGGTTGGTTGTGCGAACCACGTCGGTCGCCGCTGCACGTCGCGTCGTTCGGCGCCGAGTTGACTCCAGACGCTGATGTCGTAGGCGAGGTACTCGACGGTGATGATGCGTCCACGCGGGTCGCGGCTGATGTGTTGTATGATGAAGGAGGAATAGCCTGGACGCGTCGCGGTGCCATGCGGACTGTACGACGCAATGATGCGCGCCATCGGGTCGCGAAAGCTCGCGAGGTGCAGCGGCGCACTGGGCGCACGCAGGTTCGCACCTGATGCGCGACCACTGAACAGCACACTGTCAGGCCAGCGCAGCACAGCGCCGCGTCCGAAGGCAAACGGAAACGATATGCTGCGCACATACTCGAGCTGCGGTGAGATCACCGACGCGCGTGCGTTCTGCGGATCAATCAGGAGTACCGAATCGCCGGGCAGCACAAGAACTTCAGCGGGTCCCTGATACTCGTTGGGCCCTCGGCCTTCGCGGCCTATGGCCGTGAGAAAACGTCCGGTACTGTCAAACACCAGCACCGACGCGCGATCGAGCATCCAGATGCGTGCCTTGCTGTCGGCGCGCACGAGCTGCGGTACCGAAGCGAGGGCGTGTTCGACCGGTACGCGAAGCGTCAGCGGCGTGGCGGTCGTGATGCGACACGCCGCACACGACACCTCATCCGGAATGACTGTTGCGGGCTGCGCGGTGCTCGTGACGGGCAGCAGTGACAACAGACACAGCGCAGCGACGATAGGCGTTGATCTCATAGGCATAACCTGAAGAAAAAAACTGGAGTAAGCTCGATCCAGTGCAGCGTCTCATCATACGTCCCGGCGTAATCGCTGCAACCATGTCATAGCACGCGCCGCGACGTAAGCGCCAGCGCCAGCGACAGCACCGGCCCGCACCAGCAGAACACCGCCCACGGCGCGTAGGCAACCGTGGGCACGCCAAGCGTTGTGGCCATGAACACCGCCGACACGGTCCAAGGCATCAGTACCTCGGTGATGGTCGCGGAGTCTTCCAGGCTGCGCGACAGTATGCGCCGCGGCACACCCGCCCTGTGATACGCATCGCGAAAAAGGCCGCCCACCACCAGCATGGTCACCCCGCCGTGACTGGTGAGACCCACCATCGTGAGTGCTGCAGTCATGGTCGCCGCAACGAGGGCGAATGTGCTGCGCACAATGCGAAGCAGACGCGCCAGCAGCAGATCGAGCGCACCGGATACGTCCATGGCACCGGCGAGCAGAAATGCGGCGAAAACAATCACGAGCGTTGGCGCCATGGAGTTGAGCCCACCGCGTTCGACCAGACGCACGAACACATCGCTGTGCACGGTGTCCGTACCGACGCGCGCCCCGTTCACGACCGCGCTCATTACATCGAGTGGCGGAACGCGTTGCAGCCACACCGCCAATGCCGCGGCTGTCACCGACGAAAGCACAATCGCAAGCAGCGACGGCACGCGTCGCACAATCGCCACGATCACCACCAGCGGTGGCAGCGCTACCGTCCAATGCAACACAAATGCCTGTGACAACTCGTCCAGCAGCGCTGTCGCGGACTCTGGCACCGTACTGCTCGCGCCACGTTCTCCGAGCAGCGTGTACACCAGCGCCGCAATGACAAATGACGGGCCCGCGCTGGGCAGCATGCCCCGAATGTGCGCGTACACATCGATCTCGGCGGCCACCGACGCAATGATTGTGGTATCCGATAACGGCGACATCTTGTCGCCGAAGTACGCGCCGGAAATCACGGCGCCAGCCACCATTGGCAATGACACCTCGAGCGCCGTGGCCGTGCCTATCATGGCCACACCAATCGTGCCAGCGGATCCCCACGACGTACCCGTGAATGTCGACATCAGCGCCGACGCGACAAACGCCGCGATGGCCAGATACGAGGGATTCACCAGACGAATGCACCACGCGACCAACCAGGGGATTGTCCCCGACAACATCCACATCGCGATCAGCATGCCAATGGCCAGCAGGATGAGTAGCGCCGGCAGCACGCGCGCGACCTGTGTGCCCGCGGCGCCTTGCACGTCATTCCATGTCGCGCCGTGTCGTACGGCGATGATCGACGCCACGCCAGCGGCACAGAGCATCGCGATGAGAATGACATCGCCCGTGAGCGAACCGGTCACCACACCGGCGAGCAGTGCGCCGAGCATGGTGACAATGGGAAGCAGTGCCGTGGGCACTGACATCGGGCGGGAAGCGCTCACGGCGGGTGGAGGCTATTGTAGTGCGCTGAACATCACAGCAAGCTCGGAGACAGGCACAACGTGCGCAAGCAGGCGCGATCGGCGCTGTACACCACATCACCGTAGCTGAAACTTTGCCTCGCATTGCTTCGTCAGGCCAGACTCCATGACTTCTACCAGTTTGCTCGTTGGTGGTGTGGTCGTGCTGCTGGGCCTGCTGGCCTGGTGGCTGCTTCGCCGTCATCGCGCACACAAACAACTGCGCTCGGTTCGCGCCGCGTGGGGGCAGATCAGACCGGTACTACCGCTTGATGACGGGTGGACCAACGAGGCTTGGCGCACACTACGTCGCAATCCGCACATCAGTCCCTGCGCCCTCGACGAACGCACGTGGACCGATCTGGACCTCGACCGCGTAGTGGCAACGCTCGATCGCAGCCAGACCGGACTCGGACGCCAGCGGTTGTATCAGCGACTGCGCGATGGCGTCGCATGGCGCGACACACCCTGGCTTGAACAAATCGCAGCACTGGCATCGACCGATTCATCCTTTCGTGACGCGCTCGCGCTCATACTCTCACGCGTTGGCCGTACACTGGGTCCTGGTCTCTGGTCGCTCACAGTGCCGGGCACCATCGTTGTTCGCACGTGGTACTGGTGCTTTCCGCTGCTCACCGTGGGCATGGTCGCAAGCATCGCTGCGCTCGTATTCGACCCGCGAGCGATTCTTGCTGTAGCCGCATTTGCGTTCGTCAATATGACGATGCGCGCGGTGGCCGGCTGGCAGGTGCCCGGGCTGCTTGAACCGCTCCGACAACTCACGCCATTGCTCGCCACCGCACGCCAACTTGATGCCGTTGCTGATATGCCGCCCGACGCACGCCTCGGCATGCGCGCACACATCACGGCGTTGCGCTCGCTAGAACGCATGGGAAAGTGGGTCTCGCGCGATCCACACGACTCAGGTGAACTGGGCGCGAGTTTGTGGGAGTATGTCAACGTGCTGCTGTTGCTCGACGCCAACGCGCTCTTGGTGGCCGGTCGTGTACTCGATCACACAGCACGTCGGCTGCGAGCGCTGGCCGAGTGGGTGGGTGATGTGGACTGTGCACTCGGCGTCGCATCACTTCGTGCTGAGCCGCGCGTTTGGTGCCGCGCCACAAAACCGGCCGCCCTGCAGACCACGATCGCTCAGGCGTGGCATCCACTGGTCGAAGCGCCCGTGCCAAACGACGCCGAGCTGTGCACAGGCCGCGGGCTCGTGCTGACGGGCGCAAACATGACAGGCAAGAGCACCTACCTGCGCACGGTGAGCATCGCCATCGTGCTCGCCAACGCACTTGATACATGTCCGGCAGCGTCGTACGAGGGCCGCATGTGGCGTGTGCGCAGTCTCATTGGCCGCAGTGACGATCTCTCCAGCGGAACGAGCTACTACTTTGCCGAAGCAAAACGCATCGTGGAGTTTTTGAACGATGTAGAGCCACAAACGCCAACGATGTTTGTCCTGGATGAACTGCTGCGTGGCACGAATACCATGGAACGGTTGGCCGCAGGAGAAGCGGTGCTGCGCGGCTTGCTGGCGGTGCAGGCAGCACCGGCAGCGCAGGCATCGCACGGTGAGCAGATGGCCAACAACACGGTGCTTGTGGCGACACATGATGGTGAACTGGTCTCACGGCTCGCTGACGTGTACAACGCGTGGCACTTCCGGGAGTCGGTAACCGACGGCGCGCTCACGTTTGACTTCTTGCGACGCAGCGGCCCGTCCACTTCGCGAACAGCGATTGCGTTGCTGGCCCTGTCCGGCGCGCCGGCTGCTGTGGTCGAGCGCGCACGCGCGCTGGTTGGAGCGAGAGATGGTGACGGACACTAGCTGTCCCAGCCACCCTTGCCAACACGCCCCCGCCCGCTGATGCTCCCTTCATGGATGTCGCTCCCATCGCCAATCTTGCTGTCGCCGCGCTTGCCGGACTCGCTGTAGGCGTCGAGCGCGAGTGGTCCGGACACGCCACCGGACCTGACGCCCGCTTTGCCGGTGTGCGCACGTTTTTTCTGCTCGGCGGGCTGGGCGGCATGGCGGGGCTGCTGATCGAACTCGGCCACACCAGTGTGGCCATTGCCCTGCTCGCCGGATGCGGAGGATTGGTCGTCGCAGCGTACGTGCTTGCCGTTCGCAGACCGGGCGCTACCCCCGATGGCACTACCGAGACCGCGGCGTTGGTGGTGCTGGCGCTTGGCGTGCTGGCGGGACTTGGCAATCGCGCGCTGGTCAGCGGCATCACGGCACTCGTGGTCTTCGCGCTCGTGGAGAAATCGCGCGTGCAGCGATGGCTCCTGAAAGTTGACGATCACGAAATGCGCGCGGCGTTGCTCTTTGCGGTGCTCGCGCTGGTCCTGTTACCGCTCATTCCGGCTGGCAGCTACGGACCGTACGACAGCGTGCGACCGCGTGAACTGTGGATCGTTGTGCTGCTGTTTTCCGGTCTCAACTTTGCCGGTTACGTCGCACGACAGATCGTTGGTACAGAGCGCGGCTATGGCGTAACAGGACTGTTGGGTGGGCTGATTTCAAGCACCGCCGTCGCGTTGCACTTCAGCCGCAAGAGCAAATCAGAGCCCGCCTTTGCTGCATCGCTGGGATTGGGCGTGGTCGCCGCATGCACCGTGCTGGTGCCGCGTGTAGTCGTCGTATCGTCGCTGCTTGAACCAAACGTTGGTCGATCGGTGGTGCCGTTTCTGCTGCCGCCGTTTCTCGTCGGATCGGCCTTTGTTGGCATCGTGCTCTGGCGTGCGCGAAAGCGTGGACCGGATGATCCGGAGACCAGCAGTGAATCGCCAATCACTTCCGATGACGCGGTGCGCAATCCGCTGGGACTGTGGCAGGCCATCCAGATGGCGATTGCGTTTCAAGTCGTGCTCTTCGCGATCGCATGGGTGCAGGGCACGATCGGCACGCCGGGTGTGCTGGTGACGGCGGCGGCACTCGGTCTGACCGACATGGATGCGCTGACGTTGTCGATGTCGCGACTGGGCGCCGATACGGCGCTGCGACAGCTTGCGGCCACTGCGATTGCTGTGGGATTGCTCGCCAACACGCTGCTCAAGCTCACACTGACGCTCACGCTCGGCTCGCGCGCATTTCAGCGCCGCGCGAGCATTGGGCTGATCGCCCTCGCTGCCGCCAGTGTTGTGGGACTGCTACTGGGTCGCGCGATCGGCTACTAGCACATCGCACGTGGAGAGCGACACCACTTGGCGCGTCACACTGCCAAGGAAGACCTCATCCAGCAGCGATGTGCCGCGCTTCCCCATGACAATCAAATCGCAGCTGTGTTCCTGCTCCATCTCGGCGATCGTGAGCGAGATATCACCGTGTGCGACCACCGTACGAACCAGTGCATCACCCTGTGTGGTCGCAGCAAGAAACTCCGAAAACTGCGATCGCGCCGACGCTTCTGCCGCATCGTGCAGCAACTGCAATCGGGATTCGCGCACACCGGCCTGCAGCAGCTTGCCTTCAAATGGGATTTCAGGCACGTGGAGCAGCACGACATCCGCCTCGGGCGCAAGCTGACGGGCCGCGCGAAATGCTTCAGTGGCATGCGGTGAAAAGTCCATCGGGACCAGCACTCGACGATAGGGCGCAACCGGAGGCTGTTTGACAACAAGCAGTGGGCGGGTGGTTCCGCGCAGGGCGCGTTCAGCGGTTGATCCAAGCAGCCAGGTACGAATCGCATTCGCACCATGCGCACCGAAGACGAGCAGGTCCGCCTCCGAAACATCGGCCTGCTCTGCGAGCGAGGTAGCGATCGCCCCGTGCAACACACGTACATCGGCAGCGATTCCGTATTCCACGACCAACTCATCGGCAATCTGTTGTGTGTCGGCACGGAACGTCTCGGACAGCGCTTCAGGGCTGGGTTCATCGAGCATGCCATCGATGACGCTGTCACGCGGTCGCAGCAGCTCCGCCAGGCGCGCGAGCGTTCCCTCGTGCACCACGTGGACCAGCGTCAGGCGTCCGCTAAACTGACGGGCCAACATTGCCGCGCGCTCCACGGCTGGTTGGCAGGAGGGCGACAGGTCGGTTGCCGCGAGAATTGTGAACTCCGCCATGCTCGGACCTCCGGTGGGGTGCCTGCTGCTCCCTGCTTCAACGGCTGCGTGAAGTATTGTGCGGCGTGCTCGCCGCCGTCCAGCACCTGACTCGGCAGCGCCATGCTTCCACGGGCACGCCGCACGTAGCACGAAACGATCACCGGTGCCATTATCACGACATGATGCGAACTCTTGTGGCCGCGCCGTCGGGTATTGGACGTGCGGTGCGCTCCGGCATGGAGGCCATTGGCCGAGCCAGTCGTTTCGTGCGCGAGACGCTGCGTGCGGTCCCGGACACTGGCACGTGGTGGCCGCACGCCTCCCAGCACGCGCGGGTGCTCGGTGTGAATTCCATTCCCATCGGGGTGTTCATCGCGCTCTTCACCGGCATCGTGCTCTCGATGCTCGCCGACTACTCCGTGGGCGACATTGTACCACCGTATTTCGTTGGCACGCTGGTGCAGAAAACCATCACCATGGAGCTGGCGCCGGTACTTACCGGGCTGGCGCTGGCCGGCCGCGTAGGCGCCAACATCGCCGCCGAGTTGGGCACGATGAAGGTCACTGAGCAGATCGACGCGCTGGAAACGCTGGCCTATGATCCGTACGCATACCTTGTGGTACCGCGCGTGCTTGCCGGCACACTCATGTTTCCCATTGTCGTCGGCGCGGCGATGGTGGTAGGCGTCATCTCGGGTTGGCTGGCCGCGCTCTGGCTGGTGGAGGTACCCACGGAGCAGTTCGTGAAAGGCGTGCGACTTTTCTTCTCCGAGTTCGACGTGCGCTACGGCTTGGTGAAGTCAGCGAGCTTTGGTACCGCTGTCTCGCTGATTGGCTGCTACTGCGGACTCAATGCTCGTGGCGGCGCACAAGGCGTCGGCGGAGCGGCCACCCGCGCGGTGGTCATTTCTGCCGTGATGATTCTGGTGCTCGATGCATTCTGGGCGTTGGTCTGGCTGACCGGGAGAACGTTGCAATGACCAGCAAGCAGCGGATCAACGATGCGGTGGTCGGCACCACGGTGCTGGCCGTGATCGTGCTCGTTGTGGCGGCGATTTTGTGGGTGAACCAAAGTTCGCTGGGCGATCGCAGAAATACAGTGCACGCGCGCGTGCGTGATGTTGGCGGCGTTGGGCTGGGCAACAGCGTGGTGATTCGCGGCGTGAAAAGCGGCCGCGTGGATCAAATCGCGCTTGGCGACGCCGGCTGGGTCGTGATTCGCCTGGCGCTCGATGAGCACGCGCCACTGCCTCGTGATCCGGTGGTACTGCTGGCCTCGTCGAGCCTGTTCGGCGAGTGGCAGGTGACGGTGCTCGACGCCGAAGGATTGCCCAATGACCGCGAGTTGCGCACCGCGGTGGCCGAAGCACGCGGTGCCCGCGATACCTTGCCCGGTGCACTGCTCCCCGACATCGCACAGCTTACCGCCGTCGCTGGGCGCATCGCCGGTGATGTCGCCGAAGTCGCGGATCGCGTGCGCACCGCGTTTGACGACGACGCCGCAAAGGAGATGCGTGGCACGATTCGCAGTCTGGCCGATCTTTCCGGTGAACTGCAGCGCACCGTCGCACGGCAATCGAAGAATCTGGACAATGTCGGCGCCGACGTGCAGCGCGGTATCACCGATTTGACACAGGCGGCGGCGTTGATTGACTCCGTCGCACGCCGCGTGGATGCCAGCACCAGTCACGGTGAGATTGCCGTCATTGTGACCACGGTGCAAACAGCGGCCCAGGAGTTGTTGCTCACCACCTCGCAGCTTCGCAGCCTGTCGGTGGACGTCGGCCGCACGCAGGTGCAGCTTGAGCGCGCCGTAGCCAACGCCGATTCACTGTTCACCAAGATGAACCGCGGCGACGGCACGATGGGATTGCTGGTCAATGATGACCGCCTGTATCGTCATACCGATTCTGCGGTGATCGAACTCCGCGCGCTGCTGGCGGACATTCGTACCAATCCACGTCGCTATTTCAACCTTCGCGTCTTCTGACATCGCGTGACTGACCCCGACCCGCAGGACTTCGTCTTCACCGCACATGATGAGCAGGTGTACCGGCTCGCGCTCCACGCCACCGGCAGCCTTGGTTACATCTGGAACGTGAGCTCCGGTGCCGTTGAGTGGTTTGGTGACATCGAAAGCGCGCTCGGCCTCGAGGCGACGCAGCTGCCCCGTACGCTCGCCGGATGGCAAGCCGTGATTCACCCCGAAGATCACGACAATGTGATGTCGTTGATGATGCAGGCCGTGAAAGCGGGGCGTTCGTTTGATCTGGCGTACCGGGTGCTGCGCGGCGATGGGCAGGTGCGCTTTTGGCGTGAGCGTGGAAGCCCATACGTCGATGATGTGATCGCATCGCAGGTGGTGGTGGGTGCCTGTACCGACGTCACCGCGCAACAGCACACAGAAGCGCAGCTTCGACAGGCTCAGAAGCTGGAAGCCGTCGGCCTGCTGGCCGGCGGTATCGCCCATGACTTCAACAACCTGCTGAGCGTTATTCAGGGGTACGGCGAACTGTTGCGCGAGGAGTTCAGCGAGCACGCCTCCGGAGTCGAGCTTGTTGATGAGGTCTTGCACGCGGTACGCCGAGCGAGCTCACTCACGCGACAGCTGCTCACCTTCAGCCGCCGTCAGGTGCTGCAACCGCGCGTCTTGAATGTGCAGGCGGTACTGCGCGACATGACCGGCCTGCTGCGACGCGTCATTGGCGAAGATCTGCTGCTCGCGTTGCACACCGACGATGATACGCCGGATATCAATGCCGACCTTGGTCAGATCGAGCAGGTCATCATGAATCTGGTGGTGAACGCGCGCGATGCGATGGACCGCGGCGGTGAGGTGGAGCTGCGCACCGGACGCTGTGCCAACGGCTGGGCGTTCATTGAAGTGTGCGACACCGGCGCCGGCATTCCTGAACATGTGCAGGCACGCATGTTCGAACCCTTCTTCACCACGAAGCCATCCGGACGCGGGACCGGACTCGGTCTGTCCACGGTGCACGGGATCGTGCACCAGAGCGGTGGCACAATTCAGGTCGACAGCACACTCGGCAAGGGCTCGACATTTCGAATAGAACTGCCGCCGGCCACCGCCTCCGAAGTGGTGGCGTCACATCCTACGCCCGCCAGTGCGGCGGCGGTGCGAGGACAGCTCATCCTATTGGTCGAAGACGAACCGATCGTCGCCGCGCTGCTCCGGCGACTGTTGCGCGATCTGGGCTACGAAGTGCTGGTCGCCAACGCTGTCCCAGAGGCAATCAGCGTGCTCGGTCGGTCGCAACGCTTCCCCGATCTTGTCATCACCGACATGATCATGCCGGGTGGATCAGGACGGGATCTCGCTGATCATCTCGCCGTCTCGCATCCAGCGGTACCGGTGCTGTTTATGTCCGGCTACACCGCCGACATGCTGGATCGTCACGGCGGCGGGATCAGTCCACACATGGCGTTTCTGGAAAAACCGTTCACTCTTGATACACTGGCTCGCGCCGTTCGCGATACGATCGCGCGCGGCCCCGTCGCCAGTACATAGCACAGGCGCTGCGCACGCGCGCACGCGAAAGGCAAGCTGCGTTCGTCGGCGGCTTCAGCGAAAGCTGAGGCGGGTGACGCCGCGCGCGTGCCGCAGACGCAGGCCGAGGTCGAGTCCGGCGGCGTCACGCACGATCGCCACCCGCTCAATTGCCGCATCTTCGTGCGCCAGATGCCCGAGCTGGGGCGCCTGCTCGCGCTCGAGCAGCAGCCGCACGCGAGATGATCCCGCGACACTCGTTGCACCGGCAAAACACAAACCGTGCGCCACGGGACGCAGCGCGTCCGCTTCGGGTCCGGCTTCAAGCAACACCCGTCGGCCCACGTTGGCGCGCGTGAACGCATCAAGCATGGTTGGCCACGCTGATGCATCCTCACTCGACTCCACACGGGCGCCCTCAGGCGCGAGGCCCGCCGGACCGGCCACCAGCGGAGCCGGCGCGGCCAGCGTAGCCACACGCGCATTGCGCAGCACGCGCGTGGCGACGGAACCCACCAGCAACCGATCCAACACACCGTGTCGCTGTGTCCCAAGTCCGAGCAGATCCGCGCCGGATTGATGCACGAACGCCAGCAGCGCCGAGGCGGGATCGCCGCGCACCGTCGTAGTCTCCACAGTGACGCCAGGCGGTGCGTCCAGCTGCGCGATGGCATCGGCGAAGAGCGGCGCCAACGTTTTCCCGTACTCCTGATCCCACGCACGCCAATCGGTGCTGGGATGATCGAAGCGTGGACGCACGTGCACGAGCGTCACGCGGCCGCTGTCCCCAACAAGCCGCAGCGCCAACTTTGCGGCACGCATGCTGGCTGGCGAGAAATCGAGCCCAACGACCGCATGCCGGAGCGAGAGCGGAAAGCCGCTGCCAACGGCAAGGATGGGAACACGCGCGCGCCGCAGTGTGGCCAGCGTCGTCTCGGTACCAAGCAATCGATCGAGCGGATTGTGGCGACCGATGCCCATCACCAGCAGACTGGCGCCGCGCCGTTCGGCCTCCAACGCCAGTATTTCCGGCGGAGCACCAAGTTCGACGTCAACGCGCCAGTCGGCATCGCCGGCGGCCGCAATGGAAACGGTGCGTCTGACATCATCCAGGAAGTGCTGTTGTCGCATCGCATCGAGCTCTGGCGCGGCGAGCACACCGCCGCCAACGGCCGGCGCCAGCGGTGTGCGCTCGCATACGCCGAGCACTTCGATGCGCGCCGCAAGGGACGTGGCCGCCGCACGCGCCGCACTGAAGAGCGAATCGGCGAATGGAGTGCCGTCGCAGCCAACCAGAATGGGGCCTGCGGGCGGACGCGCCAGAGCCGGCACCTTCGAGTGGGTGACGCGATCGGTGTGAGGAACCGACACATCCGGAAGTTTGAGCGGGGGCGGCATGGCCAATCTCCGGAGCGGGCCGCGTGCATCTCCGATCCTCGTGATGGGGATGCCACGCGTGACTGGAAGAGTCGGCAGGCGTCATCCACGGAGCTATCGGGAGATCGCCCGCTCGGCTGTCCGGGTTCTGCCGACCGCAGCGGACTTCGCCGGAGTCACAAACGAGCGCATCTTTCGGTCGGGGCGAACTCTCGCTACCGTCCCCCGAGCCGGTGTGGGCACAGACGTCGCTTTTGCCCTTCCGATTTCACCGAGCACTCCCCTTCCCGATTCCCGGTTTCGATGAACATCATTGGTCGCCTGATCGCCAACGCCGCTGCCCTGTGGGTAGCGTCGTATCTGATCGTGGGCATCAACTATCAGGGCTCATGGCCAGGCCTCGTTGGCGTGGCGCTGGTCTTTGGCGTCGTCAACGCGTTTATCAAACCTGTACTCGTGGTCCTGTCGCTACCGGTGCAGGTCCTTACGCTTGGGCTCTTCACCTTCGTGATCAACGCCTTGTTGCTCATGTTGACAGGCTGGCTCTCGAGCTCGCTTGGCATCAATTTTACCGTCGATGGTTTCCTGCCCGCCCTGCTCGGCGCGCTGGTCGTGAGTCTGGTCAGTGGTCTGCTGAGCGTGTTTCTCACCGATGATTGAGCGTGCCGTGTCGTCTGCGCCGGACCGGGTCGACTGACCCTTCCTCACCAGATGATCGCGCGCCAGGTTGAGGTCCATGGCTCATATCCTTGTCGTCGAGGACCATCTCGACATCGCTGAAGGACTGCAGGCGAACCTCGAAATCGAAGGACACGAGGTTGATCTTGCGCGTGACGGCCGGCATGCGGTCATGGCGATCAAGCGACGCGTACCCGACCTCGTCATTCTTGATCTTGGTCTGCCAGGACTCGATGGGTTCGGCGTGCTGGAGCAGGTGCGCAGTGCCGGCTGCTGGTGTCCGGTACTGATTCTTTCCGCTCGCGGTGCGGAAGCCGACAAGCTGCAAGGCTTTCGGCTCGGCGCGGATGACTACGTCACCAAGCCCTTTGGCACAATGGAACTGCTGGCGCGCGTCAACGCTCAGCTGCGTCGCGCGGCCGTAGCGTCACGGCCAGACGCGGAGACAGACTCGGCAGCAAATACAGCGCCGGTCGCGGCGCTCGATCCCGCTGAGCTCGAACGGCTGCTCTCGGCACGCTTTGAACTCACGCCGAGGCAAGCGAGTGTTGCGCGACTGGTGGCCGAAGGGCTCACCAACGAGGAGATCGCCGGCGTGCTTGGGATCTCTCGTTTCACGGCGCGCAATCATGTGGAGCAGGTGCTCGAGAAACTGGATGTGCCATCGCGCGCACGTGTGGCCGCGCTGGTACATGGTGGTGGGATGAGCTCGGTGAGCGTTTGACGGCGCCGTGACGTGAACGCCGAGCAGACCGACGGCGCACGTCATCAGACTGGGCGCGGCGCCACCGGTTCACGCCATCGTGCGGCGCAGTGGGCGATTGGTGCGTTGGTGGGAACCGTGCTGGTGGTCACCGTGGCCACGATCGCCACCGTTCGTTCCTGGCAAACACAGCGCGCTGACCTTGAGCAAGCGCTGGCGTCACATCTGGCGTTCGCCAGCCGTCAGCTTGGCGAACAGCTGCGACTGCGCGTGCCTGACGCGTTCGTGGATGCTGCGTCGGACGCAAATACCGGTAGCGTTTCCGACGCGGCGGCCATCGTGCTGGAGTCGGTGGAGTTATTGCCGCCAACCTTTGGTGGTGTGGCGTGGCCCGTTCCAGCCACGGAAGGAGGCCGCGTGTTCTCAACGGACGGCAAGTCCACAATTGCCTTGCCGACTGCAGCGGCGCTCAACAGCCTGCTGGCCGCTGAAGTGAAAGATTGCGCAGGCGTGGTACGTTATCGGAGCGCGCAACTGAACGATCCGGCGTTTGCGCAGTCGCCAGTTGACGGCGCGTTCTCTGACCGGGCGCGCGACAGCTGCATAGAAGTGAAACTTCATATGCGTTCCGATGCCGCGCGCGCGGTATTGGCCGACTCGATGCCTACAACCGGGCGCTGGATGTTGGTGGGACTACTGGCGCTGGCCGCGATCCTGGCGTCGAGTGCGGCGCTCTTGCTGCGGCAGCAGCAGCGTCTCGTGCACGCGCAGGACGAGTTCGTCTCCGCCGTTTCGCATGAGTTGCGAACGCCACTCACGCAGATCCGCATGTTCAGCGAAACACTGCTGCTTGATCGTGCGAAGTCGCCGGAACAGGCCAAGCGCTGGATTGGCGTGATCAATCGCGAGAGCGAACGCCTTGGGCATCTGGTGGAGAGCATTCTGCGATTCGCGCGCTCCGAACATCGTGGCTTGCCACTGGCGCGCGATGTGACTGACGTTGCGCAACTGGCGCGCGATGTGATTCAGGGATTTTTGCCCGTCGCCGCGGCGCGGCAGGTGACGATTCGAACACGTCTTCCGTCAGCCGCACTGGCGTTTGTTGATGCCGGTGCACTGCGCCAGATGCTGCTCAATCTGCTCGACAACGCGGTCAAGTACGGACCGGTGGGACAAACCATCACGCTGGAACTCGGCAGCGGCGCGCGGCACACCATCGAGTTCCGGATCGATGATCAGGGGGGGGGAGTGCCCGCCAATGAACGACCGCGGATCTGGGAACCGTTTGAACGACTCCATCCCGGTGATGGCACGGTTGGGGGAAGTGGACTTGGCCTGAGTGTGGTGCGAACGCTTGCAGAACGGCACGGGGGTACCGCCTACGTCACGGAGGCGGAGCGTGGTGAGGGTGCGCGGTTCGTGATCGCACTGCCGGTTGGACTGACGGCGGCCGATGCAGAGAGCGTTGAGGCGACACGCGTCACCCAGGAGTTTGCGGCGGTAGACGCGTTTCCCACCGGTCGCCCGCTGCACGCGGACGCGTGGATGCATGCGGAAGTGGAGGATCTGGTGTGGCCACCTGATGCCGCGGCGGAACGACCGAGTGGAAGCTTTCGCGTGTCGTGAAGGCTGTTCGACGCACCCGGTGAACTCGGCCGACTCGACGCGCCGCCTCATGGCATTCCCCTAGTGCGCCCCGCGCATCGCCGCGGCACGCGACGCCAGCCACACCCCCGC
>JBGTOG010000297.1:0-1952 GCA_041742675.1 Gemmatimonadaceae bacterium | reverse complement strand
TGCTGGCCGTCGTCGCGCTCACGGCCACGGCAGCCGTGCTTTCACCGATCGGCACGCAGCGCATCGCCAGAGCGACGGCCGAGCACGAGCTCGCGACCTTGCTGGATCCGGGGGAAGCGGTGCTGGCGCGTGTGTTTGCTGCGCAGCGACGTGCGTCGGACGTGTGGCGGCTCTCCCATGGCGTGCTCGTGGCCACGAATCGGCGAGTACTCTATCTCGGTGCACCGCCGCTCACTCTGCTCCGCCCCGCTGATGTCGGCCCCAGCGAGCTCTATCTGGAAGTGTGGCCGTATGACCTCGCGTTCACCATGCGCATCGATGCGGACGCGACCGGAACGGCCGTCGTTCTGCGGACGCCCACCCGGACCGTTGCGTGGCGCATTGATGAAGCGGACCGCGCGCTGGCCGACTCCGTACGATCGATCGCCGAACGCGCGCGTTTGCTGGAGATGGAGGAACTGGAGCGGCTGCGTCGCACCGGCATGCCAACAATCCGCGCCGATCGCTACACGACCCACATCGTGCAGCGCGGCGAATCGTTGACATCGATTGCCCGACGCTTTGGTACGGCGGTGGATGTACTGCGTCAGCTCAACGGACTCACCGGGGATGCGCTGCGTGCCGGGCAGCGCCTGCGCGTGCCCGAGGCGGTCGTGGATCGCGACCCGTTTGCAGATACGAGTGCGTTGTCACAGCCGACTGGGCCGCCGCCGCTCTACTGACCGACGGCCGCGAATGACTACTGACCGACGGCCGCGAACGACGACTGACCGTCGGTCGCGAACGACTACTGACCGACGGCCGCGAACGACTACTGACCGAGTACCAAGGCGAAGATCAGCGGCGCGACAATCGACGCGTCGGATTCGATGATGAACTTGGGCGTTGCAACGCCCAGCTTGCCCCACGTGATTTTCTCGTTGGGCACTGCGCCGGAGTATGAGCCGTAGCTTGTCGTGCTGTCCGAAATCTGACAGAAGTAGCCCCACAGCGGCACGCTGGTGCGCTGCAGATCCTGATGCAGCATGGGCACCACACAGATCGGGAAGTCGCCGGCGATGCCACCGCCGATCTGAAAGAAACCGACGGTCGTGTCTTTCGTGATCTGTGTGTACCACTCGGCCAGATGCATCATGTACTCGATGCCCGTGCGCACCGTGTGCACGTTCTTCACGCTGCCATCGATGACATGCGACGCAAAAATGTTGCCGAGTGTGGCGTCTTCCCAGCCCGGGACGTAGATGGGCAGGTTGGCCTGCGCGGCAGCCAGCAACCACGAGTTCTTCGGATCGATCTGGTAGTACTGCTCGAGCGCGCCGCTGAGCAGAATACGATACATGAACTCGTGCGGGAAATATCGCGCGCCCGATTGATCGGCGTCCTGCCACTCCTTGAGAATCGCCGCTTCGATGCGACGGATCGCCTCCTCTTCGGGGATGCAGGTGTCGGTGACACGATTCAGATGACGCGCCAGCAGCGCCTCTTCGTCTTGCGGCGTGAGATCGCGATAGTTTGGCACACGCACGTAGTGATCGTGCGCCACAAGATTGAACACGTCTTCTTCGAGATTCGCGCCGGTGCATGTAATCGCGTGCACTTTGCCCTGACGAATCATCTCGGCGAGTGACAAGCCCAACTCGGCGCTGCTCATGGCGCCGGCCAGCGTGACCATCATCTTGCCGCCGTTGTCGATGTGCTTTGTGTAGCCATCGGCCGCATCGATCAGTGCGGCGGCGTTGAAGTGGCGAAAGTGATGACGGAGAAACGCCGATACCGGCGCGTGTGATGACTGGGCCATGTGACGAACATGCTGAAGATGCAGGAAGCGCGCCGCGAATCGGCGCACGCGCGCAATCTAGCGATCTGCGTCCTCGTGCGTGGCACGCCGCCCGGCCTCCGCGACCGTTGAGCTCCGCAGTGCGAGCCAACTGGCACCGCCGGCAAGCGCGATC
>JBGTOG010000241.1:0-8513 GCA_041742675.1 Gemmatimonadaceae bacterium | reverse complement strand
ACGAAGTCCGCGCCGCACGGCGTGTAATCGTTGCCACCAATCCAGTTCTGCGAGTCGCGAATCTGCCCGGCGATTCGACGGTGCGTGGTGCGCTCGAGCAGGCGGCGATGGATCGCCAGAATCTCGTGTTCGCCAAAGCGTACGCTCTCGGCGGCACTCTCGACCGCGAGAACCATCGCGTCGATGTTGGCCAACACCTCGATCGCGGTGGAACCCGGTGGAGTGCCCGATTCGGCCCTGGCCTCGGCGCGCGCGAGTTCACGGACGCCCAACTGCAGCCCTTCCACCTTGGACGACGCGATGGACTCCGTGCGCAGCAGCAGGCGCGCGAGCGGCGCCAACGCAGGGCCGCCATCGCTGTTCAGCGTGAGGAGCGCCTGCTCCGCTTCAGATACCAGCGCCGCCAGTGCGCCGTCGAGGCGGACATGCAGTTCGCCAAGTCGCTCCGGGATATGCACCTCGTAGCGGCAGGCTCGCCGATGGCGCGGTGGCGCATCGCGCGTCGCATCGGATTGCCAGATACGTGACTCGTAACGACCGGGCATGGTGGAAACGGATGGACGGGAAGTGAAAGCTGGAGGGATCCATAGTTTCATTTGCAATATAAATGAAACCATGGAGCGCCGCCAATCCCGGATAGGGCACCAGAATGAACAGGTTGGCAGACGCGGGCGTCGATACTGCTCCGGTCGGCGCTCCGGATTGACATTTTAATGTCACATCCGTAGCATCAAGACATGCGCACGACGATCCGACTTGAGGACCATCTGTTGCGTGAGGCTAAGGCGCAGGCCGCGCGCGCGGGGCACTCGCTCAATCATTTCATTGAAGAGGCGGTGCGCGCCGCCCTCTACAAACAGGGATCCGACCAACCCGTACCGCCACCGCTCCCGCTGTTCCGCGGTGGCCGTGGGCTGCGTGCCGGGGTAGACCTCGACAACAACGCCGCGCTGCTCGAACTGATGGACGACGACCTCACGTGATTGCGCTGGACGTCAACGTGCTCATCTACGCCGCGCGCGATGACGCGCCTCGCCACGCGGCATTCCGTGACTGGCTCGAATCGTCGCTGGCGGCGCTGGAACCGGTCGGCGTCTCGGAGCTGGTGTTGTCGGGCGTGATTCGCGTGCTGACCAACCATCGGATCTTTGACCCGCCCATGACCTTGGATGACGCACTTGGCTACGCCGAGGCGATCCGTCAGCATCCCCGGGTGGTGTCGCTGCGACCCGGGGCACGTCACTGGGATCTCTTCGCCGACCTGTGCCGTCGCGGCGCGGTGCGCGGCAATCTCGTGGCCGATGCTTATCACGCAGCGCTTGCGATCGAGTCGGGCGCTGAGTGGATCACGACGGATCGAGACTTTGCTCGATTCCCGGGATTGCGGTGGCGCCATCCGCTGGGGGAGTGAGGCGCGGTCTGCGTGCATTCGTCGCTCTTCTCGAAACGCTTGGCACCACCATCATCGCCATCGCCACCAACAGCGCGACAAGGCTCACGAGTTTCCCATTCGCATAGGCTGCCGATGCAAACCGCAAGCGCACCTCGCGCGCGCCCGCTGGAAGATCAACGCCGAGCATCGTGTGATTGATGCGACGTACCACCGCTGGCTGACCGTCAACTTCTGCACGCCAGTCAGGAAACCAGTTCTCCGAAATGAGCAGATGACTTGGGGCTAACTCAGCGCCCGTCAGGGCGACCGTCATTGCCCCGGGGCGCCACTCGGTGATCTGCGCGGTGGTGGAGGCTGAAACGAACGGAGGTTGTGCCACGGGCGACGAGACGGTAGACGTGTCTGGCAGCACGGCGACACGGCTCGTGGGGAATCGCGGGTCCACGAGCGTCGATACTGCCTCGGCGTCCGCCGATTTGAACGACGCAGGGAGCACGCGTGCGTACGCGGGGATCGTATCGCGCTCGTATAGCACCGCGGTCGTGCCGAAGGCCGTGTTGGTGGCACCCACGACTTCACGATAGCCGGGCACATCCTGAGGCTCGGGGAGAATCAGGAATCGGATTGCCAAAAGATCGAGCAGGCTCGGCGAGAAGAGATTTTCATAGCGTGGCGCTGTACCTGCCACTTCGTTGTAGCGTTGCAGCTGAAAGCCGTGATATCCAGTGGCCACCGGGATGCGATAGGCCATGAGTATCGAGTGGCTATAGCTGTTGAAGGGATCGAACACGCGATACGGCGGCGCGACGGCCTTGAGATGTCGCGTGACAGCGTCGTCGGCAAACAACACGTCGGCGCGCGGCGAGAACGTGTAGAACCGGCGATTTACGCTCCACAGTTCTGTCGCGATCAGTGCGACGAGTGCTGCGGTGCCCAACTGCCCATTGATCCGGCCTCGCGTGATCGCCCAAAGCAGCGCGCCGCCCAGAACGACAAAGACCAGTAAGCGGAAAGATCCCGCACGCAGTGCGTCAGCGTTGTCGCTGACGGCAGCAAAGCGTTCGGGAATGGCCAGCAACTCAGCGAGCCCCTGCAACGCCCCGGTTGCGCCGAGCAGCGCGAACAGCAGAGCTGCGCCGACTACGCCGAGCAGTGATTTCTCCCGCGAGCGGCCCGCCAGCAGTCGATCCGCTCCGATCCCGGCGAGCACGCAGATCGCGAACGCAGAAAGGAAGAACACCATGCCCATCGCGCGGATTTTTTTGAGCCCGGGCAGCAGCTCGTAGAACGGGCGATAGAAAATCGTGTGCCCGCCGAAGGACAGCAGCAGGAACAGCAAACCGCCAAGCGCGAACGCCCACACCAGTCGCCGACGGTTTGCGTCGCCGAACGAGAGCGCCGCCAGCGCGAGGGGAAGGAAGCCGACGTACTCCGTGTGAAACTTGATTGGGTTTCTTCCCCAGTAGCGCTCAAGCACGCCGTTGAACTCGGGAAGCAGGAACGTGAACACTTCCGACGGTGGAAGTGCGTAGCTCGTGGCGAACGCCCACCCTTGATCGGGCCCACCACCGGCGCGCGGCGAATACGGGATGTACGACAGGAACGGCAACACCTGCAGCGCGGTGATGCCGACGCCTACTACGACTGCAGCTGCTGACCACGCGAGCGGCTTCCACGCCGGCACACTGCGCGAACGTTGATCGTCCCAGAACGCGAGGTACAGTGCCCAGAAGCCGAGCGCGAGCAACAGGAAGTAGGCCATGTGATAGTGGCCAAGCACGATCAGCGCGACTTCGATGGCAAACGCACCGAACGCCCACGACCGAGCATGTCGAATTGCGTGCAGCAGTGTCCAGAACGCGAGCGGCGCCAACGCGGAGACAAAGAGCTTGCCGTCGTGCCCCGGACTCATCTGCGAGGCGACAATGCCGGTGAGCTCGTATGCCACGCCCGCGATGATCGCCGCGCCCCATCCAAGTCCAAGCGCTCGGCCGAATCGACAGGTGAACCAGCCGGCGAGCACGAAGTGCACCACCATGCCCCACGTGATCGCGAGGTCTACCGGCATGATCCAACGCAGCCACGCGGTGGGATAAAAAATATCGCCATGCATCGCGCCGATATACGGCATGCCGCCAAACAGGTACGGGTTCCACTGAGGAATGGTCCCGCTGTTCAGGAACGTCTCCGCGCCGAATCCACGAAACGAGTAGCCCGCGATGAACATGTCGGAGCGCGTGCCGCCAAACAGGATTTGACCGGTGAGCAGCGGCCAGAGCAGCAGCAGTGCGGCGCCAATGCAGATTGCGAGTGCGAGGGTGTGTCCACCCCGCAAAGCGAATTCCGCTGACGGCGGCGACACTGCGTCTTGACCGGCATCGCGCGAATGTTTGGCGGTTTTTGCGGCGGGCATATCAGGGTTGGTGGCGAGCAGACAGGATGCCTGGCGGAGGATCCCAACGATCAAACGTCCGAATGCTTAAACGCGGTATTGCCTGCGAAATTGCTCAGTGCCAGCTTGAAAGGCGATGATCAGTTCTGGACGGAAGTACACTGGCGTCCACAACAGGCACTGACTCAGGGGTTTAAGTATGTCTCCTGTCCCCATCCTCGTTCGTGCGCTGCTTATCAGCTTGAGCGCCGTGACCATTGGAAACGCAGTATGCATTCCGGCACGCGTACTCGTCGAGGATACCGCAGTAGCTGCAACTGCGCCGTGGACGATCGCTCACTTCTTGAGGGCGAACGCAGGAGAAAGCGGGACTTTGCTGTCTCAGGCCGACCAGTGTGCTCGTCAGCTTGATTCGGCGCCGCTGCTTTCCATAGACGGCTCCGACGCGGACGCGCAGCAGTTATACCACGTTTCCGGAGGCCTGATTTTTCCTGATGGACGCGTCGCGCT
Source organism: Gemmatimonadaceae bacterium (assembly GCA_041742675.1). Lineage (GTDB taxonomy): Bacteria > Gemmatimonadota > Gemmatimonadetes > Gemmatimonadales > Gemmatimonadaceae > JAABRT01. The sequence continues at coordinate 4,218 of JBGTOG010000241.1, read as the reverse complement.
CACGAGCAGCGGCACGCACTCTGTCATGCTTTTCGGCGCCGACGGCCGGCACGTGAGGTCTTTCGGAAGGAAAGGTGAGGGACCACAAGAGTTTCGAACACTCGCCGGACTGTGGCGAGTTTCCGATAGCCTGATACTGGTTGCTGATCCGAGCAAGTCTCGAGTGTCGTTTTTAACGAACGATTTGCGTTTTGCCGAGCGCGCGCAGCTGGCGACCGGCTCGCATGTAAGGTGGCCCGCCGTAGTCGGTGTTGCGGGGGGCAGCGTGCTCGCAATCAACGGTCAGGCATTCGAAGCTGGTCAACTCGGCGTAGGTGTCGTTCGCCCGCCGTTCGAGTTCATCCGGTTCGAGAGAAACGGCACCCTTGTTGACACTGTTCTGACGATGCCCGGCAGAGAGTTTTTCATTCCTGCACCCGAACGTTCAGCGAGCACACAGGCAATACCCTTCGGCAGGAGCGTGCTCTATGCCATCGGTCGGAACGCTCTGATTACTCTGGACACTGACGTGGCGACCCTGCGATTCCTTGATCTGACTCGAGGCGACACGCGAGAGGTTGTGCTGCCCCTTACACGCTCTGATGTCACGCGCGGTGACATCGAGAGGTACAAGGCGCAACGACACACAACGGCAACATCACCGAGTCAGAAGCGATTGGCTCGCGAACTCGACAACATCCCTTTCCCTCGCCGATTTCCCGTGGCCGATCGAATGCTTGTGGGGCAGGATGGTTCGGTGTGGATACGGGAGTTCCGGGTTTCAGACGTGGGCGTCGCCACCTGGCTGATTTTTTCTCCCGATCGCGGAGAGATCTGCACGATGCATCTCCCTGCCGCGCTCGAGCTATTGGACGCCACGAGAGATCGTGTGCTTGTGCTAAGCGCCGATTCGGATGGACTCGAATCGATCTTTCTTCATCGCTACGATTCGGGTGCAGGGCAGGGCGATGCGCTCGAGACCGCGCGCCGACTATCGGCGATTCGAATCGCGGATCGCCGACCACGCATGAGGTGACGCCGTCCTTCACGGCACCCTCGCGGTGCGCTCCTCCACTTCCGCCGCCAGGAAGTACCCCAACGCCGGCTCCTCCGGACGGTTGAGGTTAGCCACGTTGCCGCGCAGGCTGGCCGGCGGCAACGAGAACGGCGAGCCGTCTGCGAGCGTCACGTTGTTGAGCGTGAGGTAGAAACGATACCCCTGTTCGCTGAGTGACATGTGCCGTAGGCGCACCGTCTGGCCCGGGCGCAGCACGACGCCCGAGTACGGCTGGTAGCCGCGCACGAGCGCGCCATTGAAAAAGGCGTCGCGCTCCATGGGGCGGAACCGGAACGCAGTATCGGCCGCCACCAATCGCTCGCCGTCCACGAACTGGTCCCAGACGTAGTAGTTGTCCACGCCGGGCGGATCCCTGAAGTCGATCGTCGCCCGCGGGCCCGCCTCGCGCGCAATGTCCGGTGGCGCGAAGAGTCCGGTACGCTCCCGGAAGTAGAACGAATCGATCGGGGCCACCGACAGCAGCGAGTCACTCCCTTCATACGTCTCGCTATTCCATCGGACGCGGAGCGTGTACCGCCGGTTCAGTACCGGAACGAGACTGTCCGTGATGTACACGCCCGGCGCGTTCACCTGCTCGCGGAAGAGCGTCGCGACGCCCCGACTATCCGTGACGCGCACCTCCGCACCGCGCGCCGGGGGGGGACCCTCCGGTTCGAAGTACGGAGCGCTGGTGGTCAGTGTGATCACCTGCCGCCCAGACGGCGCCCCGCGCACCAGTTCAAGCCGTCCGACCACCACGAGGCGCGTGGCCATGTTGGGCACCGTGATGTCCACCACGCGCTCGCAGCCCATCGTCAGCATCAGCGCGGCCATCAGTACGGTCATACGCGTGCGCATCTCAAAAACGGAAGACATAGCTCAGGCTCGGGATGATGCCAAAAATGGAGGTCTGGACCGCGTCGGCGACCAGCGGATTGTCGTTGCGCTGCTCAACCCGCAGCGATTGCGCGTTGAAACGGTTGTAGGCGTTGACCACGCCGAACTGCAACTCGCCGCGCCGGAGCTGCCGCGTGAGGCTCAGGTCCAGGCGGTGGTAGAGTGGTAGGCGCGATGAGTTGCGATCGCCGTACTCCGCCACGAGGAAGCCATCCACCCAGTAGCGCGCGCGCGGCAGTGTGGCCGGCAGCCCCGACGCGAGCACGAACGTTGAGCCGACGCGCCACTTCGGCTTCCACAACCAGCTCCCCACAAGCGACAGGTTGTGGGTCTTGTCGAAGGGCGACGCGTACCAGCGTCCGCCGCTTATCCCACCATCGGTGGTGCCCGGCGCCGGGAAGCGCTGCTCAGCCCGTGCCAGCGTGTAGCTCGCCCAGCCCGAGAAGCGCCCCTCGGCACGTCGCGCAAACAGCTCCAGTCCGTACGCGCGTCCCTCGCCCTGCACGAGCATCGTCTCCAGGCGCGGATTCAGAAACACATCCACGCCGTCGATGTAATCCACCACGTTCTGCGCGCGCTTCCAGTACGTCTCGGCCGTGAGCTCCACACCGCGGTACTGTCCCGTCCATCCGAACGCATACTGGTCGGCCACTTGCGGGCGGATGTTCGGCCCGGCCGGCTCCCACACATCCAACGGCGTGGGCGAGTTCGTGTTCGAGACGAGCTGCAGGAACTGTTGCGTCCTCGCGTAGCTGGCTTTGAGGCTGTGCTGCGGTGTCAGGGAGAAGCGCACGGTAGCACGCGGCTCCAAGCCATCGTAGAACGCCATGCGTGTACCACGCGGCACACGACTGCTGTCCACCAGCACCCCAGGCTCGTAGCGACCCAGCGCCGCGTTCCAGACCAATGGCGCATCATTCGCGTACTGGTACTGCGTCCCCTCGCCTACGCGGGCGAAGTCCGCGTAGCGCAGGCCAGCCTGCAGCCCCAGCCGCGTGCCCAGCTCCATCTCCCAGTTCACGAATGCAGCGCGGGAGACGCCAAGGCGTCGTTCCACCTCGCGCGTGCGCAGACTGGAGCCCGCCGTGTCACCAACCGGGCTCAGTCGGCCGGGGCGGAAGATGCTGCGCGAGAACTCGCCGCCCACACTGAGCCGCTGGTTGGCCGTCATCTGCCAGGTCTCATCGATCCTCAGGTCTGCGCTCACGATCCGCGCGACCCAGGTCGCCGAGTCGTTGGGCTCCGCGCGGAGGCCCAGCTTGTAGTAGTAGTCGCTCCACGCGCCGGAGATCTTCGAGAAGAGCCGTCCACCGAAGGCCTGATTCCAGCGGAGCGCGGTGGCCCGGTTGCCCCACGAGGCGCCAAATCCGGCGCCTTGCAGCGCCAACAGGTCGCGGCCCACGAAGCCGGAGGCGCTCAGGGCGCCGGTAGTCCCGATGTTGACCTGCGCCTTGGCATTCAGGTCGTAGAAGTAGGCGCGGTTGTCGCGGATCGTCGTGTCGCTTGCCAGCGGCAGAAAGGCATCCGCATAGGAGCGTCGTGCGGCCAGAATGTAGGACCCGCGTTTGCCCGGCACTGGCCCTTCCAGCAACAGCTTGCTGGAGAGCAGTCCGATGGACGCGGTGCCGGCAAACTCCTCGCGATTTCCATCACGCTGCCGGATGTCGACCACCGACGACAGGCGCCCACCGAAACGCGCCGGAATGCCGCCCTTGTACAGCGTGACGTTGTCGATCGCGTCGGCATTGAACGTGGAGAGGAAGCCGAGGATGTGCGATGGGTTGTAGATCGTGGACTCATCCAGCAGGATCAGATTCTGGTCGACGCTGCCGCCGCGCACCGAGAAGGCGGTGGAAGCATCGGAGGTCGTGGCCACACCCGGCAGCAGCGTGAGTGTGCGCAACGGGTCCACCTCACCGAGCACCGGCGGCACCGCCTTGGCAGCGGCCATGTCGAGGCGCACGACGCTCATCTGCGGAGCGGCGGGATCCAGGTCGGCGCGTTCTTCGCGCCTCGCCTGCACCTGCACCGTCTGCAACACCTTCTCGACTGCGTGCAAGCGGAGGGTGAGATCCAGCCGCCCATTCACCACAATGGTGGTGTCGAGTGGCGCGTATCCGATCGCGCGCACACGCAACCGATGCGGCCCCACGGAAAGCACAAGGGCGTAAAACCCTTCTTCATTGGTCTGGCGCACCTGCGCGTCGGCATCCACGCGAATGATGGCGCCGCGCAGCACCTCGCCCGAGGCGACGCTGCGCACGTAGCCGGCCACGCGCTCGCGG
>JBGTOG010000395.1:0-26612 GCA_041742675.1 Gemmatimonadaceae bacterium | reverse complement strand
CGCAGGTCGAGAAGGCCGTTTCCGTGCGTCCCGGATCACCAACGCCGCTGTATCCGGAGATGCTGCGCAGCAGCTCCGTCTCCGGTACGGTTCGCATGCGGTTTGTCGTGGATTCCACAGGACGTGTGGACTTCACCCGACTGACGGTCGTACACAGCGACCATCTGCTGTTCACGCGCGCGGTCGAGTCGGCGCTTCGGCGCATGCGCTACCTGCCGGCCGAGGTTGGCGGTCGTCCGGTGGCGCAGCTGGTGGAGCAAACGTTCGCGTTCGAGCTGCATCGGTAACGCCGCTTTTTGCCTCGGCGGGCGCGAGTCCATAACTTGCAGTCCATGCGCCGCCCTGGCGCGCTCCTGCACCCCCGCCCGCCCCGGAGGCCGGTCATGTCTTTTGGTGACTTCCTGAAGAAGCAATTCATCGATGTCATTCATTGGACCGAGGATGGTCCGGGTGTGCTCATGGAGCGCTTCCCCATGCGCGACATGGAAATCCAGAATGGCGCGTCGCTCACCGTGCGCGAATCGCAGATGGCGCTGTTTGTGAACGAAGGCAAGGCCGCTGACGCATTCGGCCCCGGGCTGTACAAGCTCAATACCAACACGCTGCCGCTGCTCACAAATCTCAAGAACTGGGACAAGCTCTTTCAGTCGCCGTTCAAGAGCGATTTGTATTTTTTCTCCACGCGGCTGCAAACCAATCAGCGCTGGGGCACGCAGCAGCCCATCACCATTCGTGATGCCGAGTTCGGTGCGGTGCGCCTGCGCGGGTTCGGGGTGTACAGCTATCGCTTGGCCAATCCGTTGGCGTTCCACACCAACATCGCGGGCACGCAGGCGCAGTACGAAGCGAGCGAGCTGGAGCCACAGCTGCGAAATGCTGTCATCACGTCATTCACCACGGCGTTCGCCAAGTCCGACGTGCCGTTCCTTGACATGGCCGCGAACCAGGCGGCTGTGGCGACACTGATTGCCGCCGAACTCGCGCCGCAGTTCGCGTCGTACGGATTGGAGCTGGCCAGCTTCACCGTGGAGAACCTGTCGCTGCCCGACGAGCTGCAGAAGCGCCTCGATGAGCGCATCTCCATGAACATGGTGGGTGATATGCGGCAGTACGCGCAGTTCCAGGCCGCGCAGTCCATTCCGATTGCCGCGGCCAACGAAGGTGGCCTTGCCGGCATGGGCGTAGGACTCGGCGCGGGTGTTGGTATTGGTGGCATGATGGCAGATGCGTTTCGTGGTGCAAGCGCTCCGGCGGCGCCAGCGGCTCCTGCGGCCGCCGCACCGACCGATGCAGCACCGCCAGCGGCCGCGGCGGCCGCCGCCGCAGTGACCGGTGAATCCAAATTCTGCATTCATTGCGGCAAGTCGATTCCGGCAGTGTCCAAGTTCTGCAACATTTGCGGTGGTGCGCAGCAGTAGTCACGAACGAACACACACCCGTGTCCATTCCCACTGGACTCACCGCATGACCGGTCGCGAAGTCATGGTCGAGGCGTACGGCTGCGATGCCGAACGCCTCACCAGCCGCACGGTGCTGGATGCATTGTTTGATCGCATCGTGGCTGAACTGTCGCTCAATCCTGTTGGGGAGACACGATGGCACGTGTTTCCAGCGCCGGGCGGCATCACGGGGATGTGTCTGCTCGCGGAATCACATCTCACGGTGCACACATTCCCCGAACATCAGTCGGCGTGCTTCAACTTGTTCTGTTGTACGCCACGCGCCGACTGGGACTGGTCAACGGGACTGGCTGAACAGCTTGGCGCGACGCATGTGCGTGTGCGTGCGGTATCGCGGCCGTACGGCGCTCCGCTCGTTGGAGCTGCTGCGCCACTTCAGCATGCAGACACAGCCGCGGAGGGCACGAGCCATGCAGTGAGCGCGGCCGGTGACGCAACCCGTCGGGCGTTGGAAGCGGCGTTTGACACCCCGCGCGAAGCACTGTGACGGCGCCCGCACCTCACAGCGCGTCGTGCCCAAGCTGTGGCGCGCCAATCCGGTTCCGATGGGCGCAGGCAGCGCAGACCACCTGCGACTTCTGCAAGTCGGTGTTGGTACGACGCGATCTCAATCTTGAGTTGGTGGGTAAACAGGCGGAGTTTCCCGCTACCGGGTCGCCCGTGCAGTTGGGCATGGAAGGACGCTGGCGCAATCAATCGTTTGTGGTGGTAGGACGACTCACCTACGGCTGGGCGCGTGGCCGGTGGAACGAGTGGTATTGTCGGCTGGGCAACGGGCAGAGCGCCTGGCTGTCGGATGCACAACTCGAGTATGCGATGACAGAAGAAATCGCACCGGGCAAACCTCTTCCGGATCCGTCTGAGCTGTCGGTTGGCGACACGGTCAGCACGAAGTCGGCGAAATACACGGTCACCAATCTCACGCAAGCGGAGTACCTCGGCACCGAGGGTGAGCTGCCGTTCACGACATCAGCGCGCAGCCTGTGCTGGTTTGCCGATTTGCTGGGTGCCGACGGCTCGTTCGCCACGCTCGACGGCAGTGAGTCGCCGGCGCTGTTGTTTGCCGGTGAGTATGTGACATGGAAAGAGCTGTCGCCAAACGGTTCGCGGGAGTTTGCAGGATGGTGACCGCGGCTGCGCTGGCGTGTCCCGGATGTGGTGCCTCCGTTGGACTGCACGCCGAAGGCTGGGCCGTGACCGTGGTGTGTGCAACGTGCGGATCGGTGCTCGACGCGCTGGATCCCAACTTGCGCGTCTTGCAGGAACACTCGCGTCGTATCCCGTTTACGCCGAAGATTCCGCTCGGCACGCGCGGCAACGTGCGTGGAGTGCCGTACGAAGTGATTGGATCGCAGCAGGTGACGATCACGGTTGAAGGCACCGACTATTCGTGGACCGAGTATGTATGCTTCAATCCGTATCACGGCTTCCTGTATCTTTCCGAATACGAAGGACACTGGAATGTGATCGAGAAGTTGCGTGAGCAGCCCGTGGAGAAGGGCGGTTCGGGTCGACCCGAGGCGCGGCTGCAAGGACGCAGATTCCACCACTTCCAGAGTGCAGACGCCCGCACCTCGGCTGCGCTTGGTGAGTTTCCGTGGGAACTGCGCGTAGGCGACACGGTGCGTTCGCGCGACTTTGTGTCGCCACCGTTTCTGCTGTCGGCAGAAGGCACGCGCTACGAAACCACATGGTCGCGCGGAGAGTACACGCCGCCCGCCGAGATGGCGCAAATGTTCGGGGTGAAGGCACTGAACGCGCGTCCGCGCGGTGTGTTTGCCAATCAGCCCAATCCGCACGTATACGGCGCCCGTGCGGTGCGTCGGGTCGGCGGCTGGTTGCTCGCCCTCTGGGCGCTTATGCTGGTGGGCAGCTGCGCGCTCTCGCGCAATGAGATCGCGCTCGATGAACGCGGGCGATCGTACGATCGGCGCATTGGTGAAGAGAATGCGCTGGTCACCGAACCGTTCGAGCTGCGCGGCCGCACGTCGAACGTGCAGGTGGACGTGGAGTCAACGGTGCAGAATGACTGGGTGTGGTTTGGCCTGGCGTTGATCAACGAAGAATCAGGGCAGTCCCGCGACTTTAGTGCGCAAACCAGCTTCTATTCGGGACGCGACAGCGACGGCAGCTGGACCGAAGGATCCCGCAAATCGAAGGTGACGCTCGCCGAGGTACCAGCGGGTCGGTATGTGCTGCGCATTGCCCCGGAGGGGGGAGAGCCATCCGGGCCCGTGATTGGCTATGCGGTGACCGTACGCCGCGATGTGCCGCAAACGTCGCACTTTGTGCTGGCGCTCGCCGCGCTGCTGGCTCCCATGATATTGGCGTGGTTTCCGGCCATCGGATTTGAGAATCGGCGCTGGTTGGAGAGTGATCACGAAGGTGTCATGCTGTCCTTCCCCCCCGACGAGGTGCGCGCATGATTCGCACAGTACTCTATGCGATGTACGGTCTGTCTGTGCTCGGATTGCTCGGCACGGCGCATTATCGTGGGTGGTCGTTTACCCGCGCGCAGGTTGCGACGGTTGATCCGCAGTCGGTACGTGCCAATCCCGGTGCGTATCGGTCGCCCTACTACATTCCGGGGCGCACGCTCCGCGGCAAATAGGAGAGTATCCCGTGCAATACAGTCTGCTCGAGAACGTCACGGCAGCGGCCGTGTTCGCCGGACTTGGAGTGGTGCTCTTCGTCGTCGCCTTCGTCATTCTTGACCTGCTCACCCCCGGCAAGTTATGGCACGAAATCGGCGAGAAGAAGAACACGGCCGCAGCGATTCTCATGGGGTCAGCAGCGCTGGCGATCGGCATCATTGTGGCCGCGGCGATTCACTGATCACGTCCATGCAGGCCGTGCTCGAGTGCACTCGCGCAATCATCGCGCGAACGCGCGCCATGGCGAGGATGGGTAGCCAGTGAACGCCGCATTGTTCGCCACGGTCTGCGTGATCGCGGCGTGCGGGCTGATCTACGAGCTGGTGGCGGGGGCGCTCGCGTCGTACCTGCTGGGCGACAGCGTCACCCAGTTTTCGACGATCATCGGCACGTACCTGTTCGCAATGGGCATCGGCAGCTGGCTGTCGCGGTTCATTGTGCGTGGCGTGGTCGTGCGCTTCGTCCTCATTGAACTGTTGGTTGGTGTCGTGGGCGGCTTCTCGGCGCTGATCCTCTTTCTCACGTTCACGTGGACGGATGCCTTTCGCCCGGTGCTGTATGCGCTGGTCACGCTGATCGGCATGTTGGTGGGTCTTGAGATCCCGCTGCTGATGCGCATCATGCGCGAGCGATTTTCGTTCAAGGACGTCGTGGCCAATGTGCTCACCTTCGACTACATCGGTGCACTCGCTGCCTCGCTGCTGTTTCCGTTGCTGCTGGTGCCGCGACTGGGACTGATCCGGTCAGCGCTGCTTTTTGGGCTGATCAATGTGATTGTCGGCTACTGGAGTACCTGGCTATTCCGGGACGTGCTCCCGCACCCGCGGACACTGCGCGCCATGGCCCTCGCGGCGGCCAGTGTGCTTGGCGTGGGTTTATGGAAAGGGCAGGCCATTACGACCTTCGCTGAAGAAGGCATGTACGCCGACCCGGTGATCCTCGCCAAGGACACACGCTATCAGCGCATTATTCTCACGAACTGGAAGGACGACCTGCGGCTGTACCTGAACGGACATCTGCAGTTCGCCTCGCGTGATGAGTATCGCTATCACGAAGCGCTTGTGCACCCGGGACTGGCGGCGTTGCCGCAGGCCAGCCGAGTGCTGGTGCTTGGCGGCGGCGATGGGCTGGCTGTGCGTGAGATACTGCGCTATCCGCAGGTTGAACGCGTGACACTCGTGGATCTCGACGAGGGCATGACGACACTCTTCGCATCGCACGACCGGCTGACTGCGCTGAATGCCCGCTCACTACTCGATCCTCGAGTGAGCATTGTCAACGCTGACGCGTTTGTCTGGCTCGATCAGCACACGGGCACGTTTGATTTTATCGTGATCGATTTTCCGGATCCGTCGAACTATCACGTGGGCAAACTGTACACGAGTGCGTTTTATCGTCTGGTGCGTCAGCATCTGGCCGATGATGGCTTCATCGCGGTGCAGTCCACGTCACCGCTGTTTGCGCGCCAGTCGTTCTGGAGCATTGTGGCCACGTTGCAGGGCGCGGGGCTGCGTACGTACCCGTATCACGTGTACGTGCCAAGCTTTGGCGAGTGGGGCTTTGTGATTGCGGGGGCGGTGCCGTATCAGCCGCCGCATACGTTGCCGAAGGGGCTGCGCTTCCTGACGGCGCGTGCCATACCGTCGCTCTTTGATTTTCCGGCGGACATGAACGCCGTCCCCGTGGAACCGAACCGTCTCAACAACCAGGTGCTGGTGCGCTACTACGAGCAGGAGTGGGAGGCGATCAACCGCTGATGACCGATGCCAACCGCGCCACCTCGCGTCGCGCATTTCTGGCGAAGCTCGCGAGTGGGCTCGCGGTGGCGACACCTGCATCGTTGCTCGCGGCCTGTTCGGGTGATTCACCGCGTAGCGGCGCACCGGCGCTGCACGGATTGTCACGCAAGAGTGGGCGGGTGATTGCCGGTGACTTTGTTGACAACGAACTGGCGACGGGGCACGCGTTGCGTGACGGACAGCTGTCGTTACGCGCGGGACGCGTAGAACGACGGCGCGCGGCCGTAGCCATCGTTGGCGGGGGTATGGCCGGACTCTCCGCCGGTTGGCGACTGGACGCACTCGGCATGCGCGACTGGACGCTGCTGGAACTCGCGCCCGACGCCGGCGGAAACTCGCGTAGCGGAGAGAATGCGATCACGCGTTTTCCGTGGGGTGCGCATTATGTCCCGGTTCCATCGCACGACGCTGTACATGTTCGCTCGCTGCTGCGCGAGGTGGGCGTGCTTGCTGCAGACGGCACATGGGATGAGCGCGTGCTCTGTCACGCGCCGCAGGAGCGGCTCTGGAAGCATGGGCGCTGGCATGAAGGACTGGAGCCGCTTGATGCGGTGACAAACGCTGAACGTGAGCAGTGGGACCGCTTTGAAGAGCAGGTATCCGCGTGGCGTGAGAGCGGCGCATTCCGAGTGCCGTTGGCGGGCACACCGCATCTGTCGTTTGGTGATGCAGCGCGAGCGACCGCCGCGCTCGATGGCATGTCAGCGCGCGCGTGGCTGGATGCGAACGGGTTTACGGCACCGACGCTTCGCTGGTGGGTGGAATACGGCACGCGTGATGACTACGGTGGTTCACTCGAACAGGTCAGTGCGTGGGCAGCGGCGCACTACTTTGCCGCGCGGCCCTCCGAGGAGGACGGTCCGCTCACGTGGCCGGAAGGCAACGGGTTTCTCGTGCGATACCTTGCGCAACGCGCGGCTGATCGATTGATCACCAACGCGCCAAGCTTTCGCATTGAGCAGATCGGGCGACGCTGGTTGGTGCGCACCCCGAATCTTGAGGTGGAATGTGACGCGGTGGTGTGGGCGGCGCCGTTGTTTGTATTGCCGCGTGTCATGCCCAGCGTCGCGCCACCCGTGACGATGGAGTACGCACCGTGGGTGGTGGCCAACGTGGTGCTGGACCGTCGACCCGCTGAGCGCAGCGCACCGCTCGCGTGGGACAACGTGATCTACGGCAGTCCATCGCTCGGCTACGTGTCAGCCACCCATCAGTTCCTTGGTCGACCCGGTCCGGAGACGGTGTGGACGTGGTATCACGCACTTGTCGATCAACCGGCGGTGGCGGCGCGTCGCGCGATGGAGTCGCGCACGTGGGCGTCGTGGCGCGATGAGATCATGGGTGATCTTGGCCGTGCGCATCCGGATATTGCAGAATGTGTGACGCGCATTGATGTGAAGCGATGGGGACATGCGATGGCGCGTCCGGTGCCTGGTGTGCTGGCGCGAAACGAGGAACTTTCGCGATGGTCACCGGCGCCGGGCGTGTTTGTGGCGCACTCTGATCTGAGTGGATTTTCGCTGTTTGAGGAGGCGCAGTGGCACGGGGTGCAGGCGGCGGAGGCGGTGGTGGGGCGGTTGGGGGGGGGTGGGGGTGGACTGGGTTAGCGGGGTTGTCGGTTTTCGGTTCGGGTCGCTACGCACTTCGGGCACTACGTGATGATTGTGAACTGCGTTCGGGGTTTTCGGTTGGCGGTGGTCGGTTTTCAGTTACACTGAGGCGGAGTCAGGTGGAGTAATACGCGGCGTTCTCGTCGATGTACTCGCGGGTGAGGTCGCAGCCGTACGCCATCGCCTTACCGGTGCCGACGCCGAGTTCGACTTCGAGATCGACCACTTCGTGGGTGAGTGCGGCGCGCACGGTGCCGTCGTCGAACGGGAGGCGTTGCCCGCCGCGTACCACGGGAAACCGGTTGATCCAGGCGTCGGTACTGGATGGCCGAATGGTGCAATCAAAGCACTTGCCCACGGCCATGAGCAGACGGCCAACATTCGGGTCGGCGCCGTGCACCATCGTCTTCACCAGCGGCGAGTTGACAATGCTCTTCGCGACAATCCGCGCTTCCGCGTCGCTGGCGGCGCTGCGAATGTGCACGCGTAGCAGGTGCTTGGCGCCCTCGCCGTCACGCGCGAGAATCTCCGTCATGCGAACGCAGCCGGCGAGAAGCGCCGCCCGAAAAGCACTCTCGGACACTTCACCCGCGTGTCCGTTGGCCATGAGCACGCAGGTGTCAGACGTACTGGTGTCGCTGTCCACCGAGAGCATGTTGAACGAGTCGGCGACCGCATCCCGCAGCATCGCATCGAGCGTAGACGCACTAAACGCTGCGTCAGTGAAGATGTAGACGAGCATGGTGGCCATGTTCGGCTCGATCATGCCGGAGCCCTTGGCGACCCACGTAATTGTCGCGTCTTCCACCGAAAGGGAGAGTGCCTTGGGGTGTGAGTCGGTGGTCATGATGCCCTCGGCGCCCACCAGCGGATCACTCTGCAACTCCGCGGCGATGCCTGGAATGCCTGCCTCGATCATCTTGATCGGCAGCGGAACACCAATGACCCCGGTAGAACTCACGAGCACCTGCTCGGGCGCCGCTCCAATCTCTTGCGCGGCGGCGTTGGCCATTCGCCGCGCGTGCTCCACGCCAATCTCACCGGTGGCAACGTTGCTGACCTTGCTATTGGCGACAATGGCGCGCAGCACACCTGCCTTGATCGTTTCACGACCCAGGACAATCGGCGCGCCTGGAAAGTGATTGCGCGTAAAAACCGCGGCGGCAGCAGCGTCGATGTCGCTGACAAAGAGCGTCAGGTCCTTGGCGGACGGCTTGAGTCCGACATTACGGCTGGCGCAGCGAAAACCGTGCGGGAAAACAGGCGCTTCGTGAAAAGGCATGCGTGTCCGGGTACGTCGTCTGGGTGAATGACGCACCGCAGACCAGCGGCGAACGCACTACTGGTCGCGGTGCCTCACAAACCTAAACACGGGACGCCAAGCGTGGGCGGGGTGTCCCGTCGAATGTCAGCGTGCAATCGATCAGATTCAAGGTCGAGCAGCGCGACGAGGCGCTTCCACCAGGCCGACGATTTGCGTCGGACTGTGCGCGGACTCTGATGCGGCTAACGCGGTTTACGGACAATTCCCTGCGTTGTCTCGTGTATCTTGGCATTCACGACCAGTCGCTGTCGACGATCGCGGATGTCGCGCGTCGCATGGCCATGTCGGAAGACCATCTCATGAAGGTGGTGCAGCGCTTGTCGCAGCTTGGTTACGTGCAAACCACACGTGGTCGCAACGGCGGTATTCGGCTGGTGCGGGAGCCGGCGGACATTCGTATCGGCCAAGTGGTGCGCGAGACGGAGGACAATCTCAATCTCGTCGAATGTTTTGATCCGGAGGCGAACAGTTGCCCCATCGCACCGGCCTGCTCATTGCCACGAGCGCTCGATGCAGCGCTGCGCGCCTTTCTCGCGGTGCTGGACGACTACACACTGGCCGATCTGATTCGGCAGCCCCGCCGTCTCGAACGACTGCTGATCGCGTAGCGTTGTATGTGGCCATCACGCCTGCACGATCCGTGTACGCGGCCTATGTTGGGAGCATGCGATTCTTCCGACTCACCCAGCGCTTCGCGGTGACGGCGGCCGCAATCTGTCTCGTTCCCCAGCTGCTCGAGGCCCAGCGACCGCCCACCGATCGTGCGCGTGCGTCCATGCGACGCGTCTCCGCGCCACTGTCGCACTCCGCCAGCGCCGATGTTGGCTATGTGGCCACGACCGGCAATACGAGTGTGACCACCGTGAACGCGGGCCAGAAGTTCAGTCTCAAGTCCGGCCACTGGCGATTTGAAGAGTTCTTCTCGGTCGTCTACGGTGAGAGCGAGGGCCGAGTGAACAGCAACTTTATTCGCGCCGGCGCGGGTGGAGAGTATGCGCTCACGGCCACCATGGGCATCGCGGCCGGACTGCTTTTCGACAAAAATCGATTTTCTGGTGTGGCCCAGCGCTCTGAGGAGTACCTGGGCCTCGTGTGGCGCGTGCTGGAGGGGGATCGCGATACGCTGCGCGTGGATGCCGGCGGTTCGTACACACAACAGCGCAATGTTGACGGCACCTCACGTCACTTTCCTGCGGCACGAACGGCGTTCTGGTACAAACGCGGCTTCGCGCCGAAAGCGTATCTGATGCAAACAGTCGAAGTCATCCCGAGCATTGATACGCCGGAGGACTATCGAGTGAATGCGATTGCATCGATTGTCTCGCCGCTCTCCAAGTCGTTGGCGCTCAAACTTGAGTATCAGGTGCGCTACGACAATTTGCCCGAGCCGGATTTCATGGCCACTGATCGCATTTTCACCACCGGTTTGCAGGTGTCGTTCTGAATGCGGCAGCCCATTTCCCGACATACCATGCTCCGAGTCGCCGCCGGCGCGCTTGCGGTACTGGCCATGCCCACGCTCGCTGTACATGCACAAGTCGCCCCCACCGCACGCACGGTGCAAACGCGCGTGGCACCGGCCGAGGCACCGACCACCAGCTTCGTCACGGACCTCGGCTACGTCTCGACCACGGGCAATACGCGCGTCTCGACGGTGAACATTGCGGAACGACTGGTACACTCCCGCGGCTTCTGGCGCTTCGAGCAGCTCTTCGGCATCGTGTACGGTGAGGCGGATGGCGAAGAGAATGCCAATCTGCTGCGTGTCGGACTCGGCGCGGAGTACGCGCTGCGCCCGTGGGTAGCCCTGGCGACGGGTGCGCTGTACGATCGCAATCGCTTCGCAGGCATCGCGCGACGTACGGAGGAATATCTTGGTTTGGTGTTCCGCGTGCTGCAAGCAGAGCGCGATACGATCCGGCTGGAAACGGGCGCATCGATGACGCAACAGCTCGGCGTTGATGGCGTGCAAAACAACTTTCCGGCTGCCCGCGCCGCCGTCTGGTACAAGCATGCGTTTGGATCGACGGCGTTCTTTCTGCAAACGCTTGAGCTGGTCCCCAATCTCGAAGTCACCGAGGACTATCGCATTAACAGCGAAACGGCGCTGGTCGCACCGCTCGCGAGACGACTGGCGCTCAAACTCGGCTATGTGGTGCGCTTCGATAATTTGCCGGAAACCGACTTCCAAACCACCGATCGCATTTTTACCTCAGGGTTGCAAGTCTCCTTCTGACGTGGACGTTCGGCTTCGCGGCCGTGACGACACGTGCACTGTTGTTCATGCAGACGCTACGCGAGGGTGTGCTGCGGAAGCCATACCACAAAACTCGCGCCATGTCCCGGCTCACTCTCAACTGTGCAGCGTCCGCCCGATTGCGCAATGAGGCCATACGCGGAGGACAGACCGAGTCCCACGCCGGCGCCAATATCCCGCGTGGTGAAAAACGGCTCGAAGATGCGATCCATCAGTTCAGGCGCAACGCCATGTCCGGTGTCGCGGACAAGCAGTGTCACCCAACGGCCAGCCGGCACATCCGATGGACGCGCCTTGCGTGGTGCCGACAGGGCGCGTACGTGCGTGGCGAGATGCAGGGTGCCACCGTCCGGCATTGCATCGCGCGCGTTGCGCACGAGCTGCACGATAACATACTCCAACTGCGCAGGATCAACGAAGACGGTATCGCCTGACAGGCACAGCGACGTCTCCATGCGGATCGTGTGCGGCAGCAGCGCACGAAGCGTGGGTTCAAGCCGACCCAGCACGGACTGAAGCGACACAACCTGCGGATCAAGTGCCTGCTGCTGACCAACAGAAAGCAACTGTTGCGTCACCACCGTCGCGCGGTCTGCCGCGCGCTGAATCTCACTTAGCTCTGTCGTGGCGTCATCGGCGAGCGGCGCGGTTCGCAGCAGCTCGGCGTTCGCGCGAATCACCGTGAGCAGATTGTTGAAATCGTGCGCGATGCCCCCCGCCAGCTGACCAACCGCTGTGAGCGACTGCGATGCACGCTCGGTATTGACCTGCTCGGCGTGTCGTATCGCCGCCCGTCGCGCCGACGTGACATCACGGACAGCGATCGCGAGGCCATCCGGCGTTGGCCACGCGCGTCCGTCAAACCAGCGGTCTGATGGCTGATGATGCCATGCATATTCGCTGGGCGCGGCGGCATCGATGGCTCGCTGCCACGCTGCGATCACGGTGGCATCGAGATGCGCGGCGAGCGTTTGGCGCACGTCTACGGACGGCGTCGGCTCAAGTGGTACGCCGAGCATTTCACTGAGAACAGGATTGCTCCAGCGAACCGTCCAGTCGTTGCCGAGCAGCAGTAGTCCATCATGCAGCGCCGCCAGCAATTGTTCGGACGCGATTGGCGCCGATTGCGTAAGCGGTTTGACAGCCGACGCGGCGTGTGTTTGCCGGGTGGGCGAGTGCGGTGTGTCGCGTTCGACGGCTTCGGTTGTCAGGGACATCAGCGCGCCAAGCACCAAAGCACCGTGCTGGAGCGAGGCCACATCACGATCGCTCCACCAGCGAGGCACGCCATCCATTGCACACAGTGCACCAATCATGTCGCCGCGATCGCCGATAATCGGAACCGCCAGTGCCGACAATACGCGCACGCCACCAATGAGTGCGACCGTACGGACCAGCGGATGACTGCGCGTGTCTTCAATGCGCACCGGCGCCGAGCATGCCTGCACTGCCTCGGTCAGTCGTTCCACGAAATCCGCGTTGTGTTCGGGCGCGACACTGACCGGCTGTGTTGCGCCGTCCGTACGCGCGCGGTGACGTCCGACCATCGCGAGTGGGACACCCAACATTGTTCTGGCCAGCTCCAGAACGGCATGCGTCGGACGTTGACTGTCACGCTGCTGGCCGCTCCGGCCGTTCGCCGCTGCGGCCTGCGCCGCCGCGGTGGCGTGCGGGGGCGATGCCGCACTGTCACGGGACGGGACTGGGAGCGCTACTGGAATCACGACAAGCGGTCGGGAGTGGGTGACGAGTACCACAGGCAGCGGATTGGGGGGCAACCTCCAAGTGTACAGCGTTGGAGCACTCGTGGCTATACCGGCGGCGCGCTGGACAAAGGCCGGCCGTGGACCCACGCGGCGTGCACCCACCGAACCTTCGTCGCTGCCATGGCGCTCGGATGCACGACCGGTAGTTTCTGGATCATATCTGTCCTGATGTTGTCACACTGACCCCGCATTTTCTGACTTCGGCATGGTGCGATTGCGTGTGCCCTCACAACTGACGCTGCGACCATTTGATGTGGCTGTCGCACTGCGACTGCTGCTTGAACCGGAAGATCGGTATGAGCCCATGGCCGACGCGCTCGCCACGAGCACCAGTGCGGTCCATCGTGGCGTGGCACGATTGCAGTCGGCGGGCATCTTGCGTGTCGGCAGTCGCACCGTCGCGCGTCCTGCGCTTCGCGAGTTTCTCGTACACGGTGTGCGCTACGCGTTCCCTCCAATGCGCGGTCAGGAGATGGTCGGCATTCCAACGGCGTGGTCGCATCCCGCCGTGGCGTCCATGTTGGGGCCGGACGCAGGGACCGAGTCGGTACGAGCGCTGGTGTGGCCGGATGACAGCGGCATGGTGCGTGGTGATCTCTTTGTACCGCTGTTTCCCGGCGCGTCACGCGTCGCGATGCGCGATGCACGTCTACACGAGTTGCTGGCCGCGGTCGACGCGGTGCGTGCGGGCTCAACGACCGTGCGCCGACTGGTGAGCGAACAGCTCGCCGAACGGATTCTCTGGGGCGGTGCCGAAGTACCGGCAAGCTGAACTAGCGCTCGCTGAGTGCGCGCTCCTGTGCTTTCACCTCACGCCGCACGCGTCCACACACAAGGTCGCAGAGTGCGAGAACATCGCTGTCGGCGAGCGCGTAGTACACAAAAAGTCCGTCCTTGCGCCTGGTCACAAAACCAGCCGCGTGCAACTGCTGCAGTTGCTTGGATGCATTGGCGAGTGACATACCGGTGCGTGCAACCAGTTCGCCGACAGCCGTCTCGCCTTCCTGCAGCGCCTGCAACAGCGAGAGTCGCGTCGGCTCCGCCAGGGCTTTGAAGCGATCGGCTACTTCACTCAGCATGGCGGCAGACAACGACTTGGCGGGGCGACGGCGCGACGTGCTCATGCCGGCACCTCGCCGCCACGCACTACCGGATGACCGGCCGCGCGCCATGCCTGGTAGCCACCACTCAAGTTGTGCACATCGGCTCGGCCGGCGCGTTGCAGGATCGCCGCTGCCATTGCTGATCGTGCACCAGACTGACATTGCACCACAATCGGGCGATCGACATCAAGCGACGCGATCGCCTCTGGGAATGTTCCCAGTGGAATGTTGATGCTGTCCGGCAAGTGCCCAGCGGACCATTCGCTCGCGCCGCGCACATCAACGAGCTGCGACCCGGCGAGTACATCGCGCACAGATGGAGACGCGACATCCAGTTGCGGAACGGACTGCAACGCACCGTGGCTCGCCTGCCACTGTGTGAACACGTCAGCGTCGAACCATCCCGCGACGTGGTCTACGCCAATCAGCGACAGCACGTGCACGGCGCGCGCGACAGTGTCGGGCAGCGACGAATCGTCGGTGTGTGACGACGTGCTGGCTTCACCGCTGAGCAACCACACATCGCTGTCGTACGAAAGCAGCGAGCCGGCCCACGTGACAAAACTGCGATTGTACGGAATTGACAGCGTGCCCGGAATGTGCCCCGCGGCAAACTCCGGCGCGATTCGCAGATCAATGACTTGCGCGTGTCGCGCCAGCAGTGTTGGCAACACGGACGCGCGCTGTTGTTCGGGCGCGGCGCGTGTGCCGAGCACGGGCGGTCCATCCCGATTGATGCGCTTCATGTGCGCGAAGTACGCGGGTGGTTCGGGCTGTCCGTCGAGAACCATGCGCACGAACTCCGATTCGTCGAGCGTGGCAAGTCCCCAGTTGGCGCGCTTTTCATAGCCGACCGTTGACGAGGGCACGGCGCCGAGCGCTTTGCCGCACGCGGAGCCTGCGCCATGCCCTGGCCAGATTTGCAGATGGTCGGGCAGCAGACGAAATCGCTCGAGGGATTGAAACAGCGTGCGAGCACTGGCTTCCATTGTGTTTGCCACTTTGGCGGCCTTTTCAAGGAGATCCGGCCGTCCAACATCACCGACGAACACAAAATCCCCCGTCACGATCCCCATCGCACCAGCGGCGGCCGGGGTGTCGGTCACGAGAAAACTCACGTGCTCCGGTGTGTGGCCCGGCGTGTGCATGACATCAAGGGTGATGTTGCCCACGTGAATCAGATCGCCGTCTCGGACAAGTGACGCGCCATCTGCGCTGGCAAAAGCGTACTGCCAGTCCGAACCACCCTCGGCCGACAGAAACAGTTGCGCGCCGGTCGCGGCTACCAGTTCGCGCGCGCCGGAGACGAAGTCGGCGTGAATGTGCGTTTCGGTGACGTGCGTGATGGTCAACTTCTCGCTGGCGGCAACGGCGACGTACGGCGCGATGTCACGCAGCGGATCAATCACAATGGCGTCACCCGTTGCCTGACAGCCAATCATGTAGCTGGCCTGCGCGAGCTGCTGGTCATAGAACTGTCGGAAAAACATCTCTGGTTCCTCCCTGGTAGAGAGCGACGTCAAACGAATGCGTCGCGGTGTCGCGCACGACGGGGGCCGGGGCAGGCGCAAGAGCCCGCTCAATCACCACTCGATTTTGATACAGAATGAACACGCCCATCACCACCAGCAGCAGCCCGAATGCCAGTCGCAATACGCGCTGCGGAACGCGCTGCGCCGCTCCTGTTCCCAGCAGAATGCCAACCAGTGCGATCAGCGTGAATGGCACCAGCACACCCATGGGCCACGCGACCTGACCGATGTAGCCGAGGGTGCCCGCAGCCGCGTTCATGGCAATGATCACCAGAGAGGTACCCACGGCGGTGCGCATAGGTACGCGACCGAGCTGGACCAGCGCCGGTACGATCAAAAAGCCCCCACCCACTCCCACCAGCCCCGTCAGTACACCCACCGCCAACCCAAGCGACGCCAGTTTGGCCAACGGCAACACGAAGGTGGGCGATGCTGGATCGGGGGCGGAGACACGACCTGGACGCAGCATGGACATCGCGGCGGCGAGCATCACGATCGCGAAGAGCAGCAGCTGTGCTTCTCCCGAGATCAGTTGGGCAGATCGTGCACCCGCAAACCCTCCGATCATGGCGAAGCCGCCAAAGATCGCCGCGACGCGTAACTGCACCTGTCCGGCGCGCCAATATCCCAGTGCTCCAAACGCACTCACGAGGGCGACCACGGGCAGCGACGAGGCAATCGCCACTTTGGGATCGAGACCGGCGACATACGTGAACACCGGAACCGTCAGAATCGAACCGCCGCCGCCAAGCAGCCCCAGCACCGCGCCAACAATGAGCGCGAGGAATAACGTCAACATGCAGACGTCATGTTATAATAATCAACCATATAGAAGAATAGCGAAGGCTGACCACACAAGCAAGCGCTGGCGATCAGCCGTCAACGCGCGGCCAGCTGCCACACGCCCACTGCGCACGCAGCGCCAATGAGCGGACCGGCCACCGGCACCGCGGCGTAGCTCCAATCACTCGATCCCTTGCCGGCAATCGGCAACAGCGCGTGCATGACGCGCGGTCCAAGATCGCGCGCCGGATTGATCGCGGAGCCAGTCGTACCACCGAGCGACAGTCCAATGCCCCACAC
Organism: Gemmatimonadaceae bacterium; assembly: GCA_041742675.1. Lineage (GTDB taxonomy): Bacteria > Gemmatimonadota > Gemmatimonadetes > Gemmatimonadales > Gemmatimonadaceae > JAABRT01. Next base: position 10,024 of record JBGTOG010000395.1, on the reverse strand, counting down.
CAGCGCGGCCACCAGCATGGATCCGAGATTGGTGGCCGGCGTTTCTCCCACGAATCCCGCGCTTCCGAGCGCCATCGCCACAAACACCAGCACAAACGTGCCCAGCACCTCGCTGAAGGTGTTCGCGGCCGTGTGCCGAATCGCGGGTGCGGTGCAGAAGCATGCGCGCTTGGCTTCCGGGTCACGCGTCACTGCCCAGTGCGGGTGATAGTGCAACCACACCAGCGCGGCACCCGCCATTGCGCCCAGCAGCTGTGCGGTCACATGCCACAGCGCATCGCCAGCGGGACGCGAGCCAACCAACACATTGGCCAGCGTCACTGCCGGATTGAGCTCTCCCGGCGCTCCCAACGCGATCGCGGTCGTCACACCGGCAAACACGGCAATCGCCCAGCCCGTGGTGATGGCGAGCCAGCCATCGCCAAAGCCCTTCGTTTTCTCGAGGACCATGCCTGCAACAATGCCGTTGCCGAGCAAAATAAGTATCGCCGTGCCGAAGAACTCACCGAGTGCGGAAGAAGGCATGCGGGACCGTGGTGTGGGGGAGGTCACATTGGCGGAGGCGTGGCATCCGACGCGAGGAATATGCGCTGTGTATGCCACATGCGCTGCACGGAGGCCAGCAGCGTGACAACCGTTCCACGCACGCTATGCCGCGGACGGAGGACGCTCCCTAAGATGCGGGGCATGTCCACCAGCACACGCCCACTTTCCATATCAACCCTCGCCGCAACACGCGCCAACTCGGCGTCGTGGGGGCTGGTCGGTGGCAGCCCTGCTCAGAAGCGCATGGGGGATGTGCAATCCGCATCCCAGGTCGCAGGACGCGGAGTCGCTGAACAGCGATTCGTAGCGGCCCTCATCGCGACGGTCGTGGGACTCACTCTGGCGCTGGGGACGATGGGTGCGCGTGCGTCAGTCGCGGCGTCAGACTCCAAGCAGCGAATTGGCGGCACGCTCGGCCGCGCTTCTCTTCAGCAACTGGAGTTTCGCGCTCGCAACGCCCGGTTTGCCTTCTGGGGTGAGTTGGCGGCGTCAGGCGCGCGCCTGCCTGAGGGACTGACGGTGATTGCATCCAACGCAAGCACCTCGCACTGGTACCTGCAGCTGCGCGACGCAGCCACCGGAGTGGTGTGCGCGAGCGTCGGGCAGCTCAACGATCCGCCCGTGCAGGCTGAGCCGCCAAGCTGCGAGCGCGAGAAGCGGTAGCGACCGGAGCCACTCGTTCGCTACAAGCGCGGGCAAGGGTGTTGCCTGCGCGAGTGCAGCACGCTTGAATCCGTAGTGCCTATCAATCTGCGCTATCCCACCCACGGCTGGCTGGCGTTCGCCGCCGTTGCGTTCGCCGCCTTCTGTCCTCAACAGGCCGCGGCGCAAACAGATACCCTCATGCGTTCCGCACCCGTGATCGATGCGGTACGCGTGCAAATCGCGCGCGACGGCGATCGCTCGGTGCTCGAGCTTCCCTTCGCCATCTCACGCCTCTCGCCGGACAGCATGCGGCCGCAGCTGCGCCGCACCAGTGTCAGCGAGCTGTTGTTCGCGATCCCTGGCGTGCAGGTACAACCACGGAACAATCCAACGCAGGATGCGCGTGTCGCCGTGCGCGGATTTGGTGCACGCAGCGCGTTTGGTGTACGCGGCGTAAAGGTGCTGCGCGATGGAATCCCGATTTCGCTGCCCGACGGACAGACGCCCATGGACTGGCTCGATCTGGAGACCGTGGGAAGCGTGGAGGCCATTCGCGGTACGGCTGCCGCACTGTATGGCAACGCGGCTGGCGGCGTGCTGGATTTTCGCACCATGGAGTCAGCGTCTGTTCCCGCGGAGCTTTCGGCTCGCTTTTGGGACGGTGGCACGGCTCGTCGGGCGCAAGTCATGGGGAGCGGCACGATCCTGCCGACCATGGGCCCTGATCGCACATGGCTGGCCAGTGTGTCACACACACGCACATCGGGTCCGAGGTTGTTCGCCGAGCAGGAGGCAACAAGTGCGTTTATTCGCGCGGAAGGCACCGTCAAGCGCACGCGTGTTCGATTGCTGGGCAGCGGCTACGACATGCCGCTGGCGCAGAATCCCGGCGCACTCACCGCGGCGGAGCTTGCGTTGGATGTGCGTCTCGCCGATTCGCTGAACATCGTGCGCAACGCGGGCAAGACGGTGCGCCACGGGCAACTCGGTGTGGTCGCGGAGCAGGGTACCGCCGATGATGGCATTGCTGCTGCCGCGTGGTTTGGCGCGCGTGATCTCGACAACCCGCTGCCGTTTGCCGTCGTCACCGTTGATCGGCGCAACGCTGGTCTGTGGGTGCGCGGCACGACCACCGACTCATGGCGCGGATTGACGAGCCGCATGTCGGCGGGCATTGACGTGCAGAGTCTTACCGACGATCGGCGCAACCTCGACAATTGTGTGGGGCAGGCCACGTCGGCGCGGTGTCCGGCCGGCGCGACGCGTGGTGCGCTGCGCCTGGATCAGCGTGAAGTGGTGCAGTCGGAAGGCGCGTTTGTGCGCTACGAGCTGGGTGTGCCGCGCGTGCTGGAAGCGAGTGTGGCGCTGCGCTGGGATCAGATTCGATTCCGGTTGGACGATCGTTTCGTGACCGACACCGACCGCGATGACAGTGGTGAACAGGGACAGACAGCGGTCAATCCGATGTTTGGCATCACGTGGCGCGTGAGACCGTCCATGTCAGTGTACGGCACATTCAGCACGGCCTTTGAAACGCCAACGGTCACGGAGCTCACGACACAGGCAGACGGCACGGCCGGACTGAACGCGTCGCTCTCTCCGCAGCGCACGCGCACGCTGGAAACGGGAATCCGTGGTGTGTTGGGCCCACGCACGTGGGTCGATGTGGCGCTCTTTGACGCGCGAACGCGCGATGAACTGGTCCCCTTCGACGTGCCCGATGCGCCGGGGCGACGCGCGTTCCGAAACGCTGGTCGAACCTCGCGTCGCGGACTTGAGGCCAGCGCACGTACACTGGTCGGGCGCGGAGAGGCGGGCGTGGCGTACACAGCGTCGCGATTCGAGTTTCGGGATTACGAGGTGAACGGCGTGCAGTTTGCTGGCAATGAGCTGCCGGGCATTCCGTCGCATCAGGTGCAGTCGTGGTTGACCACGCGACGCGGCGCGTGGTTCGGCACGATTGATGTATCCGCGGCGTCGTCAATGAGCGTGAACGACGCGGCCACGGAACGGGCCGCGTCGTATGTCGCCGTGGGTGCACGGGCTGGGGCGGATGTAGCGTTCAACGCCGGGCGCCTGGTGGCGGCGCCGGTGGTTGGCGTGGAGAATCTGCTGGACAGACGGTATGCGAGTGCCGTGCTGGTAAACGCGACGCGCGGGCGGTTCTATGAGCCGGCGCCGCCGCGGACGTTTTTTGCGGGCCTGCGGGTGCGGGCGCGGTGACCCCCCAGCTACCGCTTTTGAAAAAAACCGACAACCGAAAACCGCCCACCGACCACCCCCCACGCAGTCCTCGATCCCCAGGCCGAGCCGGGAGGTCGTAGCGGCCGCCAAACTGAGAACCGACCACCAGTTGTCGGTTCGAACCGTGAACAGTTCAAACGGTTCTCAGTTGTCAGTTTGTCGGCCGCCACGGGCTGCGGGCTTCGTTGCCGAGATCGCCGACTGCGTGGGGGGTTGTCGGTGGGCGGTTTGCAGTTGTCGGTTTTTGAACCGGCGACTGGCCTACTGATACTGGATGTACAGGGGACGCGGGGTGAGACTTAGCAGATCCGTCGGCGTCATCAGCGTGCTGCCGCGACGCGTGTCGTTCTTGTAGAAAATCTTGAAGCCGGCGAACTGCACGGGCTCCTTCGTCACGTACGCATTGTACGAGTCGCGCTTGAGTCGAGGCGCGCCCCAGCCATCCATGTGCATGACCACCTGCACACGCGGATCGAGCTTGATGCGATCGTAGCCCGTGACCATGCGCTGCGTGAAGCGATGAATCACCAGCACCTTGGGCGGCAGATTGTGTTTGGTGACGAGGTCGGCCAAGTAGTCAATCACATCATTGATGTCATCGGCGTCGTAGGTGCCAACGCGCTTGCCCGGTGCAATGCCGTTTTTCATGGCGAACTCGGGATCGATGCCCAGATGCACGTCGGGTCGCATAAGGAATTTCTCGAGTCGCGGTGCTTCGGCCTGAATGGTGCTCAGCCCCACTTGAATATCGAGAAAGGTGACGGCGTTGGCAGCCTTGGCCCAGCCGTACACACGCTCAATCAGCGTGTCCTGCATCTTCGCGCGGTACTTGCCATCGCGTCCCTTGTCGGCCTGCGCAACGACGGCAACGAGATGCAGCGCGCGTTGCACCGGCGTTGACGGATCGGCCTGCTCCCACGCTGCAACTTCCTGATTGAGCCGCTGAATCATTTGCGGCATGGGGATCTCGCCCAGAATCCCCATTTGCCGCGACAGCGGGTTGCCGTAGTACGCCACGATGCGCTTGCCCGGCAAGAGCGAACCAGGCAGCGGTGCCGGTCCCGGCACAGGCCACACCGGCGCGGCTTTGGCGTCGGCCGCACGCGTTGTGCTGTCGCCCGACTGCGCCGACATCGCGGGCCACGCAATGATCGATGCAACCAGAAATGAGAAACGCAGAAGTGGTGCAGGCATGGCACTGGGGAAAGTGGAGTGTCGGGAACCGGTCGGCGCGTCGCGACATTGGCGGACTGTACTGGAAGATGTCGAACTCATACACCGCACGAGGCGCACTGGCCCGTGCTTACCCCTTCACGGAGTTGCCCCATGTTGTTTCCTGACGAACCGCTGCTGAACGTATACGATGGCGTGCTGGGGCTGCTGGCCTTCAATGACGAACGGCCTGTCGAGTTGTGGAGCCACTATCACGCGTACGCGCTGGCGGATCGCATCACCGAGTTCCGCGAGCGTTTGCGTGTCGCCGAGTGGACCGTCACGGATGCTGCCAATCGTCTCGCCGCCATGCCTGAGGGCGCTACCGCCGCAAGACGCGCGCTGCTGAGTGAAAGTGTGCAGGCTGCCGAAGCTCGCCGCGATCAGTTGCGTCGTGCGCTACCAGTGTTGGAGCAGCGCGCGCGCATCATGGACGCGGCGCGTGAGGCAGACTGGTACGCACCGCGCGAGAGCCCGTTCACATTCGCTGCCGTGAGTGAAACGAGCGCTCGCGAGGAGCTGGCGGCTTAAGGCAGCTGTAGCCCGAACGGCAGGCGGGCGTACGTTCCGCGTGGATCATCAAGGCGAACGAGTCCGCCGAGTTCGCGCAGGAGTGTGCGCACCGCGTCGGCCACCGGTCCATGACGACCCGCTGCATCAGCGACCGCACCGGCTGTTGCCCGCGCATCGAATGGCGAGGTGAGGCCAAGCGCGGTGCGAACGGTGCCCACCACGGGTGGTGGCGAATCGTCGAACAGTTCCTGCAGCATATCTGACGTGCCCTTGACCTTTGGCACTTCGAGCAGGCCGTAATCGTCGCCCAGATCCGCGAGCTCGGCAGCGTAACTGATCGCGTCGGCGAGATCGCCGAGTTCGTCGACGAGGCCGAGCGCGAGCGCGTCCTCACCAGACCAGACGCGTCCTTCAGCAATGGCTTCGACGGAGTCACGCGATAGCCCACGAGCGCTGGCGACGCGCGCAAGGAACGAATCGTACACGGCATCAACGCTACGCTGTACCAGCGCGAGCTCGGCGCCGCTGCGCGGGCGCGCGATCGAGAAGAGATCCGCGTAGCGTGCGGTGCTCACCGTGTCTGTCGTGATACCGTTCTTCTCGGCGATCCCCTCGAGGTTGGGGAAGATCGCAAACACACCAATGGAGCCGGTGAGCGTGCTCGTTTGTGCGTAGACTCGACGCGCGGCGGTGGAGATCCAGTAGCCACCAGAAGCGGCCAGTGTGCCCATTGAGACCACGACCGGCTTGTCTGCGTTGAGCAGCACCAGCTCCCGACGAATCTGTTCAGAGGCAACGACGCTGCCACCTGGGCTGTTCACACGCAGCACGATCGCGCGCACGGATCGATCGGCGCGCAATGTGCGCAGTTCGCGCGCGTACGCGGCGCCGCCCACCTGATCGGTGCCGCCCTCTCCATTAACGATGTCACCCTGTGCATAGATCACGGCAATCTTGCGTCGCGCCGTGATGTCTTCGTTGCGCGCCACCACGATGCGTGCGTACTCGCGCAGCGTGATCTGTGGCATGCTTTCCGGAATCGTCAGGAACGGATTCGAGATGGTGTCGGTGTCGTCGGCGTTGGACGTGTCTGTGTCGATCGGCGTGGGTTGCTGCGTGTCAGCGTCGGCGTCAGAGCTCGCAGACGCTGTTGCAGCCTCGGCGTTGCTGGTCGCGTCAGCGATGCTGTCGGTAGTTGACGAGTCCATGTCACCCGTCGCACCAGTAAGCACGCGCAAATCAGCAAGCACGATATCGAACGGCGCTACACGGTCGACCAGATCAAAGCGCATCGCGTCCTCCGGCAGGAAGAGTCCCACTGAATCCGCGAGCTGCTGCACGCGTGCCGTGTCGAGCGCTCGTGAGCTGGCTACACTGCGCTTGATTTCATTCCATGTGCTTTCGAGATAGCGACGCGTTTGTGCGCGATTCTCCGGGCTCATGTTCGTGCGCGTGAACGGCTCCACCGCGGCTTTGAACCGCCCCACTCGGCTCACCTGCACGCCGATTCCATACTTCTCAAGAAAGCCCGCAAAATGAATCTGCGTGGCCGCGAGTCCGCCGAACTGCAGCGTGCCAAAGGGGTCGAGCGTGATCGTGGATGCGGCGCTGGCCACGTAGTAGTCGCGCACCGTTGGGTCAATGAGAAACGCGTGCACTGGTTTGCCGGCGTTTACCACCGCCTCGATGGCCTCGCGGAACTCAATGAGCCCGCCATAGCCGGACGACAGACCATCGCTCATCACATTCCCGCGCAACAGGACGCCGCTGATCTTGTCATCGTCAGCCGCCTCCTGCAGCGCCAACACCGCCGCGCGCAACGAGAGCTTCGCACCGCCGGGCTCGGTAAACGCGCGATCCAGTGCCGAGCTTGGGCTTCGTTCGGCTGGCCGGTCGGCAAGTGGCTCCGATAGATCGACGATCAGCAGTGCACGATCGGGCACCGTGGGCGCTGATCCACCAGCGGCGGCCGCTATGAGCCCGATGGTGAGCAGCATGACGAGCAGGAAGAGCAGGGCGATTGTGGCCAGGTTGGCCGCAATGTTGGTGAAGAACTGTTTCATGCAGGCTCCAAAGCGGGTCAGCGGGACGTTCTCAGGGAGTCTAACGAGTACGGGGCCGGTGTGGTGCGCGGCGGCGGGCGTCCGGTCAAAACATGACGCCAGCGTCGTGATTTGAGGCTTGTCGAGGGTCGGTCAGACGTCCATCTTGCAGTGGTACGGCCGCGCCTTGTGTGCGTCGGCATCGCTGCTCGGCCAGTCTGGTTTGCGGCGGTTCACATCCCTCCTTGAGGTGCTGTATGCCCACCTATCGTGCTCCCCTTGATGATATCCGTTTTGTGCTGCACAACGTGCACGGTGCAGAGCGGCTGGCACAGCTGCCGGGGTGCGAAGAGGCAACGCCTGATGTGATTGACGCGGTGCTGGCCGAAGGCGCCAAGGTGTGTGAAGAGATCCTGTTTCCGATCAACCAGTCCGGTGATGCGGAAGGGTGCACCTATGATCAGGGTACGGTGCGCACGCCGCAGGGTTTCATTGACGCGTACAAGCAGTATTCCGAAGGCGGCTGGACGGGGATCGCCGCTGACCCGGAGTACGGTGGGCAGGGACTGCCGGAAGCGGTGCGCTTTGTCTTTGAGGAGATGCTGTGCTCGTCCAATTTGTCGTTCAGCATGTATCCCGGACTGTCGCACGGCGCGTACAGCGCGCTCATGAGTCACGGCAGCGAGGAGCAGAAGTCTTTGTATTTGCCCAAGCTCGTGGATGGCTCGTGGGCGGGCACGATGTGCCTCACCGAGGCGCACGCGGGCACCGATCTTGGCATCATTACCACGCGCGCCGTTCCTGCGGGTGATGGCGCCTACAGCATTACCGGCACCAAGATTTTCATCTCGGCGGGCGAACAGGATCTCACGGAAAACATCGTCCACCTCGTGCTGGCCAAGCTGCCGGATGCGCCGGCTGGCACCAAGGGGATCAGCATGTTTCTGGTGCCCAAGTTCTTGCCCACGGAAGAGGGGCGCCCGGGCACGCGCAATGGGGTGACGTGCGGGTCGATCGAGCACAAGATGGGCATTAAGGGATCGGCCACGTGTGTGCTCAACTTCGACAACGCCACCGGTTTCATGGTGGGCGAAGCCAACAAGGGCATGCGCGCGATGTTCGTGATGATGAACGGAGCGCGACTGGCGGTGGGGATGCAGGGGTTGGGCCTGTCAGAGGTCGCGTATCAGAATGCGCTCGCCTACGCCAAGGATCGGTTGCAGGGTCGCTCACTCACGGGCGCGAAGAATCCGGGCGGCCCGGCAGACTCGATCATGGTGCACCCCGATGTGCGGAAAGGCTTGCTGCGTATCAAGGCGTTTAATGAAGGCGCGCGCTGTCTGGCGTATTGGGTGGGCATGCTGATCGATATCGAGCATCGTTCTACAGACGCTGCCGAGCAGGAAGAGGCGGCCGATATGGTTGCGCTCATGACGCCGGTGATCAAGGCGTTCTTCACGGATCTCGGATTTGACGCCACCAATCTGGCGCTGCAGACGCTCGGCGGACACGGCTATATCCGCGAGTATGGAATCGAGCAGTACGTGCGCGACGCGCGCATTGCGCAGATCTATGAAGGCACGAACGCGGTGCAGGCGCTGGATCTTGTTGGACGCAAGTTGCCCATGGAGGGCGGTCGGCTGGTGCGGCGCTTCTTCACCATGGTGAAGACGGATGTCGATGCAGTGGCCGACAGCGATGCGCTGTCGAATCTCGCCAAACCCGTGAGTGAAGCGCTGGTGAAGCTGCAGAAGGCCACGATGTTGCTGGCGGAGAAGGGCTTTGCGAATCCTGATGAAGCGGGCGCCGTGGCCACCGACTACCTGCACCTTATGGGCTACACGGCGCTGGGGTGGCAGTGGCTCAAGATGGCCACCGTCGCGGAGCGGAAGCTCGCAGCGGGCGAGGGCGACGCGGCGTTCCTCGGTGCCAAGCTCAAGACGGCACGCTTCTATATGACCCACATGATGCCACAGACGACGGCGTTACTGGCGCAGATTCAGGCCGGTGCGGGTCCGATCATGGCGTTGTCGGAGAGCGAGTTTTAGCGGACTCCAGGCAGCGGGTTCCAGCAGGCGGCTCAAGTTTTGGGGCGGGGGGGACGATATCCATAGTCAACATTTTTCCCTCCCTCTCATGTTCTTCCGCAAGCTCAGTTTCTCGCGCGGCGGGGCAGCGCCTTCAGCATCGACTGGTACACCGACACGGGATCGCGACGACGCGCACTCAACGGGAACCCCAAGTCTGATTGCCATGAATGGTGGCGCGTCAGCCCGATCACGTCCTACACCCGCTCACGGCCTGTCATTGCGCACGGTCGATGGTCGCGTTGATGAAGTGGGACTCGTCCTCGATACGCTCGGCAGCATCTTGACGGCGTTTTCGCGTCATGCCTTCGATCTGCCCGATCGTTCGTCGGAGCAGATTTCGTCCGAGTTGCAGCGCTGGCAGCGACACGCCACGCTCGGAGTTCCAGTGGAGCCGGGCAGCGGCGGCGCGGTTGGTGTTCGCGACCGCGACTGGGACGGCATCTCCCGCACGTTCACCGAGCATCGCCGCGATGAGTCTCGGTATGTGGATACGGCGATTACGGAGCTGCGCGACGCGCTCTGGTCGGTGGTGGAAACGGTGCACAACGCGGTGAAGGCGGAGCAGAGCGCCGACAAGCTGGCGGATATTCATCTGCATCGGGCGCGCACCGCGATCACGCGCGTGCAAACGGGCAACATCAAGAGTGAAGTGTTGGGTGCCTTGTCAGCGATCGAGGAGGCGTTCAAGTCGCGTCAGTCGCAGATGCAGCAGCAGTATCAGGCGCTGGCCGG
>JBGTOG010000212.1:0-10161 GCA_041742675.1 Gemmatimonadaceae bacterium | reverse complement strand
GGGCGGCTTCTGCCGCGCAGCGGCAGTGGCAAGCCCGGGCCGAGGGGCAGTGCCCGGGCCCAACACCGTCAAGAATCAGCAGACTGCAGTTCGCGCTCACGTTCGGCGATTACACGAGCGGCCGCGTCAGCAGGCGTCTGTTCGTAACCCGCAAACCGACGCGTAAACGTCGCGCGTCCGTGCGTCATGCTGTGCAGCGGCGTGGCATAGAGATGCAGCTCGGCATGCGGCACAACAGCGCGCACGACCGTGCGACGGCCATCGCCGCGTGGTTCCGTGCCGTGAATCTGACCGCGTCGTGCGGATAGATCTCCGAGCACATCGCCGAGGAACTCGTCAGGCACGGTGATCTCGAGCAGATCGAGAGGCTCGAGCAACACGGGCCGACATTTGGGTGCGACGGAGCGGAACGCGAGTATGCCGGCCATCTTGAAGGCCATTTCATTGGAGTCCACGGAGTGCGTTGAGCCGTCGTAACACTCCGCGCGAAAGTCGACCAGCGGGAAACCGGCCAACACTCCTCGCGCTGCCGCTTCCTGAATACCACGGTCAACGGCGGGCACGTAGCGTGACGGAATCACGCCGCCCACGATCTTGTTCTCGAACAGATAGCCTTCACCCCGTGGTAGCGGAGCGATGCGCACCCAGCAGTCACCGAACTGTCCGCGTCCACCGGACTGCTTCTTGTGTTTGCCCTGCCCTGACGCGCTGGCCGTAAGCGTCTCGCGATAGGCGATACGCGGCTTTGTGAGTGCAGCCGTCACATTGTGTTTGCGCTGCAGCGTGGCCATCGCGATTTCGAGATGACGTTCGCCCATGCCGCTGACGATTGTCTCTTGCGTATCGGGATCGTAGTGCACTGAGAATGTCGGATCTTCTTCGTGCAGACGATGCAGCCCTTGCTGCAGTTTGTCTTCGTCGTTGCGTGTTTCGGCGTGCACCGCAAAGTGCACGAGTGGCTCGGGGAAACGCAGTTCAGGTAAACGGATGGGATGTTCGCGCGTGGAGAGCGTGTCGTTGGTGTGCGTATTGCGCAGCTTGGCGACACAGGCAATGTCGCCGGCGCGAATGCGGCCCACTTCAATGCGCTCGCGACCGAGCGCCAGCGAAATGTGATTCAGCTTCTCTGATACATCACGCGTAGCGTTGAAGATCTCATCGCCGTTGCGCACTGAGCCTGAGAGCACGCGGAAGAAACTCACATCGCCGACATGCTGCTCGTTGGCGGTCTTGAAGACCAGTGCGGCAAAGGGAGCGTCGTCACGGGCGTGAATCTCCACGGTGTGGTTGCCCTCCGCACCGGTAAAGGCGTGCAGCTCTTCCATCTCAAACGCATTGGGCATGAGCTGCACGATCTCGGTGAGCAACGCGCGTACACCAATCATGTTTTCACTGCTCACGCAAAACAGAGGAAAGAGATCGCGTCGCTTCATGGCCTCCTTCATGCCCGTGATCACCTCATCGCGACCGATGTCCACGCCTTCGAGATAGCGTTCCAGCAACGTATCGTCGGTGGCCGAAACCGCTTCGATCAGCTCTTGGCGATACTGTGCAAATCGCGCCTGCTCAGCCTCGGGGATGTCAGCTTCCTCGAACTCGCCCTTGTTACCGGCGCAGTACATGTACGCTCGCTGCGTGAAGAGATTGATCACGCCACTAAGCTCGCTGCCAGCGCCAATCGGAATCTCCACCGGCACAACCTGTGGCGTGAGCTGCTCCTTGACTTGCGCGTACACGGCATCGAAGTCAGCCGAATCTTTGTCCATCATCGTTACTACGAAGAGCACCGGATCACTGCGTTCAACGGCGAGCTGAAACATGCGATCCGTTCCCACTTCCACGCCGCTCACGGCGCTGATCACACACAGCGCACCGTCAGCGGCCGAGAGACCAGCGAGTGCCTCGCCCTGAAAATCGAGCGCACCTGGCGTGTCAATGAAGTTGATCTTGGCTTCCATCCACTCGGCGAAGGCGCAGCCAAGACTGATCGAAAACCCGCGTTCGATCTCTTCGGGCAAGTGGTCGGTGAGCGCGGTGCCGTCGCGCACCTGGCCGTGGCGTTTGCCGTTTCCGGCAGCAAAACAGAGCGCGTCGACAAGGCTCGTTTTTCCGCTGCCGCCGTGGCCCACCACGGCCACGTTCCTGATACCGGCGCTGTCATACTCCCGCATCGTCCCTCCAGGGGGCGCGGTGCTCGCACCGCGCAGACATGTCGCGCGGGACGCGGGGGCGTCCTGTACCGAAACGGGCACGCTGACACGCGTGCATCGCCTCCACTGGGCGTCCCCCGCGCCGCCGCTCGACGGTGGGGGTGAGGACACGCGTCGGGCGCACAGTGCGCCAGACGTGGGGCGAATGTGGTTTCGCACACTCGTCACGGGCAAACGTGCGACTGGACGCCGCCGTCCGCAAGCAGGGTTTTCACGGACAACTTCCCGCCGCACGACGCGGGCCAGCTTCACCTTCCAACCCGTTGCGCGCAGTTCTATACAGCACTATTGTTCTTTTGTACAGCAACGGAGGAATGTATGTCGGCGAAAAAGACAAGGAAGAACACGCCAGCAGCAGCGACGCCGAGGCCCAGTCGCGAGACGGCTGCGGAGACGACGTACCGCACGCCCGCGAAACGAGCGGCACGCGTCGCGGAGACGGCGACCGCGAACTTGCCCGATCATTACAGCGAGATCGCCGAGGTGCGCGGAAGCGGCGTGGTGCGCCGGAAGAATCTCAACATCGATCAGGGATTGCTCGACCAAGCTCGCAGCGTGCTCGGCGTGAACACCGAAACCGAAGCCGTGGCGATGGGACTCGGCGCCGTGATTGAGCTCGTGGAGTTTCACGCCGCGATGGTGGAAGGCTTTGATCGTCTCGTGGAAAGCGGTGAGTTCACACATGATCCCGGCGAAACGCTGGATTTCTCCGGGTTCTACAGCGCGCCTGCGCGCTGAGTCGCTGTCTCTCGCATGTATGTCCTTGACACGTGCTTGTATGTCGAGGCCGCGCGGAACGTCCCGTTTCGCGCGCGCATGCGCGAGTTTCTGATCCGCGAGGGACCCAAAGTGTTTGCCAGCAGTGTCGTGATCCACGAGCTGCTGGTGGGTGCGAAAACAGGCGCGGCACCAAAAGCGGTGGAGCGGGATGTCGCCGCGCCCTTTCAGCGATTCCTGCGCACCGTTGGCACCGATGCGCTGGTGTGGCGTGAAGCAGCGCTCATCACGCGCGAGCTCGCGCGTCAGAAACGTCATGCGGACAAGCTCGCGTCGGCCGGATTTCGCTTCGACATTCTGATCGCGGCGAGCTGCCGACGTGTTGGCACGACGCTGATCACGGCCAATCGGCGGGATTTCGAGCTGATCGCCGAAGTGCGTGGGTTTCACTTCGTGACGAGCTTTCCAGATTGAATGGCGCCCGGAATACGAGCCTTTTGCAAGCGGGCCGCCGTCACCAGCGCGTCACCTTTGGGCACGACAACTGGCGGACGCCATCACAAAACGTAGGTTCTTTGTGACCGGCGTGACAGCCGAGCCCGACTGCACGCGCCATGCTTGAGGTTACCCCTCATTCAGGAGAGACTGCGATGGCCCTGTGGAAAGATCAATCGACGTCGGCGCCAAAGCCGAACGAGCCTGTGTTGCGTGAAGACGCGACGCCCGAAATGCACGAGTACGCGCCGCCGCCGGCAGCACCTAACCGGTCCTCTTCCTCGGATGTGAAGGAGTCCGTCATTGGCGCCGATCTGTCGATTGAGGGTAGCATCACCGGAAACGGCAGTGTGCGCCTCGCGGGGCGGTTCACTGGTGATGTGACTGTAGACGGTGCCGTCACCATTGAACCAGGCGCCAAGCTCGCGGGTGGTGTTCGCGCTACTACAGTGACTATCGCCGGCGAACTCGAAGGGAACGTGTTGCAGGCCAAACGTGTGGATGTACTGGCATCCGGGGCGTTGGTTGGTGATCTCAAGGCCGAGACGCTGACGGTGGCCGCTGGCTCACGGGTGCGCGGACACATTGAGTGTGGCTGGGCGGAAACTGCCGCCACGTCACGCAGTCCCTCAGATCGCATGTCTGCGAAGACACCGTTGTCGAATGCAAAAACGACGCAAACGTCTGACGTGTCGAACGGCACCGAGGCCGTCAGCCACACATGAGCACGACGCGGTCGGCACCGCTCGGCGCGACCCGCACCTGTCCGCACTGTCGTGCGACGGTGCTGGAGCGTGCCGTGCGGTGTCCTCAGTGCCAGAAGCACTTGCGGCACGATCCGGATGCGCACACGAAGAGCGCACCGAGTGTGTCACCGTTTCGGGTGGAGGGTACGATTGAGCCACCGGCAGGCGAAACGTGGGAGTACAACCTGCTCGTGGTTGTCCGCAATGCACGCGGTGAGGAAGTGACACGGCAGCTGGTGGAGGTGGGCGCGCTGCCGGCGGGTGAGACGCGCACCTTTGCGCTGTCCGTGGATGTGCTGCCGACACAGCGGCGATAAAAAACGGGCCGCCCCGTTTCCAGAGCGGCCCGCAGGACTGCGATTCAGACAAGGCAGGATGCGTTAGTCTCCCTCCACATCGAATCCGTACGCATCGGCCGCGCGCATCATGTCGAGCCAGCTTTCGGCTCCGGCATCATCCATTGCGGCCATCGCACCACCGCTAGCGGCGGTTGCATACAGCGTACTGAGCGTGAAACTGAGTGCCCGATCGGTCCCTTCGGGCCAGTCAGGCATGGAAAGACCTGCCGCTACACGACGTAGCGTGGGGCCGTTTTCGCCGAGCAGTTCGGCAGCGCGCAGTTGCAGCGTGTCGATCGGAATATCGAGATCGCGGGTCACCAACTTGCCAGCGTCGTCGCGCCACGCCGAGTCACCCAACGCTCCTCGGTCTGACCACACACCGAGATGACGTACGACACCGCGACGAGCCTCTTCGAGACGCTCACTCTCCACCGTGGCCGCGAGGGCCAGGGCCAGGGCGTGCGCGTCAGCTGCTCCGTAGAGCGTGACGACTTCTCGCCGAGAGCGGGTGCCGAAGGGGAGCACGGGAAGCGAATTCACGTGCGCGAGCACCGGCGAATCGGTCCGACCATGCTCCAGTCGGACAAGGACATCCATAACAGCCTCCAAGGCTGAGGGTGAAGGCGCGAACACGCCATGGCTCCGTGCGCCGTATCACGGACCTGACTGTATTACCCGCCGGTTGGCAACGTTGTACCAAGCAAGCTTGGTGCCAACGCCCAGCAGCCTAGAAATGTTCGGTGTTCACCGGGCGTTGTTCGGGTACCCCCGAAGCCCATGGGGTGACCAGCAGCGCGGCGGCGATTGCGAGCGCCAGTGGTAACGCTCTGCCGACACTTGTCACGACGGAGTATCCGAGGCCGAAAATCGGCGGAATGACCAGCAGATTGAGTGCGGCAAAGAGCAGTGAGACGGCTATCGCGACCCCAACGCGCGTCCAGCCACGGAACAGGCGCACCACCAGGATGAGCAAGGCGCCCCAGATAAGTGCGACGAGCAGGTGGTGCACGAACCCAACCGCGGTCGATGTGATGGGCAGGGCGGACCCCGGAAACTCACGCGACTCCAGCAACATGCGGCCAGCGTTGCGAAATGCCTTGGTTGGTTCGCCGTCGTGCCAGCCGAACGCGAGCAGCGCACCCGTGGTCGCCATGAGGACCAGCATACCGGCCGTGCCGGGTCGCGCGTGCGTTGCAGGAGACATCGTTGAAAACAATCGGGTTACCCAGTGGACCTCAAGGCCGGGTCAACGCTGGAACGGGGTGCCGCGTTAACGCGCTCGTCGTTTCAGCGTCAGTTACTGGTGTCCGAGGTAGTACGAAGCAAACCCTCCCACTTGAGCGACTGCGTCATGCGTCTCGCCCACCCCTCGTCATTGACCGCGCTGCTGGTCCTGTCACTCAGTGCCGCCTCGCTCGGCGCGCAGCAGATGGCCGCCAACGCTGAAGCCGGCCGCGAGCAAACGGCCGACCAGCAGGTCCATCACGCCCTCAATCGTCTCGCCTTTGGCCCACGTCCTGGCGATGTCGAACGCGTGCGGGCCATGGGAGTGGACCAGTGGATCGAGCAGCAGCTGGCGCCGGATCGCATCGACGACGCGCGCATGGATGTGTGGCTGTCGCGCTTTTCGTCACTCACCATGAGCGGTTCAGAGCTGGTCGCCAAGTATCCGCCGCCGGGTCAGCAGGTGGCGCGATTGGCCGTGCAGCAGCGTACGATGGGTGAAATGCGCGGCGATATGGCGCCCGGTGGGACGCGCGATGTGGTACAGCTCTCACCGGCCGACTCGGCGCGACTGCGGGACAATGCGCGTGAAGGTCAGCGCGTGAGTGCCGAGATTTTCATTGCGCGAACGGGTCGCGCGGTGGCCAGCGAACGCCAGCTGCAGGAAGTAATGGTGGACTTCTGGGCCAATCACTTCAGTGTGTTCAGCGGTAAGCAGCAGATTCGGTACTATCTGGCGGAATACGAAGCCAAGGCACTTCGCCCGCACGCGCTCGGCAACTTCCGCGAACTGCTCGGCGCCGTGGCCAAGAGTCCGGCCATGCTGATGTATCTGGACCAGGCGCAGAGTGTCGCCGACAGCGGACGCCGCACGTTGGTGCAGCCTCGTGCACCACAACGCGCGAATATGCGCCCGGGACAGCGAGCGATTGCCGATCGCACGACCATCGGCCAACTGATCGAGCGTGACCGCCTGCCCGCGCAGCAGCGCGAGCGCATCATGGCACTGCCGCCCGAGCAGTATCAGCGGGTGCGTGACATGACGCTGGCGCAAGCGCAGCAGTATATGGCCACGCTGGCGAACAACAATCCGCGTCGGCCGCGCGGAATCAATGAGAACTACGCGCGCGAGTTGATGGAGCTGCACACGCTCGGCGTTGACGGCGGGTATACGCAACAGGATGTCATGGAAGTGGCGCGAGCACTCACCGGTTGGACGGTGGCGCGTGGGCAACTCGGTGGCGACTTCCAGTTTCGCCCTGAAGCGCATGATGCTGAAGCCAAGACCATTCTCGGCCAGTCGTTTCCTGCCGGTCGTGGACAGGACGAAGGCGAACGTGTGCTCGATCTGCTCGCGTCACATCCCAGCACCGCGCGATTCATTGCCACCAAGCTGGCGCGTCGGTTTGTGAGTGACGAACCGCCAGCCAGTTTGATTGACCGCGCGGCCGAAACGTTTACCCGCACCAACGGCGATATTCGCGAAGTGATGCGTACGATTGTGACGAGCGATGAGTTCTTCGCAGCCGACGCGTACCGGGCGAAGGTGAAGACGCCGTTCGAACTCGTGGTCAGTGCGTCGCGTGCACTGGGTGGTCTGGCTGACATGACACCGCTCACGGGACAGCTCGTCGCGCGCATGGGGCAGCCCATCTATGGCCGCGCCACACCGGATGGCTATCCGGATACGGCGGATGAGTGGATCAATACCGGCTCCATTCTCAATCGCATGAACTTTGGATTGTCGGTGGGTGCTGGACGGTTGCCTGGGGCGCGTCTGGCGCAGTGGCCGGTGGCACGGGAGCTCAACGGCAGACCGGCTGAAGCGCAGGTTGATGGCCTGGTGAAGGCGCTGTTCGGCGGTGATGTCTCGGCTGATACACGCGCGGTGTTGATCAGCGGCGAGAATCCATTGCTGGCGCGCGCACCGGGGGGCAGTGATTCGCTGTTTCGCGATACCGATGATGACGATGCGCAGATGATGCAGACGACACCGCCTGTTCGGCCGCGCGCTGCCGCACGCAATCCCGATGCGACGGGAGCGCCAATGACACCGGCGCAGTTGCGACAGGAACGTCAGCGCGGAGGGAACGCTCCGCTACCGGATTTGCAGGGGTTCCCGCGCCTGGTCGGTCTTGCCATTGGTGCGCCTGAGTTTCAGCGTCGTTGAATACGTACCGACTCACCTGAGGATTATCTCATGCAACGCCGAGTATTCGTAAAATCCGGTGCGCTGGCGCTGGTTACGATGGGATTGTCTCCCTCGTTTCTGCAGCGAACGGTGATGGGGATGTCGCTGCCCAAGGCAGCGCGCGGCAAGACGCTCATTTGTCTGTTTCAACGCGGTGCCGCTGATGCATTGAATGTGGTCGTGCCGTTTGGCGAGAAGGCGTACTTCGCGGCGCGTCCACAGTTGGCGGTTGCTGCACCAACGCGTCGCGCTGGTACAGTGGGAGCGATTGATCTGGATGGGTTTTTCGGATTGCATCCGTCACTCGCGCCGTTCAAGCCGCTCTACGACCGTGGTGTGCTGGTGCCGGTGCACGCGGTGGGCAGTCCGAGCGCCACACGCTCGCACTTTGATGCACAGGATTACATGGAGTCGGCAACCCCCGACAAGAAGAGCACGCGAGACGGCTGGTTGAATCGGTACCTGGCTACCAAAGGCACGTGTGAGGCGCAGTGCGAAACACATGCGTCGCCGTTTCGCGCGGTGTCCATGACGCAGCAAACGCCGCGCATTCTTGACGGCAAGGCGCCGGTGGTGGCGATGAACTCGCTGGAAGAGTTTTCCATCCGGTCCGCGGGTGGAGACGCTGAGGCGCGACTGGAAGCGTTGTACCGGACGGGCAAGGCGGATCTGGTACACGGTTCCGGCAGTGACATGTTCGAAGCCATGAAGATGCTGCGCTCGGCGAACCCGCTGCAGTATCGTCCGATTGCGGGGGCGAACTATCCGCGCTCGCCGTTTGGACAGCGGCTGCAGCAGATCGCGCAGTTGATCAAGTCTGATGTCGGTCTGGAGGTTGCGTTCGCTGATGTCGGCGGCTGGGATACGCACGTGAATCAGGGTGGTGCGCAGGGGCAGTTGGCGAACCGTCTCGGTGACTTTGCACAATCGGTAGCGGCACTGGTGCACGATCTCGGTGATCGCATGGATGATGTGGTGATTCTTACAATGTCGGAGTTTGGTCGCACGGTGCGGCAGAATGGTACGGGCGGCACCGATCACGGACATGCCGGCGCGATGTTTGTGCTGGGCGGCAATCTTGGCATGAAGCAGCGGGTGGCGGGGCGCTGGCCTGGTCTTGAGCGTGAGCAGTTGTACGAGGGGCGTGATCTGGCGCTCACCACTGACTTCCGCGCGGTGTTTGGTGAGATCACGGCGAAACACCTGGGTGGCAAGTCACTCGACACGGTTTTCCCGGACTACGGTGCGCGCGAAGCGGAGTGGCTTGGATTGTTGCCTCGCGCCTGAGCGGCGGTCAGGTTTGATAGCGTGCGTGGCACGCTGTCACCTGTACCGGTTCTTGCATGTTGCCTGGCAAATCACAATCCTGTTTTTCGCCGCCAGTTGGCCGGTGTGGAGCGATGACGCGGCGCCTCGATTCGTGTGCGGCGGCGGGGCTGCGACTGCTGTCGGCTGCGGCGCTCGCGTTCGCGCTCGCTGCGTGCACCGGCTCCGACACGCAGGCACCGCCCGATCCGCCTCAGGAACGCTGGAACGTGGTCGACAGTGTCCTGCAGGCCACGATTGCCGCGCAGGGGCGCGCGGTCAATCTCACCGTGACCGTCTACAACGCGCGCGACCAGCGCGTGTTTGAGGAAACGTACGGCACCTTTGACGTGAACCAACGCGTGGCGGTGGCGAGTGCGTCGAAGATGATCGCTGCCCTTGTGCTACTCGATGTGGTGTCACGAGGCGAACTGACCTTTGAGAGCACCACGGGTTCGGTGCTGGGCTGGACGGGAACAGCTGGCACGATCACGCTTCGGCACCTGCTTTCTTTTACGTCGGGTATGTCGAACGAGAACTCCTGCACGTTCAATCCGTTTGTGACGCTGGCTGCGTGTGCGTCTGCCATTCGTGATGTACCGATGCTGGCGGCTCCCGGCACACGCTTTGACTACGGCAGCACGCACCTGCATGTGGCGGCGCGCATGGCGGAAGTGGCCACGGGTAAAAATTGGCAGACGCTCTTCCGCGAGCGTTTGGCGGATCCGCTTGGACTGCCGGATGGCGTGCGTTTTTTCACGTTGCCCAATCAGGCGCTGGGTGAGAGCAATCCGCTGGTCGCTGGCGGGCTGCGCACATCGGCGCGTGAGTATCAGCGGTTGCTCGCGCTGGCGTATCACCTTGGCAGTTTCGATGGGGTACGTATCGCGACACCATCGCTGATTTCGGCACAGGCAGTCGCGCCGTATCCT
>JBGTOG010000165.1:0-2609 GCA_041742675.1 Gemmatimonadaceae bacterium | reverse complement strand
ACCCACAGCCATGGCCGGCGCGACTTTGTGCAGCACCAGATTGAGCGGAAAGTTGAACGGCGTAATCGCGGCCACCACGCCCACCGGGAAGCGGCGCGTGAAGGCCGTGCGTCCGCGTCCGGCGCCAAAATCCATGGGTACTACTTCACCACCAAAGCGCAGTGCTTCGGCGGCGGCCGTACGTACGGTGCTGATGCAGCGAGCGATTTCAGCGCGGGCGTAACCGATGGGTTTACCCGCTTCGGCGACAATCAATCGGGCCAGTGCTTCATCGCGCTGCTGCAGCAAATCGGCCAGCGCCTCAAGACGCGCACTGCGATCGCCAGCACTCAACTCGGCCAGCGCCGACCGGCTGGCTGACGCGGCCGCAATGGCTGTCTCCATCTGCGCCGATGTGGCATGCGGCAGGCGCGCCAGCTCCGCGCCGTGGTATTTGTCCAGCACCACTGTGAAGTCACCGTCGCCGACGTCAAGCCACTCGCCGTTAACCAGGTTGGCGGTGCGCAACGGTATATCAGGAGCGAGCTGGGGCATGGCAGGGGAGTGCGTGACGTGGGCGATTGCAGCTCTACTTGGCGAGCGTTCGGCCAACGGGCCGGAAAAGCGTGACGCGGGCTTGCTGTTCCTCAAAGTGGTCGAAGCTGGCCTCGAGGCGTCGATCGGGCCAGATAATGCGAACAGATCCGGCGCGCACATCGTATGCCGCCGTGTAGAGCGTCGCGAAGCCCTGAAAAAACTGTCGGCTGTGCAGTGGTGCACGCAGAAACCGATGCAGCAAGGCATTGCGGGTGAGGCGATGATTGTTCGCCAGCGCCTCCAGTATTTCCTGTCGCTCACGCGTGCGTGTAAATGCCGCGTGCTCGTCCCACTCGACGTGGTGCTGATGATTGGTGACCGCGATTTGCGACAGCACTTCCGCTGGCCGGTCGGGGTTGAGGAAGACAGTGGCGTGATGTCCACCCGCGTCCATAACCGTGACGCTGTACGACATGTGCACCGGTAGACGTGACAACGCAGCGCAAGCCTCTTGTACCGTGCTGCAGGTTTCAAGCACGTAGCGCAGTACCAGTGGGATTCCGAAACCAGTGCCCACAATCTTGCGTCCACCGAACGCCAGGGCCACGGCGAGTCCGTCGGCGTTGATACCGTCCAGCAGACCCCAGGCGCTGTCCTGCATGCCAATCACCGGCTTGCAGTATTCGGTGTACGTGAGACGACCGTCAAAAAAGCGTGGATCAAAATCGTAGTTGCGCACCAGCAGCGGCTGCTCGCCAGTGCACGCGAGCACCGAACAGCCCGCCATGTATGCCGGCGGGCACCAGAGCGCAAGAAAACGGTCAGCGAGGTCGTCGTGGCCAGCGCGTGCGCACAACGCCTCGTACACCGGCAGCAGCTCCGGCATGTGTTCAGCAAGATGCGCGACACTGCTACGCCGGTCGGGTCGCGCTGCTTCGCCCTCACTCACGAACCAGCGCTTGTACAGTGGCCACACGCGTTCAAAAAACGCTTGCCAGCGAGGACCCGGCCACGGTTCCCGAACCAGAGTGAGGTGAACGAACATACTGAGTATCTAACGGGTTGTGCGCCAGCTACATCATCTTGAAACCACCAATTTCCAACTGGTGTGGTTGCGTGGTGTCGGCTGACGGCGTGGCCGCATCGCTACGGTATTGCCCACGCATGGCCTCGAGCCATTTTTTTGACCGTTCCGTGAGCTCAAAATCATCGGTCATTGTGCGACCGCGCATCACGAGAATGCCGATGTCCGCGCCCTCATACAGCCAGTCGCCAACGCGCGTAATGCGGAGAAAAAACGCCTCGTTCTCACTTTCCACATAGCGTCGATGTGTATCCATGCGCCAGAAGTACACCGAGCCATCGGGACGCATGCGCCAAATCCCGGAGCGCGGCGCTTCGGTCACACGACGGAACTCATTGGTGGTGTGCTTGATCACCATTTGCCCCCACGTGTCGATGTTCTCCTCGCGAGCCCAGCGCTTGTTCAACGCCTTTACGTTCAACTCGTACGGCGTGTCCATCCACTCCAGCATATGAAAGAGGTGAAGTGGCGCATCACTCAATGCAAACACGGCGTGATTGGTAATGCTGCTGGCTCCGGTGATGCGCGGATTGAGCTCACCAAGATAGATCTGCCCGTTGTCCAGATCGATCAGGAAATCAAGTTCGAAGTAGCCTTTGTAGCCCTCCTTGCGCAGCTGGTTACCAAAGAGCTGTGCGTATTCGCGGGCCTTTTGCCGGATGGTGGGTGTAAAGGCGTCAGCAATAATCTCGTTGCCGCACCACCCGCCTTTGTACGGCGTGAGCTCAGGGAAACCCACCAGCTCGGTCATGAGCGGCGCCACCAGCGTGCCGTGACGCGTGACACACGCCTCAAGCGCTGCACCGCGACAGTTGATGCGCTTCATGACTTTGCATTCCGACTCCGCCTCGATCTCGTGCGCGTGATTTGCGTAGTCCGCTTCGCTGTTGATAAAGAAGGTCGTGTGGCCACTGTCGCCGAACGGGGTTTGCACAACGAGGTCGGTGCCGAGTGGCTGGGCCACCTCGTTGAGGTGCGCGTAGCTGTTCACCGGCGAGAGCACATACGG
>JBGTOG010000099.1:0-6414 GCA_041742675.1 Gemmatimonadaceae bacterium | reverse complement strand
GCTCCGCGCTGCGTTGACTGCTGCAGCAGCGCATTCACTTCGAGTTCACCGCGTTTCGCACCCAACGGTCGCACCAGATCGAAAATCATCGGCTCCGGCATGGGCACCGGCTCCTTGCGTTCGTGCGACTGGGCGTGAGCGGGAAGAACAACGAGGCTGCAAAGAATGAGGCTGGCCAACGCCAGAGAAAACACAGAGAAGCGGCGAACTGCAGTCATTCGGGTCGGGACGCAAAAGTGTGAGAAAGTGGCGCGGCGACTCGGTGGCCACACAACAATCCCCCATGTAGTGCAAGCGTCAGTCCAAATGATGTGTATCGCCTAAGTATCTGCTAAATAACGTTTTACGCAGAGACACCTGGCGACGAACCGCACAATGCGAGTGCACTTATTGTCGCACTTGTGCATTTTTGTCATATTCCTATAGATGCGGACCTCCACGTCCACGCGGATCTCGCTGGCCATCGGCCTGGCCGTGCTCGTGACGCTTGCCGTCTCCAGCTATGAGCAACTCCAGCGCGAAGAACGGGACCTGCGCGCCGTCGCCGAACGGGAGCTGCGCGTGCTTGGCACCGTCGTGGAAATCGCCGTCGCCAACGCCTTCCGCGATGGCCAACTGGCCGACGTGCATGAAACGCTCGACTCGCTGCACCGCATCGACCCGGCGCTTCGCATTGGCGTGACCGACACGCGCGGCGTCAGCCTGGTCGGCGACCGCACCGCACCAACCCTCCCTCTCGGCTTGGCGAACGATGCGCCCGACGACGCCAGCGACTCGCTGCCCGGCGCCATTGACGAGGTTATCGCACAGCGTCGGTCAGCGATGCGCGAGCTGGGCCCAGATGGCCGCGCGGCACTGATGCTCGTGCAACCGCTACGTGCCGACAGTTCGGCAGCCTTTGGTGTGCTTGTGCTCACGCGTTCCCTGCGCGACCTCGGCCGAGATCTACGAGTCACGCAGCTGGCGTTACTTGCTTCGTTACTGGTGGCAAGCGTTGCGGTGCTGTGGATTGGTCGGCTGGCTGGCCAACGTTACGTCACCGCACCACTCGATGCGCTGGGCGCCGCAATGCGCGAAGTGCGCGGCGGTGACGGCGCCGTCCGGGTAGTGGCACCGCATCGTGATGAAGTGGGTGCGCTGGCGACCGAGTTCAACGCGATGGTCGCCGCGGTTGCAGACGCGCGAAAACGTCTTGAGGAAGAGATCGAAGCGCGTCACGCACTCGAACACGGTTTGCAGCATGTCGACAAACTCGTCACCGTCGGTCAGCTCGCATCCGGACTCGCGCACGAAATCGGTTCACCGCTTCAGGTCCTGCACGGCCGCGCCATGACGCTGCGTGACAACGCGGTTGAATCGCACGATGTGCAGCGCCAGGCGGCGATTCTGGTCACGCAAACGGAACGCATCATTCGCATTGTAGAGCAGCTGCTCAGCTTCGGTCGCCGCCTGCCGCTGGCTATCGCGCCGCACAACCTCCGAGACGTGGTCGGGGCCATGGTGGAGTTCATTGAACCCACCGCTCGCCGCCGCGGTATTGACGTGACGTTTGACCACGACGTGGATTTGCCACTCGTTGCCGTTGACGCCGACCGTATACAACAGGTCGCACTGAATCTGCTTACCAATGCACTGCGCGCCACAGAGCGAGGCGGACGCGTTCGTGTTGTACTGCGACGCGCTGCTGCCAGTGAACTCAACACGGACAGTGTACAAATCGAGGTGTCTGACACGGGATGTGGCATCTCGCCGAGTGTGCAGTCACGATTGTTCGAACCGTTCTTCACGACGGCAGCCAGCGAGGGCGGCGCTGGTCTCGGACTGGCCGTCGCCCGGTCCATCGTGCTTGAACATGGCGGGCACATCGCCGTGGAATCCGTGCAGGGACAGGGCAGTCGCTTTGTCGTCACGTTGCCGATCACCGCGAGCGTTGCATGAACGGAATCGAGGCAGACCCGCTCGATACGCGAGAACCGGCACCTCGCGCATCATCACCCGTGCGCTTGCTCGTGGTTGATGACGAAGCGCCGGTCGTTGAGTTTCTCGCCGAGCAGTTGCGGCTGCGCGGATATGAAGTAGACGCGCTGACATCGGCGCGTGACGCACTCGCCGCCGTGCAGCACGCCGTGTACGACCTGGTGATCAGCGATATCGAAATGCCGGAGCTGCGCGGCACGGAGCTGCTGCACGCCATTCAACAGGTGCGCGCCGATCAACTCGTGTTGCTCATCACCGCCTTCGGCAGTGTGGACGTTGCCGTGCAGGCGGTGCGCGCCGGTGCGTGCGACTTTCTGGCCAAGCCGTTTCCCATGGAAGCATTGGTGCAAGCTGTGGAGCGCGCACTGCGTGAACGCGTGCTCAGGCGTGAGGTCGTTCGTTTGCGACGCACCCAGCCGCTTGCGGCGTCGGGTGCACTGGTCGCACGGAGCATTGCCATGCGGCGCGCCATTACACTCGCCCAGCGCGCGGCGCGCAGTGAAACAACTGTACTGCTGACCGGTGAAACCGGCACGGGAAAGGGCGCACTGGCACAGTGCATTCATGCCGAGAGTGCACGCAGTGCCAGGCCGTTCGTGGCCGTGAATTGTGGCGCACTGCCCGCGCCACTGGCTGAAGCCGAGCTGTTCGGCGTGCGACGCGGCGCCTACACCGATGCACGAGAGAGTCGCACCGGCATGTTCGTCGCCGCCAACGGTGGCACGCTCTTTCTCGACGAAGTGGGCGACCTCTCGCTCGAGGTACAGGTGAAGCTGTTGCAGGCCCTCGAAGAAGGACGCGTTCGGCCACTTGGTGGCACCAGCGAAGTCACCACCAATGCGCGCGTCCTGGCTGCGACCAACCGCTCGCTCGAAGTGCTGTTGCGCGAGGGCCGCTTCCGGCCGGACCTCTACTATCGCCTCAATGTGATTCGCATCGAGTTGCCACCGCTGCGCGAGCGGCGCGAAGACATCGTGCCGCTCGTCGACCTGTTTCTCTCTCGCGCGATCGCTGACGGTCCGGTCGTTGGTGTCTCAACCGCCGCCATGCGACAGCTGGTGAAATACCCATGGCCCGGCAATGTGCGTGAGCTGACCAACGTCATTGCTCGCGCCGTAGCCCTGTGCGAGCATGATGTCATCCTCCCCGAGGACCTTGGCCTTGAGCAGGCGGGCGCGCCGAACGACATGTTTCCCGCGGTCACAAACCCATCTGACGACTCACCGCACGACCAGCGACTCGACACCGTCGAACTCGCCCACATTCGCCGCGTACTCGCCGCACACTCCAACAACAAAGCCGCTGCCGCTCGCGCACTCGGCATCAACCGCCGAACACTCGATCGCAAATTGCAGTCCTGATTCGTCTTTACGGCTACAAAGTGCCTCGCGGCTTTCCGGCTATTCGGCCGACTTTATTTCGTACCCCGAACCGAGCACCCGCGCTGCCCACGCGCGTCAAAACATTGAACAACGCCGCCACATTACGGCACCGCGCGCGCCCGCCGCACCAACACCCGCGGCCCATCCAACTCAAACCGCACGTCATATTCACCGCGCATCGTATCCCCCACCACACTCGCCCTAAACAGCGCCGCCGTATCAGAAGCACTCGCACCCGTCAGCGTGACCAAGCGCAGCTGCTCCCCATCCAGCGTTCCCACCAGAAAGCGACGCTCCCCCGTGCGCTCCCGCCCACTCACCGACGAGCGCGGTGTGCCCAACGACTCCAGCCACAAGTCGTACTCTGCTTCCGTGCCTGACTCCGTCATGCCAACCCACCGCGCATCAAGCGGGAACCGATCGCGCTCTGTCACCGCCACTTCGCGCCTGAGCAGCGACAGCATGCTGCCGAACAAACCAATGCCGCCGCGCACGCTGCTGATCAGCCCCGTGCCACCAAACGGATCGTTGCCGGAGCGATTGTAGTCGTAGAAGTTGGCATCCACCGCACCCACACTCACAAGCTGCGAAAACCCAGGATAGAAAACCGACGGAAACCCATTCGAGAAAAAGTTGCGCAGCGTTCCCGCCAGTGCGAACTGCGTGGAATCGGAAAACAAAAACCACGGCCCATTGGGCGTCTCGACACGAATGGCGTAGGTGCGCGCACCATCGCTCGGCGCCCAGTTCAGGCGCAGCGTATCGAGGGAGCGGTTGATCGACACCGGCTGCACCACTTCGCCGGCACCTGGTAGCCAGCCCGCCGGTGGTGCTGGCACACGCGTCTCGCCAGTGACCTCGCGACCATCACTCGTGCGTACATGCAGTCGGTATCGCACGCCCGGTTCAATCACGAGGTGCTCACGCGACACCACATAGCGTCCCGTGCGGCGGTTGTTGCGCATCGTTTCCACCGCCAACGCACCAGTCGAGGCATCGTCGCGAAACAGTTGCACGATTGCATCGCTCAGCGGCTCACCCCCCGCAGTGCGGATCGGATCACGCGGATCAAAGCGCAGCGTGCTGTCAATTGCCACTCGGCCGGTGAGCGATGACTCCACCAGAATCACCTGTTCCGTGGCATCTGGATTCAACACCGCATGCACCACGATGCGTGGTGCTGGTCGGGCCACCGTCTCCGTGGCGATCTCGCACGCGACAAGCGATGACAGGACCAACAGCAGTGCAAACACGCGGCGCGCACTCACCATGACACACTCATGCCAACCGTCGGCAGCAGCGGAAACTGAGACACTGTGGTGCGCGAGGGCGGATTCTTGGTGTAGTCAAAGACATACGTGAAGACATTGCGTGCATTGTACGCGTTGATCAGCGAAATGTACGGCGCCCACGAACGATTGCCCGCACTCGCGCGCGTGACACTCAGATCCAGTCGCTGAAACAACGGGTAACGGGCCGCGTTGCGCACCCCACCAATCGGCTCGAGATCAATGTCGCGATCATCAGTCGGAAAGCTGTTGGTGACCGGATCGTAGCGACGGCGTACCAGCTGCCCTTCCACATCGGTGAAGGGCGTGCCCGTACCCAGACCGAGTCGCACTCCGTAGCTCCATTTCGCCGCCGGGCGATACGACGCGACGAGATTAAGATTGTGCCGTCGGTCCTGCACCGGCGCGAACCGACCATCGGGACCGTCGCGCGTACTCACGCCGTACGAATACGCCAACCATCCAGACACCGCACCACCTTCCAGCTGACGCAGCAGCACATCCACACCGTACGACGTACCAGTGGTCACAATGAACTCGTCGCCACGAACTGCCGGGTCGTTGAACAGATTCGAGGCGGGCAGACTGCCGTAGTCTTTGAGGTACGTTTCCACACGCACGAAGCGTCGACGTCCAAACCAGCGCTCCACCCCACTGATGGCTTGCCACGCTTCTGCAACCGGCGTGTCGCGATTGCTGGTCAGCCAGAAGTCGAACAGACGCACCGGCGCCTGTTCGTTGCGTAGCGCAGGTGTCCACTGCGTGAAGCGACCGCCCGCGACTGTGAACGCCAGATCCTCGTTCGCGAACCACTTGAGCGAAAGGCGCGGCGACAGGCCGAACCAGTCCGTACCGGTCACCGTTTCGGCACGGACACCGACGCGCGCCGTCACTGGTCCCGTGCGTACCGTGTGATCCACATACAGCGAAGCCGCCGACGGATTCTGTCGCACCTTCAGAATCTCTTCGTTGCCGGCTGCCGGCGCCTCAATGTCATAACGCACGCGATACGCTGACCATTCGTATCCCACCATGGTCTCGTGTCGACCCTGCCAACGCGTCAGCTCGCCCCACGCGCGCGATTCGGTGAGCGAGTTGTTGAGCGTGAGCGAACCCGATCCAAGATCGAGATTGGTTCCGAATCCCGTGCGCGACAGTCGCTGCATTACGCGCACCGAGTCACTGCCGATCACGCGTCCAAGCGGCTGCTCCCACGCCGCACCAAGCACACGATTGCCCCAGTCAAAGCGCAGTCCTCCGGTGCCCGCGCTGGTACTGTCGCCAAATCCGGTCAGAAAGCCGGCCAGCACATCTTCGCCACCGTACGCTGTCACGGAGAGCGTGCCACCGTTTGCCAATCGGTGTTTCGCATGCGCCTGCACGTCGGTAAACCAATACGGCAGCGACTGAGCTGAAATCAGTGCGACAAATCGATCGGCATAGGTACGTCGCCCCGCCACATTCCAGCTGGTATGGCTACGCACCGTGCCACCGAGCGAAAGCGTGCTGGCCAATACCGACACCGAGGCCGCACCATGAATGCCGCTCCGTTCTTCGGCTTTGGGTGTTACCGTGAGCACACTCGAAAGACGCGTGCCATAGCGCGCCGGGAAACCACCGGGCATGAGTTCAAACTCGCCCACCGTCTCGTCAATGAACGTGCCAAAGAGACCCGCCAGATGAAACGGATTGTAGATCGGATATCCGTCAAGCAACACGAGATTCTGATCGCTCTCCCCGCCGCGCACGTTGTAGCCCGCGTTGAA
>JBGTOG010000069.1:0-9991 GCA_041742675.1 Gemmatimonadaceae bacterium | reverse complement strand
CGCACGAGCGGAAGCCGAAGGCGCTTGCACTCGTGCGTCACCAGCGCCGACGCCTCGGTCGCGTGCGGGCCGGTGGCGTGGTCGTACGTGGCAACCACCGCGATGCGTTCGGGCGCCCATCGCGCCATCGCGTTCAGCAACACCATGGAGTCGCTGCCGCCAGAGACGGCCAGCACCACCGCGGACGCATCCGTCGCTAGCGCGCCGATAGCGTGCGCGAGTGGTGCGGCGTGCGGCGGAAGGCGACGGCTGGCCATAGTCGTTCGGATGGCGTGAACGAGATCAAAATGTCCATCGCTTTGCGGATGCGCTGGAGCCCGTGTGATAGCGGAACTTACATCACCCGTCGGGAACAGCGTCGGCGTTCCGATGCTTTGACGCGGGTTGACTGCAGTCTGTCAGCGCAATAACCTCCCCGCGGTGCGGCGTGCGCAGTGCCGCGATGTTTCCCGATTTTTTGTGAGGATGGACGCGTGGAAGAAGCAGGCACATTTGGCACCCTCTGGGCCTCCCTCGGCATGTCCGCCTATTTCATGGCGCTCACCTGGATCAACCTGCTGCTCGGCATCATTCTCACGCCGCTGTTCCTGATCCCCATGACATGGCTCAAGAGCCGCCAGGGCGGACAGCCGGACAAGCAGTAGTTCAGCGCTGCTTTTGCACAGCAAACAAGCCCCGGCCACAAACTACGTGGTCGGGGCTTTGTCGTATTCAGTTGCAGTTCATATTCGTCTTTACGGCTACAAAATGCCTCGAGGCTTTCCGGCTTTTCGGCCGACTTTATTTCGTACGTCGAACCGAGCACCCCCCGGCGCCCTGAGGATCTCCACCACACACCGCCCCCCCCGGCGCCCCGCCGACCTCCACCGAACCCACGCGCCTACCCCGCCACCGTCACCACCCCCGGCTGCGGCTTACTCACCGGAATCACCACCGGCTCATTCAGCGACACGCGCCGGCCAGTAAAATCACTCAGGTCATTCCCGTGATACGCCTCTTCACCGTGTTCGCTGAGATCCACGCCCACGATCTCCGCATCAATCGGAATGCGCGCCGGCATGATCGCCCGCACAAGCGCCAACAGCACCACCGATGCCACCGCCACGTAGGCCATCGTTGCCACCACCGCGATCAGCTGTACCCCAAGCAAACTCCAGTTACCTGACAGCGCACCATCCGCGCCCGCGGCATTCACCGTGGTTGTCGCAAACACACCAGTCAGCAGTGCGCCGGCGATGCCCGCCACACCATGACACGCAAATACATCGAGCGTGTCATCCACGCGTGAACGCGCGCGCAGATGCAGCGCGGCAAATGCAAGCGGCGCGCTGATCGCACCAATCGCCAACGCCCCCATGGGCGTGACAAAGCCTGCAGCGGGCGTAATCGCCACCAGTCCCACTACCGCACCTGTGGCCGCGCCAACCGCGGTTGCACGCTTGGAGCGAATGAGCTCCGCCAGCAGCCAACTCACGACACCAGCCGCAGCACCCGCGTGTGTAGTAAGCACTGCGTTCGCAGCGACGCCGTCGGCCGCGAGTGCACTGCCGCCGTTAAAACCAAACCAGCCGAACCACAGCAGCCCGGCACCGAGCAACGTGAACGGCACATTATGTGGGACCGTCGCAATGCGCCCGAAATCACGACGCGGACCAAGCACCAGCGCGAGCACGATCGCGGTGACACCAGCACTGATGTGAACCACGGTGCCGCCAGCAAAATCGAGCGCGCCCAGCTCGCGAATCCAACCACCTTCGCCCCACACCCAGTGTGCAAGCGGGTCGTACACGAGCGTGGTCCACAAGACGCCAAACACCAGGTACGCACCAAAGCGCATGCGCTCCACAATCGCACCCGAGAAGAGCGCCACAGCGATGCCGGCGAACATTCCCTGAAAGGCCGCAAACAACACGTGGGGAATTCCCGACGCATACGGACCACCGGCCGCGCCCACGCCACGAAATCCGAGATAACTCAAATCGCCAAGCCACCGCGACCCTTCACCAAAAGCGAGCGAGTAGCCGAGGATCACCCACTGCACGGTGACCACCGCCAGCGCACCGAGACACATGAGCATGGTGTTGAGCGTGCTCTTGCCGCGCACCAGGCCGCCGTAAAAAAACGCGAGCCCCGGCACCATCACCAGCACCAGCGCGGTGGACGCCATCACCCACGCCGTGTCGCCTGCGGTGATGCCCGTGGCCTCCTGCAACAGGGCGATCGATGCATGCATGACGTTCATGCTCCACCCTCCCGCGGACGACTGATTGCGCCGAGTTCAACGGTGCGGGACAAATCGATCACCGCATCACCGCGAACATCGGTGAGCGACGCGTTCACCGGCTGTAGCGCGTCCACATCGCGCTCCCCCGTGCGAATACGAATCACCTCGTCAACGGATTGCACGAAAATCTTGCCATCGCCAACGACGCCGGTTCGCGCTGATTCCGTGATGGCCTTGACACACGCGTCCGCATAGGAATCCGCGCACGCCATCTCGAGGCGCACCTTGTCATGAAACTCCAGCACGACCGTATCGCCGCGATATTGCTGCACCACATCCCGTTCACCGCCGTGCCCACTCACTCGTGACAGCGTCAGTCCGGTGACGCCAATCTTGAGCAGCGCCAATTTCACATCCTGCAGCTTCTCGGGCCGGATAATGGCTATGATCAACTTCATGGCAACGGGTGAGAGAAATCGAGAGCATGCTGCGCGCGTCCGCAGGAAGCGGCAAAAACTGAAGGCGAACTCAACGCATCGCAAGGGTGCACGAGCGACAAAACATTGTCTGCAATCGAGGAGAAAATGACGCGTGATACTGTCGTGATTCTGGCAGGGCCTGAGTACGAAGATCTGGAACTGTGGTATCCGAAGCTGCGACTCGAGGCGGCTGGATATCGCGCCCCGATCGCAGGCATCGGCGACGCTCGCTATCTCGGCAAGTGGGGCTATCCGGCCGCCGTTGATCTGCACATCGACGAGATCAATCCAGACGAACTGGCCGGCATCATGGTGCCAGGCGGATGGGCGCCGGACAAACTGCGTCGCATTCCGGCGGTGCTCGATTGTGTGCGACGCGTGCATGAGGCCGGGCGCATGGTCGCCACCATCTGTCACGGCCCGTGGGTGCTGATCTCAGCGCAAATCGTGCGCGGCAGGACACTCACGAGTACCGTGGGCATACGCGACGATGTGATCAACGCCGGCGCGACCTGGGTAGACTCAGCGGTAGTGACCGATGGGCACATCATTTCCAGTCGGGTGCCGAGCGACCTGCCCGCATTTGGTGAAGCGATGGTAACGCGGCTGGTACTGCAGCAGCAAATCGCGAGCGACTAACGCGGCGAGTTGTTCACGACGCTGCGGTTCCCAGTTCGCCGTACGCACGCCCGCGCCAGGCGCGTGGCTGCCGGGCAGTGCTGATGGTGAGACGGATCGCCGCCGGAATGTCTGACAGAAACGACAACCAGAACGGCCAACCGCGCTCCGCGTAGGAGTTGCGCAGCGCACCGAGCATCAGCAGTCGCACGATCAATGCGACACCGTTGATGGTCCACAGTGTTGTGATCACATCCGGTGGTGCGCTCATGCCGGCGAGCGTGGGCCACTGTGCTGTCAGTGCGAGCAACAACAGCATCACCAGCGGAAGTCCCTGCGTGCTCCACACAAGCGCCACGTCAAACCAGCGGCGCCACGCGGGCGTTGCGTCCTTGAGATCAAACGAGCGTCCCCACTCACGCCACATCTCGCGCAGCGATGCGTAGGCGCGCACGCGAATCACCTGTGAGCCGTCGAGAAATCCAACGCGCGCGCCGCGTGCTGCGACATGGCGCGCCAATGACACATCGTCGCAGAACGATGCACGCGCCGACGAATAGCCACCGTGCGCTTCGAGCACGGCACGTTTTGCCAGAAAACACTGTCCATTGGCCAACACACGATCCGGCGGTGGGTCCTCGGCGCCGGCCGCACCGCAGCGATACACCAGCGTGAGCAGCATGGCCGGTTGCACAAAACGCTCCGCCGACGACTGCGCAGCGAAGCGCGGTCCGAAGGAGACTACATCGTAACCGTACGCTTCTGCCGCGTCGACAATCGCCGGTAACATGCCCAGCTGCGGCTCGGTGTCTGCATCAACGCCCAGCACCCATTCACCGCGCGCTTGTCGCAAGCCTGTTTCCAGCGCCCACACCTTGCCCACCCACCCCGCCGGCAACGGATCGTCGGTGATCAGGCGAATGCGTGCATCATTTTCTGCCGCCTTTGCCACCAACGCCTGCGTGCCATCGGTGGATCGGCTGTCTACGATCAGGATTTCGTGCAGTGGTGCCGGTTGCTGCATGAGCCCATCGAGACATGGACCGATGCGATGAGCTTCGTTAAGCGTTGCAACGATCACACTCACTGAGGTGTCCGTGCGCGGTGTCATGCGCGGCGGCACCGGTGGCCGGCGATGTCGTCCTGGCATCAGGCGCAACACCAGCGCCGCCAGGAGCGTGCCCTGCACCACAGCAAGCAACCACAACGCCATCGAACCGGCGCTCACGCACGCACCTCGGGTATAGGGAGGCCTGCGGGGGCGCTCGCCGCGCGCTTTGCATCAGCTTCCGCGTCTGCCGAGCGCGCACGCTGCATCGACCCCGGCGACGGGAGCGCCGAGTCGGGTTCCAACTGGGCCAATTTTGCGATCGCTCGAACCATGTCGCCGAAGATAAAGAGGTGCGCCGGATACATCGCGTACCAATACAACAACCCAAACAGCCCACGCGGTGCAAACAGCGCCGTTTGCAGCAAGCGGGTGCCCTCGCCTTCAGGCACCGCTGTGAACTGTAACCAGGCCTTCCCGGGTACGCGCATTTCGGCGCGCAACCGAAGCAAACGAGGCGGCTCGACAATTTCAACGCGCCAGAAGTCCACCGCCTCACCGGGCAGCAACTGCTCCGGATTGCGCCGCCCACGCCTGAGCCCGGGTCCACCCACCAACCGATCCAGAAAACCGCGCACGCGCCACAGGAAGTTCCACGCCAGCCACCCTTGATCACCGCCGAGCTTGCAGAACGCGCGAAAGACCTGCTCCGGAGAGGCCGCCACGTACTGCGCGCGCGTTTCCTCGAGCACGCCCTCGCGATCGGTCAGCTCATACGAGTGGCCTGCGCCCAGGGCATCGCTCCAGCGCGATTCCACCGCACGCTCGGTGAGGCGGGCCAACGCACGCTCGACCGCCGTGCGGTAACCCATGGGTTTGATGTTGGGAAACAGCTCCTGCGCACGCGTGGTGTCGGCCACCACGGGGTGCACGATGCCTTCCACCAATGGTTCGGCGACGGACCGCGGAATGGGAGTCACCTTGTCAATCCAGAGTGCGGCAAGCGATGGCGCGAGCACCGGGGCCGCAATGATGACGCGCGTGAGCCCACGCACCTCACCGTACTGCCGCAGCATCTCGCGAAAGCTCATGCGATCCGCGCCACCAATGTCGACCACGCCCATGGCCTCGCGCGCACGCGCTTCGAGCAGATACGTGAGCACATCGCGCACCGCGATCGGCTGCACCTCGTTGATGATCCAACGCGGCGCCAGCATGAACGGCAATCGCTCAGTCAGGTAGCGCACCATTTCGAAGGACGCCGATCCGGAGCCGACAATCGGTCCGGCGCGAAACTCGGTCACGGGCAGTCCATCGCGCAGAATGGCACCCGTGTCGGCGCGACTCTGCAAATGCCGGGAGACATCGTGCGCCGGGGGCACCAGACCGCCGAGGTAGATGCAATGACGCAGCTGCTGACCGGCGTGCACGAAGTTGCGTGCGGCGATGCGATCCCGTTCCTCGAAATCGGCACCCGCCGCCATGGAGTGCACGAGATAGTAGGCCTCGTTCACGCCTTCAAGCGCGCGCTCCAGCGAGGAGAAGTCGAACAGATCGCCCTGCACGAGCTCGACATCGTTTTCCCACCAGCGCCCGCGCAGTCGTCGCGGATCGCGCACCAGCAGACGGACCCGGAGCCCCCGCTCAACGAGCCGCGACGTCAGTCGTCCACCGATATATCCGGTCGCCCCGGTCACAAGCACGGTCATACGTGCAGTCTCCCTGTTGCGGACGCGTCGCGCAAGCGGCCCACTGGCGGGAACCGTCTACGAGACCAACCTTGCTACAGTCATTTCACGTTCCCATTTCCGGGTTTGGCTGTGTCCGCTCCTGTTGGTCCCCAAGCGCTGCACGGCGCCGCGGCGGTGTCTGCCGAGACGGCGCTGACCCGTCACGCAGGCATTCGCGTGCCGTTCATTGGTGGCGCGATGTACCCCTGCAGCAATCCTGAGCTCGTCGCCGCGGTCTCGGCGGCGGGTGGCATCGGCATCGTGCAGCCGATCTCGCTCACGTACGTGCACAAGCGCGATTTTCGTGAAGGATTGCGGGAGACCATACGGCTCGCCAACGGCGCGCCGATTGGTCTGAACGCGCTCATTGAAGCGTCGTCGAAGACCTATCACGAACGCATGGTGCGCTGGACCGAAATCGCGATTGAAGAGGGCGTACGATTTTTTGTCACGTCGCTGGGCAATCCGCGCTGGGTAGTAGACCGCGTGTCATCGGTGGGCGGCATCGTCTATCACGATGTCACCGAGGCGAAGTGGGCGATCAAGGGCCGCGATGGTGGCGTGCACGGATTGATTGCGGTGAACGACCGGGCGGGAGGACATACGGGGCGAAAGTCGTCGCATGCGCTGCTGGACGAACTGCAACCGCTGGGGTTGCCGATTGTCGCGGCGGGCGGCGCAGGGAGCGCCGAGCCATTTGCCGATCTGATGTCAATGGGGTACGCCGGTGTGCAGGTGGGCACACGGCTCATTGCCACGCACGAGTGCACGGCGGACGATCGCTACAAGCAGGCGATCGTGCAGGCCGGCGAATCGGATATTGTGCTTACAGAGCGACTCACGGGCGTGCCGGTGTCTGTGCTGCGCACGCCGTACGTGGAGCGCCTCGGTACCACGGTTGGACCGCTGTCACGGGCACTCTTTCGCGGACGCAAAACCAAGCACTGGATTCGTACGTTCTACGCACTGCGATCCCTGCGACAGCTCAAAAAGTCATCGCAGAGCGGCGGAGAGGCGGACTACTGGCAGGCGGGGAAAAGCGTGGCGACGATCACGGGCATCACGTCGGTGGCCGAGGTGGTGCAGTCGTGTGAGGATGCGTGGCGACGGCGACTCGCGGGGGCAACCGCAGAGGGGTGACGAGAAAGGCCTCGCCCCCGCCACCCTAACGCGGCGCCCCACCGCCCGCCCGGACGGTCGACTCCACCGGCTGCTTATCCTGCAACCAGTACGCGAACCACTGCCGCAAACGCCCCAGGCGATCCACGAGCAACCACGGCTCACCGGTACGCGACAGATCATGTGTCGAACGCGGATACCGCACAAACTCCGCTGGCACATTGTACTTCTTGAGTCCCAGAAACCACTGCTCCGCGTCCGTCATCGGCGTGCGGAAATCTTCCTCCGATTGCACGATGAGCGTGGGCGTCTTCACCTGCGGGATGTAGCGAATCGGGGAGAGCGAGTCGTACATGAGCGGGTTCTCCCACGGCGTGCCGTAGAACTCGAAGTCGGTGAGTCCCTGCGCATCAGACGAACCGTACCACGACCACCAGTTTGCAATCATGCGGTCCGCTTGCGCCGCCTTGAAACGATTCGTCTTGGCCGTCACCCACGCCGTCATCACGCCGCCGTACGAACCGCCGGTCACGCCCATGCGTGTGCTGTCTACATCACTGCGCTTGGCAACGATATCCACCGCGCGCATCAGATCGTCGTAGTCTTCGGCGAACCAGCGGCCGCGCGTGCTGTAGGTGAACCCTGCACCATAGCCCGACGAACCGCGCGGATTGGTGAACAACACAAACATCCCCTCGGCGGTGAGGTTCTGAAATTCATCAAACCAGTTTTCGCCGTACGCGGAGTGCGGACCACCGTGAATGTAGAGCACCACCGGATACTTCTTGCTCGCGTCGTAGCCGAAGGGCTTCATCAGCCAGCCTTCGATTTCGACATCGCCAATGCCTTGGTACGTAAAGCGTTCACCATCACTCCACGCCACTTCGGCGTTCAGCGCATCGTTCATGCGCGTGAGCTGACGCTCACCGGTGCCGTCTGCATTGGCGAAGTACAGTTCGGTGGGTTTGTTGAGGCTTGTGGCTACGAACGCCATCGTACGCCCCGCCGCATCGTAGCTTGCTCCACTGATGCGACGCCGACCGCCAACTACTTCGCGCGGTGCGGTGCGGCCGGCAATATCAGCGCGGTAGATCGCCGTGCGTCCACCGGTTGCCGCGCTGAACTGCAACGCGCCGCCGGACAGCCACTCGACACTCTCCGGCTCAAACTGAAAATCGCCGAGCACGTTTACCGGTGTGCCACCGGATGCACTCACCACGAACAGGCGCGCCGATGTCGTGCGACCAGCGCGTCCAACAAACGCCAACTGCCGACTGTCCGGCGACCACGTGACCTGCGATTCACCACCCGCCCACTCAGCAACTTTGCGCGGTGCGCCGCCGGCGACCGGTACGATGTAGATGTCGGCATCGTTGCGCACTTCCGCATCACGCATGCGATCGAACGGCAAGTTGCGCAGAGAATCCTGCTCTGCCGTCACGCCTGAATCAGGACGCAGCGATGCGTCCGCGATAAACGCAATCATGCGGCCATCGGGAGAGACGACGGCGCTGCGATGCGAGTACGTCGTGTTGGTGAGCATGGTGCGCGCGGTATCAGCGGCGTTCTGTCGCCACAGCTGCGCGGGGCGAATCTCACGCGGCTCGCGGCGGTTGGCGATGTAACCCGGCCCGTTGGACTTGATCGGCATTTCCACGTACTGCCGTCCGTCAAAACGCGCGGGATCGGCCGGACGCGTGATCGCACCAAGTGGCGGACGTGCGGGCGCCTGCATGCGGGCATACGGATCGGCCGCACGCGACGCTGCATTGCCTGTATCTCGCTCGGCGGGCTGCGTAAAAATCGCAAACGCGCCGCCCGTGGGCATCGAGCCGGTGAGCAGATCATCGCGCTGAAACGCCTCACCGCTCGGTGCATCCATGCGCAGCACCCACGTATTGCCGCGGCCACCGGGGCGAACTGACGTGAACTGCAGATACTTGCCGTCCGGCGTCCAGCGCGGATTCGAGCTTTCCGTTGACGGCGATGTGTAGCGCTGCGGCTCGCCGCCAGCAGTCGCCATCACCCACACTTCCTGGTGGCGTTTGTTCTCCGACTCACGCACCGTGGTCACGGTAAACGCGACATGCCGGCCGTCTGGTGACATGGCGGGCTGCGAGACGGTGTGTACGCGATACCAGTCGCGCAGCTGCATGGCACGCGGTGCCGCTGTACGGCTTG
This sequence comes from Gemmatimonadaceae bacterium, assembly GCA_041742675.1. GTDB lineage: Bacteria > Gemmatimonadota > Gemmatimonadetes > Gemmatimonadales > Gemmatimonadaceae > JAABRT01. The sequence goes on along the minus strand of JBGTOG010000069.1, from coordinate 592 downwards.
CAGCGGTCGGAGTGGCCGTGGCGGCGCTCGTGCGCTGTGTCTGCGCATTGAGCGGCGCAACAAACGCCAACAGTAATGCAGCACCAAGCGAGGCGCGCGAAAAAACGTGTGACATGGTCATACTCGAACCGGAATCGGGGAAGGCAACGGCAGACTCGTGCTGCGCTACCTACACAACGTCACCGACTGCCCGCTCGTTGTCGAGCTGCGCATCGGGCCGCCGCGCAATCGCATTCCACAAACATGCGCAGATTGCCACTTGCCTGATGCCGTGCACCTCTATACCGTGCGGGAGGGCGGCACCCGACGAGAAGCGGTCGTCTGGTGTCGCACCTTCTCCCCGCCCGTTGTCCCACCCGAAACACAGGAGGTGATCCATTGTCTAGCCCAAGTCCCTTAGCCGGCTCGTACAGGGCAAGTGGTCTCCTGATCACCGCCCGTTAATACGGGGTTCCGGTTCTGGCGATCGCCACGAGCCGGCTCAGGACAAAACGGCCGCTGCGGATATCCGCGGCGGCCGTTCGTCATTGTGTGATTAGCCGTGCGCACTGTGCGCGGCAGCGCGAGGAGCGTTGGAACGCAGACGCTCCGA
>JBGTOG010000019.1:0-2217 GCA_041742675.1 Gemmatimonadaceae bacterium | reverse complement strand
GCGCTTGATGTTGACGGTTGGCAGTTCACCGCCGAGGCGCTTGATGCGCGGACACGGGCCATCCGGGATCTGGCGGCGATTTCCAGCGCAGCGTCGGGACCGGCGCCGTTGGTGGCACCGATGCCCGGCCTCGTGGTGCGTGTGCTCGTGGAGCCGGGCGACGAGGTAGCGGCCGGTCAGGGGCTGGTGGTGATGGAAGCGATGAAAATGGAGAACGAGCTGCGCTGCTCAGCCGCCGCCCGCGTTACAGCCGTTCGCGCGGTGGCGGGAGCGGCCGTGGACAAGGGTGCGGTACTGGTCGAGCTCGAGGCGCTCTAGCGGCTCACGCCTGGCGTCGGCGGCGGGCGTGGCTACTCCGCCGCCGCCTTCTTCTCACGACGCAGCCGGTTCATGAGCTTGACCACCATGAACAACGCGAACGCGATGATGGCGAAGTCCACCATGTTCTGCAGGAAGTTGCCGTAGTTCAGGGTACCGACACCCGCTTCCTGAGCTGCCTCAAGGGTGGGGTAGCTGTTGCCGTCGAGCGCGATGAACAGCGACTTGAAGTCGCGTCCGCCAAGAGCCAGCCCGATCACGGGCATCATCAGGTCGTCCACGAGCGAGGAGACGATCTTATTGAATGCCGCGCCAATGACCACGCCGACGGCCAGATCCATGACGTTGCCCTTGACCGCGAACTCCTTGAACTCGGACATCATGCTCATGCAGCTGCTCCAGGTGGTGGTGAAGGCGGGCGAAACGGCGCCCGTGCTCCAAAGGGGCGGGAGGAACGGGGCCAGCATCCCAGAATGGCGGGCGGAACAGCAACGGACAAGGGGCACAACGCGAGGGTCCTCCGTTGACACGCCGTAACTCTATGGATATTCTACAGGTCTGTCTTGTTCCGGGGCATTTTCTATCGTGTGGTACAGCGCCAGCCAATGGCGCTGAACATCGGTCAGGTGCTCCGCAATCCCAACCAGACTACTCCGCACGTCAAGGAAGCGCGTGAACGCGTGTTTCCGAAGCAGGCGGTTGTTCCAAGGCAACACGAACACGTTGCCTGCCCTCGGAACCCGTGGTGGGTTCCATCCACTGGGAGCGGCCTGCCGTTCCCCTGTTGATTTGCTCGCATGAAGACTTACAGCGCTACGCCGAAGGATTTTGATCACCGGTGGTTCGTGGTCGACGCAGAAGGCATGGTCCTCGGCCGCCTGGCGTCCGAAGTCGCGAAGATTCTTCGCGGCAAGCACAAGCCGATGTTTACGCCGCACATGGACACGGGTGACTTTGTCATCATCATCAACGCCTCCAAAGTGCGCGTGACCGGCAACAAGGCCACGCAGAAGACGTACTTCAAGCACACCGGCTACATGGGGCACGAGTCGCACACGCCGTTTGCGTCTGTGCTCGCCAAGCACCCGGATCGTGTGATCGAGAAGGCCGTGTTCGGCATGCTGCCCAAGAACGCGCTGTCGCGCGGCACGGTGCGGCGCAAGTTGCGCGTGTATGCCAGCACTGAACATCCGCATGCGGCGCAGCAGCCCACGCCGCTGACCTTCTCGCAGCACGAGGCCAAGTAATGTCTACAACGCACGCCATTGGCCGCCGCAAGGAGGCCGTCTGCCGTATCTACCTCACCCCTGGCTCAGGCAAGTGGGACATCAACGGTCGCCAGCTCGGTGAGTTCTTCCCGCGTCCGGCGCTCGTGTCGTCCATCCAGCAGCCGTTCACGGCCACGGATACGCTTGGTCAGTACGATGTGCGCGCGCTGCTCAGCGGCGGCGGTGTAGCCGGTCAGTCCGGCGCGCTGCGTCTCGCGATTGCGCGTGCCCTCGTCAAGGTAGACGAAGCCAACAAGCCCAAGCTGCGTCCGCTCGGACTGCTGACGCGTGATGCGCGCTCGGTCGAGCGCAAGAAGCCGGGTCAGCCGGGCGCTCGCAAGAAGTTCCAGTTCTCCAAGCGGTAATCACAACCGGTGCCGCGATGATTGTCGCGGCACCACCCATCACTCACGCCGTTCGAGTGCAACGCGGGTGCCGGTGCCGTCAAGGCTGCCGGTCGCGAAGTACGGTGACAACGGCGGACGCATAACCACTCGTACTGCATCATGGCTAATCCGTCACTTGAACAACTGCTGGCCGCTGGCGTCCACTTCGGACACCAGACCCGCCGCTGGAATCCCAAGATGCGCCGGTTCATTTTCGCCGAGCGCAATGGCATTCACATCATCGA
>JBGTOG010000464.1:0-9245 GCA_041742675.1 Gemmatimonadaceae bacterium | reverse complement strand
CGCCGGGACGCTTCGGCCGTCCGCCGGTTCCTTTGCGCGCGCTCATTCCGCGTGCGCGCCGAGCGGCTCGCTGCGAGAGGGATCGGTGTCCGTTGGCTCGGTCGGTTCGCCGTCGTCGTGCGCCGTGTCAACGTCGACGTTTATCGCGTCCTCGTCAGTCGGCGCTTCGTTTTGATGTGCGGCTGTTGCCTCGATTTCGTCCGCGCCGGCCGTCGCAGCGATTTCGTCTGCGTCAGTCGTGGACTCGACGGCCTCAGCAGCGGTCGGGGACACCGGTTCGTCAAGCGGCAGCATCGGCGGCGGCGGCTCCACGGGGGAGCCAACCAATCCGCCCGCGCCACGCAACGCAATCGCCAGTTCGTCGGCACGCGGCAACTCTTCGAGATGTCGCAGACCAAACTGCTCAAGAAACAGCGGCGTCGTGCCGTACAGCAGCGGGCGTCCAATGCCTTCACTACGACCGACGACATCAATCAACTGCCGCTCATGCAGCGACTTGAGCACACTGCCCACGCTGACGCCGCGAATCTCTTCGATTTCAGCGCGGCCGATCGGTTGCCGATAGGCAATGATGGCCAACGTTTCGAGCGACGGAGACGACAAACGTTGCGGACGCACCGACACGTGCGCACGCTCGATGGCCTCGGTGTATTCCGGGCGCGTGAGAATCTGCCATCCCCCCCCCTGCTCGATCAGCTCGACACCGTGTCCGTCCACATCGTAGTGCTCGCGCAACTCGTCGAGCGCCGACGACAACGCCGCCGGCGACGCCTCAGGATCGAGCGTGGCCAGCGCATCAAGCGGGATGGGGCGCGGGCTCGCAAAGAGCGCCGCTTCAAGCAGCTTCGCTAACGGCGTCACGACGTTCGATCTCCACCATGGCAAACGGGATTGATTGAGCCACGCGGAGTTCTCCCAGCTTGGCCATTTCCAGCAACGCGAGCAACACGGACAGAATCTGCCACGGCTCGGCCTCGCGCCCAATCAGATCGCGCCAGGTGGCGTGTCGGCGCAGCGCGATGACGCGGCGTATGCTGTCCAGTGCGCCACCGACATCCAACGTGCGGGCCACCACCTCATGCATGGTGGGTTCCTTGGTCACACGCATGACGCGGTCTACCGCAGCCAACAGGTCGGCCAGCGAGAGCACCAGCGGTGCAACGGGCGGCGCGACATCCACCTGCGGCACCCACGAACGCGCAAAGCGATTGCGCCGCTCTTCGCCGCGTCGCTCCAGCAGATCCACGACCTCGCGCATTTGCTGATACTCAAGCAGTCGTCGCACGAGTTCGGCGCGTGGATCCTCCCACGTTTCCTCGCCCTCAGCACGCGGCAGCAGCATCTGCGCCTTGATGCGCAGCAGGCGAGCGGCCATCTCCAGATAATCCGCCGCTTCGTCGAGGCCAAGCGTGCTGATGCGGCCGAGAAACTGCTCGGCGATACGCGCGATCGGGATGTCGTAGATGTCGACCTGCTCGTCGCGGATCAGCGACAGCAACAGGTCGAGCGGGCCCGAGAACTGCTCGAGCTCGACGACAAAGGGCGGGTTGACGGAGTCCGTGGGTCGAAAGTTGGGCGCGATCACGGGAATGGGGTCGGAAGCAGAAAGGGAAGATACAGCCGCTGGGCGATCGACTGCACGAACAACGCGGGACCGAGCACAATGCTGCGAAACTGCGGTACGAAATACATGAAGGCCAGCAGAATGAGGATCCCGGCGCCAGCGAGTCGTTGATACGGCCGCGCCAACGCGGGCGGTAGCAGGTACTTGAAGACGTGCGAGCCGCCGAGCGGCGGGATAGGCAGCAAGTTGAACACGATCAGAATCATGTTCAGGAAGATGCCCATCATGGCCATACGCTGAAGCAACGCAAACGCAGTCGCGGCAGCGGGAATCGCACTGCCGAGCCAGCCACAGATCATCACCAGAGGTACGCAGGCCAGCACGATCAGGAAATTGGCGGCTACGCCCGCGAGCGAGACGATAATGTCTCCACGCCGGAGATTCCTGAAGTTAGCTGGATTCACGGGAATCGGTTTGGCACCGCCAAGAATCGGCGCGCCCGCCGCCGCCAGCATCAGCGGGAGCAGGATCGTCATGAACGGATCGATGTGCTTGACCGGATTCCAGGTGAGGCGCCCGAGCGCGTACGCCGTGTGGTCGCCCTGCTTGAGCGCGGCCCAGCCGTGTGCGTACTCGTGAGCGACCATGGAGAAGAGCAGCATGGGCGCGATGAGAATGAGTTGCGGCAGCCAGGTCAACGCGCGGCGGGTGGAGGAGGGCGAACGCCTGCGGACAACAGCATTGACCATTCGGGATCGAACGTAGCCAATACGTGCGAGCAAGCAACTGTGGAGAACCTACTCACCGACGGCAGACGTGTCAAAGACCGCACTGCACAGAGGAGCATGAGCGCTTGACACACCAGAGCCGCCTGGATACGTTTGTCGGTCTACCTTGAGTAGCGCTGGTGTACACATGCGCCGCTCCTCCTGCACTCTCGAAAACAGACGTTTCCGTGCCGAATATCAAGTCCGCCAAGAAGGATCTTCGGAAGTCGCGTGCCGCGGCCGTGCGCAACCGTGCGCAGCGCTCCGCTCTCCGTACCGCGCTCAAGAAGGCCAAGACCACCGAAGCCTCGGCAGACGAACGCACGAAGGCGGTCTCCCTGCTCGATCGTGCCGCCCGGAAGGGGCTCATTCACGCCAACGCGGCGGCTCGTCAGAAGAGCAGCATCTCGCGCATCTCACGCGAAGCAGCCGCCACGGCCTGAGTTCGATGCACGGCAGTACATAACAAAGGGCCGGTGTCCGCCATGGACACCGGCCCTTTGTGCGTGCGGTCCCTTCACGCTGCCTCAAAACGCCGCGAGTTCTCCACCGCAGCGTTCGCAATACCACTCCGTGGGCAGATTCATGGTGCCGCATTCGGTGCAGCGCAGCGTTTTCTGCGCATCACCGGCGCCCGGTGCTTTCGGCGCAGGCGGACTTGGTGCCTGTGGATCGATCACCGACCGCAGGAACGCCAGTTCGTCGAACGCGTTCGTAGGCTCCGGTGCCGCCGCGGCGGAATCGGATGCTTCGCGAGCCTCACGACCGGAGGAACTGGCGTTCCCAAATACATCGGCGGACCGAGGATCAACCGCCTCCTCCGTCTCGGGCGATTCAAAATCGATGGGGCCGGAATCACGAAAGCTCTCCACGTTCGCGTCCCGCGGCGCTGCGTCTTTCGGAATCCGGGGCACACCCGCTGGCGTCATCGCGCCAAGCCAGTCGGGCGTTTCGCTGGTCGACGGCGACTCGGGCAACTCTGCCAGCTCGAGGTCCGGGCCACCTAGGGTGTCATCGGGCGTCGGCTGTTCGTCTGACACGTGTGACGCGTCAGTCACAACATCGCCTTTCGCAGCCGCGACCGGCTCGGGAGACGGCACCGCGACCACAACCGGAGGTCGCGCGCTATCGAGCAGCTGGCGCACATCTTCACGCTGCGAATCGAGCGCCTGCTGTTCGCCTACGACGGTCTCCAGCGCGGACTCGACTCGCTGCCGCACCTCATCCCATTTGCCGTCATCATACTCACCAACGGCGTGCCGGAGTGCGGCCTCCGCGCGCTCGTCTTCTTCCGCGCGGGAGCGCAAGCCGAGATCCCTGGCCCGCGCATCGAGCTCGGCGAGCAACTCTTCCAGCCCGGGCACGTGCGCATGCAGGCTGGTGAGCACGTCGTCGCGCCTGGCGATGTAGTCACCGTGGACGCGCTCGTACACGTGACTCGGTGTCTCATTTCGGCGCCCTTCCAGCGCGGTGAGCCACTCGTCAAAACGACGACGCTCGCCGACGAGCGAACGCACCTCGTCAATGGACACCGGGGATGATTCGGTCATGCGGTAAACTCCGGGTGGACGACAACAGACAGCGAGTTGAGGCGGCGAAGTTCATCCACCTCACTGAGCGAAAGCGGCTGCGCTCCGCCCAGCAGATGCGCGCCCAGCAAAATGCGCGCGGCTTGTTCACAGCTTTCCATTCGTGCGAGCGCTTCGCTGAGCGTGCGCCCAAGCGCCGTGACGCCGTGGTTCGCCAGCAAAAACACCTGGTGTTCGGCGAGCCACGGTTCCATGGCGTCGGGCAACGCCTCTGTTCCCGGTCGTGCGTAGGGGACAAGCGCGATGGGTCCGACATTCACAATCAGTTCCGGCAGGACATCCGACGGCAGAGCACGACCGGCGGTCGCAAATGCTGTGGCCGCCGGCGGGTGCGCGTGCACAACGGCCTCCACATCCGGCCGCCGCGCATAGGCGCGCACATGCATACGCACTTCCGACGATGCACGCGCCTCCAACGCCCCCTCCTCCATGTTACACGCTGCGTCGCTTGGTGTCACACCGTGATGAAGTGTGCCATTGGCGTACAGTCGCACAAGATCGGCCGGGTCGAGACTAGCCTTGTCGGCCCCCGCGGGTGTCGCCAGCAGGCTGCCATCGGAAAGTCGCACCGAGATATTGCCTTCCGAGCCCGCCAGCAACCCGCGGGCATGCAGGCGGGCGCTGGCGCGCACGATGGCGAGTCGCACCTGCTGCTCCTCCCCGCGGGCGCCAGCCGGACGCACTTGGCTCAGCTGGCCTGATACACGACGCGCCCGCCCACCACGGTAATGCGCGGCTGACCCGTCAGTTCCACGCCGCCGTAGGGCGTATTCCGCCCCTTCGACTTGAACGCTGCCGGATCGACGGTCCACCGCTTGTCCGGATCAAACACGGACACATCGCCCAGGCTGCCGGCGCGCAACGTACCGCCCGGCAATCCGAAAACCCGGGCGGGCTTGCACGACATGCTGTCAATCATCGCGTTGAGTGACAGCACCCCACGATGCAGCAGCCAGGTACAGTTCACGCCGAGCGCCGTTTCAAGTCCGACAATACCATTGGGCGCATCGGCGAACTCGCGTTCCTTCTCGTCATAGTGATGCGGTGCATGATCAGTCACCAGCAGATCAATCGTGCCATCGGCGAGTCCCTGCTGCAACGCTTCGACATCAGCCGCAGTGCGGAGCGGCGGATTCATCTTCGCGTTGGTGTCGTAGTTGCCGACGCGCTCTTCCGTGAGCGAGATATGGTGCGAGCAGACTTCAGCGGTGACGTTGATACCGCGTTCCTTGCCCCAGCGAATCAACTCCACCGAGCCCTTGGTGCTCATATGACACAAGTGAATGTGTCCGCCGGTGCGCTTGGCGAGCAGGATGTCACGAATCGTGTAAATCTCTTCGGCTTCTGCGGGAATGCCCTTGAGGCCGAGGCGCGCGCTGATGGCGCCTTCGTTCATGGAGCCGGCGTGCGCGAGCGTCATGTCTTCGCAGTGTTCAGCAACGGGCACGCCAAAAGTGCGCGCGTACTCGAGCGCGGTGCGCATGAGTTGTGCGCTCTGCACCGGATAGCCATCGTCGCTGAATGCGACGGCGCCAGCGCCCACCATCTCGCCCATCTCGGCGAGCGTTTCGCCTTTCTGCCCGAGTGAGATGGCGCCGTAGGGATAGACACGCGCAAAGCCTGCCGCTTCACCCTGTCGCTTCACAAAGCCGACCGTGGCCTGATTGTCGGTGACGGGCCGCGTATTGGGCATGGCACACACGGCGGTAAATCCGCCGGCCGCCGCGCTGTGCGCACCAGACGTGATGGTCTCCACATCTTCGCGACCGGGTTCTCGCATGTGCACGTGCACATCGATCATGCCGGGTGCGACCACGAGTCCACTGCAGTCGATCACGTCGGCGTTGTCGGGCGTGCCCAGCGCACCACCGCAGGTTTCTACTTTGCCATCACGCAACAGCACATCGCCGACCGCGTCCATCGACTGCGACGGATCCACGATGCGCCCACCGCGCAGCAACAGATCACGACTCATCAGCGTGCGCCTCCCTTGGCCGCGTCGGCGAGATCGGGGCGGCCGCCGGCGAGCAGGTACAACGCGGCCATGCGCACGGCAACACCATTGGTGACCTGATGCAGGATGACGGAATGCGGCCCATCGGCCACGTCGGAATCGATTTCCACGCCACGGTTCATGGGGCCGGGGTGCAAGATGAGAAGATCATGCGACGCCTTGTCGAGACGTTCGCTGGTGACACCAAAGACACGATTGTATTCTCGCAGCGACGGGATGTAGCCCGCCTGCATGCGCTCGAGTTGCAGACGCAGCACGTTCAGCGCTTCGGCCCACTCGATGGCCGCTTCGATGCGATCGAACACCTGCACACCGAGTTCTTCCACCGCGTTTGGCAGCAGCGAACGCGGTCCGCACACGGCGACTTCGGCGCCGAGCTTGCGCAGGCCATGAATATTGGAGCGGGCAACGCGCGAATGCAGGACATCGCCAACAATGCAAATACGTCGTCCGGCCAGATCACCAAAGCGGTCACGCAAGGTGAGGATGTCGAGCAACGCCTGTGTGGGATGCTCGTGTGTACCGTCGCCCGCATTGATGACGTTGCTATCGATCCGCTCGGCGAGAAACCGTGCCGCGCCCGATGCCGGATGGCGGATCACCACCATGTCAATGCGCATGGCTTCGAGATTGCGCGCCGTGTCCACCAGCGTTTCTCCCTTCGCCACACTCGATCCTGACGACGCCACATTGACCGTATCCGCAGACAGCCGCTTCTCGGCAAACTCAAACGACACACGCGTGCGCGTGGACGCTTCGAAAAAGAGGTTGACGATCGTCATGCCGCGCAGCGTGGGGACCTTCTTGATCTGACGCTCGCTTACTTCCTTGAATGGCACAGCGGTATCGAGAATGAGCCGGATCTGATCCGCACTCAGTTCGTCGAGTCCCAGCAGGTCCTTCCCAAGCGGTCCGGTCATGCGTCGTGCGCTGGTGGAGTTGGTGTCCGGTGCATTACGCGGCGTCGCGGTCGGCCAGAATCACGGCGTCGCGGCCGTCCACTTCTGAGAGCAGTACATCTACACGCTGTCCGGCCGGCACATCGACCGTGCGACCGACGACGTCGGCATGAATGGGCAGCTCGCGCCCGCCGCGATCAACGAGCACCACCAGCGCGATGCGGGCCGGCCGACCGAAATCGGCCAGTTCATCGAGCGCGGCGCGTATGGTGCGCCCCGTGTAGAGCACGTCGTCCACGATCACGACACGTTTTCCATCGAGCGTGAGCGGGAGTTGCGTGCGACCAACCACCGGCCGCGGACCAATGGTCTGCAGATCGTCCCGATAGAGCGTGATATCGAGCGCACCGCGCGTGATGGTCGTCTGCTCCTGCTTTTCGATGATGCTGACGATACGGTCGGCGAGCTGGACGCCGCGTCGCTCGATGCCAACGATCACGAGATCATCGGTACCGCCGTTGTGCTCAACGATTTCATCGGCGATGCGCCGCAGCGTGCGGTCGATCGCGCGGGCATCAAGAAGCGTGGTGGGTTTGGTCATGGGCGCAATATATGCGCGGGGCCCTGCGCCTGTTCGTGCACTGCGCAACCACGCGCGTCCGCATGCGACAACGGGTCGTGCTTCCGAAGAAACACGACCCGCTGCACATGGCACGGTAGTCAGCAAGGGGCCCGCGTTACCACTCGCGCGGTGAGCTCGGGGCTTCGGGTGCATCGAGCGTTGAGGCGCTGCGCGGCGCCGTCCACGAGTTGGGGAACGGCGACAGGTGTCGAGCGGCCGTTCGTGCGCTGCGCAACCGCTGCTTGTCGAGTTGCGGCAGGGTGCACGTCGCCGCGTACATGGCCAGATCCTGTGCGGCATCGAGTGTGGCCTGCGCGAAGCCGTGGCACCAGTCGGGCCCATACGGGTGCGTGCTTGCACGCTCCTCCACCCCGCGTCCGAAGGCCACGCACTTTTCCGCGGCCTCGCGCAGCGTTCGGCTGCTGGCCAGGTGGGCGACCACCACGTGGTAGCCGTCGCGGCGACCCATGTGGTAGCTGGGACTTTGCAGGGACTCGCCAGCAGACGGCTCGACCACTCCGGCGGCCACACCCGTCAAGAGCACACAGAGCTGCGAGAAGTGGCTCCGGGCGGCTTCGATTGGCGGGTCTTCGACGATGCGCGACATGATTGGGTATCCTCGGAGGGGCTGAGCCGAAGCCACACCGCCGTTCTGCAGCGGGCCTCAGGTGACACAATGCAGCTGTGCCTACATCAGTGCCTCTGAGCAAGTGCCGTGCCGCGCAACGAGCCCATCAATATGGCTTGCCGGGGTGTTCCAGACGGAAAACGTGATAGCGACCGTCGCGCGAATCCCTCGACATCTGTTGCGCGAAAGCTACAGGAGGTGGGGTGTGCTGTTCGCGCCACAGCCTGCCTTAGCCCGCATACATCTTGAGCTCTTCCCCAACGAAGTCCGCCAGATCCTTGGTTTCCTGCCAATCCGGATGGCGCAGCGAGACGTACCCGTCGGACAGCAGGGTGGCCTTCCAGTCGCGGCGCGGCGAGCCCACCGGAATCAGGTCAACGGCCACCAGCGCATCGCCACAGCGCTGCTGCACGCGGTCCAGTCCCTCGATGCGCTGGATGCGCCCCTGCCCCTGCGCACGCTTGGTAATGCAGGCGCAGTTGTAGCGCCGGTCCACGGGCAGCGTGAAGCGCCCGTGCACTTCGGCTTCAGCCCAGCCGGTAAACAGGTCGATGTCCGACTGGAAGTTCATGAGGTCTACCGTACGCGCACCCGGCGGACGTGCCGCGACCTCGCCGAACACCACTTCCCCGTCGGACTTCTTGTACCACTCCATGTGCGTGAACCCGGTCTCACACTCGAGCACCTTCAGGACCTCGGCGCCCATCGCACGTCCACCCGCCACGGCGGGATCATCCACGTGGCGATAGCTGAGCGTCTGCGGACTCACCCACTCCAGCGTGCGTGCGACAAGCGGACGCGGACGGTAATACCCAATGTGGAAGTACTCGATCTTGCCGTTCGCGCACACTGTATCGAAGGTGAACTCTTCACCGTCAATAAACTCTTCGACGCTCACCTCTTCGATGTGACCAAGCTGGGCGAGCGCCGCATCAAGCTCGGCCTGCGAATCGCAGCGAAACGTGTCCTGCGAGCCGGCGCCAGCGATCGGCTTGATGATGCACGGGAAACCGACCGTCTCCGCGCCCGCCTGCACTTCTTTCACCGTACGAGCGGCGACATGGCGCGGCACACGCACACCGGCCGCACCGAGCGCCTGCTTCATCAGCTCCTTTTTGCGAAAACGACTTGCCTGTAGTGGCGTGAGTCCCGGCACGCCGAG
>JBGTOG010000369.1:0-56552 GCA_041742675.1 Gemmatimonadaceae bacterium | reverse complement strand
GGGCGTGACGCGCGTCGTGGTCGGACGGGCGCAGAAGCCGCGCCTCCGCGCGACACCAAGCGGGCGTGGGCCGAAGCGCGCGCGCTGATCTGGGCACACCGCAAATCCGTCAGCATTGGCCTCGCGCTGATGCTGGTCAGTCGCGCCGCTGGATTTGTGCTCCCGTTCAGCTCCAAGTATCTCATCGACGAAGTCCTCACCAATCAGAACTACGGCTTGCTCGTGCCGCTGGCGTTGGCAGGTGGCGGCGCCACACTGATTCAGGCGATCACGTCGTATTCCTTGTCGCAGGTCGTCAGCGTGGCGGCGCAGCGCGCGATCGCGGACATGCGCGAAACCGTGCAGGCGCATCTCATCCGTTTGCCCGTTCGATTTTTTGACAGCACGAAATCCGGTATTCTGATTTCGCGCGTGATGAATGATCCGGATGGCATCCGTAACCTGGTTGGCACGGGGCTCATTCAGCTCACAGGCGGGCTCGTCACGGCGTCGTTCGCGCTGGTAGTGTTGCTGTGGTTGAACTGGCAACTCACGCTTGGTACGGTCTCGTTGCTGGCGGTTTTCGCCATTGGCATGTCGACGGCGTTCAAGCGCCTGCGTCCGATCTTCCGTGAACGCGGTCGCATTACCGCCGATGTCACCGGGCGCCTTGCCGAAACCATTGGTGGTATTCGGTTGATCAAGGTCTACACCGCTGAAGAGCGTGAGCGCGCGGTGTTCAGCGAAGGCGTCACGACACTGTTCAAGAACATTGCCGCCACCATTACCGGCACCTCGGCGACCACGGCGTTGTCAACGGCGGTGGTGGGACTGATCAGCGTGCTCGTGATGGTGTTCGGTGGCCGTGCCGTGATCGATGGCAGCATGACGCTGGGCGATCTGTTCATGTACGTGATCTTCATCGGTCTGGTCGCGGCACCGCTGGTGCAGATCGCCAACATCGGTACGCAGCTCACCGAAGCGTTCGCAGGACTTGATCGCATTCGCGAGCTGCGCGACATGGTGACCGAAGATCAGGAAGACGCCAACCGTCTCGCGTTGCCTCCGCTGCAAGGTGACGTCGCCTTCGAAAACGTGTGGTTCGAGTATGAGTCCGACACGCCCGTCCTGCGCGACGTCTCGTTCACCGCGCCGGCTGGCACCACCACGGCGCTCGTGGGTTCGAGCGGCAGTGGCAAGAGCACGTTGATTTCGCTCGTGATGGCGTTCGCGCGTCCCCAGCAGGGCCGCATTCTGGTCGACGGGCACGATCTCGCCGAACTCAAGCTGCACGAGTACCGCCGTCAGCTTGGCGTGGTGCTGCAGGACAACTTTCTCTTTGACGGCACCGTGCGCGACAACATCGCCTTCACGCGGCCCGGCGCCACGGACGAGGAAGTGCTGGCGGTCGCGCGCGTGGCCAATGTCGACGAGTTTGTCTCGCGGTTTGCGGATGGGTACGACACCATTGTCGGGGAGCGCGGCGTGAAGTTGTCGGGTGGTCAGCGTCAGCGCGTGGCGATTGCGCGCGCGATTCTGGCTGATCCGCGTGTGCTGATACTTGATGAAGCGACGTCGTCACTCGACAGTGAAAGCGAGCAGCTCATTCAGGAAGGGTTGCACCGGTTGCGGACGGGACGCACCACCTTCGTGATTGCACATCGCCTCTCCACCATCACCAGCGCTGATCAGATTCTGGTGCTTGAGCAGGGGCAGATCGTCGAACGTGGAACGCACGACGATCTCCTGGCCCTGAACGGGCGCTACCGCGAGCTGTATGATCGCCAGCATCGATTCGAGCGTGATCGCTTTGTGAATCCGGGCGAAGATCCTGTTCCGGAAACAGAATCCGATGTACGAGCCGAAGCAACGCGTATGGCCGCGCGCAGCGCCGGACGCGCGCTCTGAGCGTGGCAATGTTGCGGCTTCGACAACCGAGGATCGGACGCTGCAGGCCTGCCCGGGCATTCGCGCGGGCAGCACTGCCAATACTCCCGGCCGTCGCATGCATGTTGCTCAGCACACCGCTGCGCTCCGACGCGCAGCCGATCGAACGGCGCTGGATGCCGCGTCATCTCAGCCTCAGCGTCGGCGGGGTCGCCACCTCGCCGCCAGGACGCGGCACGACCTACTCACCCGTCGTTGGCGGCGCGTTCGATCTGGCGGCGATTGGCTACCTCACCAGAACGGTGACCTGGCGCGCCGAAGGTTTCGTGCACCTGCACGACCGCGATGTGGCGTCGGAGCAGGTCCTGATGGAGAGTGATCCAGACAATGATTGCATCGGAACCGAGTGCACGGATCGCCGGACCGAAACGGCGCGACGCACTACGGGATTCGGTGTTGGCGTAGAATATCACCCCATGCGTGGTCGAGTAGGTGTCTACACACTCGCCATGCTTGGCGCGGCTGGATCGAACTCGTACGGCGATGCGGGACGCTGCCTCGGTTTCGCGCCGTCGCTTGGTGTTGGCGTGCTGGCGCCCCTCTCCGCCGGCCTCGATGGCTTTGCCCTGGAAGCGCGTTGGCGACGCGTGCCCACCGTGCTCGGTGCCGTTAGCGCCGGTGTGCTCTCATTCTCGCTGCGATTTTGATTATTCCTGATCCGTCGGTTTCGGCCGTCGCCAAGGTGATTGAGCTGGCGGTTGCGCCGGTCTTTCTGCTCACAGGCGTCGGCGCGACGCTCGGCGTGCTCGCAAACCGGCTGGCGCGCGTGATTGATCGCGCTCGCGTGCTCGAAGCGCGACTCGAAGCCAACATCGGAGACGCGTCGCGCATCGCGGCCGACCTGCGCCATCTCTCAGACCGCGCGCGCCTTGTGTATCGTGCCATCGCGCTGCTGGTGCTGTCGGCTTTGCTGGTGGGCCTCGTGATCATCTCGCTGTTCCTCGGCGTGTTTTTGGAAGCCGGACTCGGTGGCGTGATTGCGGCGTTGTTCATCGCGGCCATGTTGGCGTTCATCGCCGCGCTCATGGTCTTCCTGCGTGAGGTGTTTGTGGGCACCAAGGGACTTCGCATCGGCTGATACACCGGGCTGGGATGCCTTGCCGAGCGACGAACGGTGCCGCACGTTCTGAGAACGTGTGTTCTCACTTCCGCCCCGAGCCTTGCCATGTGTCATCCTGCTCGCCGTCGCGACCCATTGCGTTGCACGAACACATCGCGTCGCATGACACGCGTGATTCACGTTGCCGCGATTGTCGCTCTGTGCGTCGGGCCAGACGCGCTGTCCGCGCAAACACGCTTGCTGCGACAGCCAACCGTCAGCGCCAGTCACATTGCGTTCGCGTACGCCAACAACATCTGGATCACGAGCCGCAGCGGTGGCGATGCGCGGCGACTCACGAGTTTTCAGGGTGTCACCAGCAATCCCAAGCTCTCGCCCGATGGGTCACAGGTGGCATTCAGCGGCCAGTACGGTGGGAACACGGACGTGTATGTGGTGCCCGTGGTCGGCGGCGAGCCGGTCCGACTCACGTGGCATCCCGGCGCGGATCTTGTACAGGGGTGGAGTCCTGACGGACGACGGGTGGTGTTTTCGTCGGGTCGCGAGGGCGCACCGGGCAATGTGCCCAAGTTCTGGAGCGTCGCGGTAACGGGTGATCAGGCCACACCGCTTCCCATGCCGCGCGCGTGGCAGGGCAAGTATTCGCCCGATGGTCAGCGCTTCGCGTATCGCATGGCCAACTCATGGGACGACGAATGGCGCAACTACCGCGGCGGCCAGAATCGCCCGATCTGGATCATGAATCTGGGCACGTACGACATCGAAACACCGCCGTGGACGGATTCGAAGGACATCGATCCGGTGTGGGTGGGGGATGTGGTGTACTTCATCTCAGACCGAGATTGGTGCGCGAACGTCTGGTCGTACAACACGCGCACCAGGCAGCTCACGCAGGTCACGACGTTCACCGATCTTGATGTGAAGTCGATTGATGCTGGTGGCGGTGCGGTGGTTTTCGAGCAGGCGGGCTATCTGCATGTGCTCGACCCAGCAACACAGCAACATCGACGTCTGGACATCAAGGTGCGCGGTGATTTTCCGTGGCTGGTGCCGCAGTGGAAAGATGTGAGCAATCGTATGACCAACATCGCGTTGTCACCCACCGGTCAACGCGCGGTCGTGGAAGCACGTGGCGAGATCTTCACCATTCCGGCCGCCAAGGGCGATTGGCGCAACCTTACGCGCACAGCGGGCGTGGCCGAACGCACGCCAGCGTGGTCGCCCGACGGCAAGACCGTGTCGTACTTCAGCGATGCGAGCGGCGAATATCAACTGGTGCTCGCCTCGGCTGACGGACTTGGCACACCGCGCGTGCTCTCGTTGCCGGAGCCGAGTTTCTATTTTACGCCCGAGTGGTCACCGGACGGACGCAAGCTGCTCTACACCGATACGCACCTGAATCTCTGGGTGCTCGATGTGCAGAGCGGCGTACCGACCAAAGTTGATACCGACGCGTACATGGTGCCGGATCGTTCGCTCAATCCGGTGTGGAGCCCCGACTCGAAGTGGATCGCGTACGCCAAGCGACTTCCAACACAGCTGCGCGCGATTTTCGTGTACGATGTCGTGAACTCGCGGGTACGTCAGGTCACCGATGGCATGAGTGACGCCAACTCGCCGGCGTGGGATGCCAACGGCAAGTATCTGTATTTTCTTGCCTCCACGAACTTCGCGTTGCGCACCGGCTGGCTGGACATGACGTCGTTTGATCGACCGGTCGCTCAAGCCGTGTATCTGGCGGTGCTCACACGCAGCGAACCGTCCCCGCTGCCACCGGAAAGTGATGAAGATCCAGGCATCGTACGCGGGGCGCCAGCTGATTCTGCGACACCGCGACCCACTGGTGGTGGGAGCGCAGCCGCTGCCCGTACGCCGAACGTGCTGATCGACTTCGATGGGCTGCACGACCGCATCCTGTCGCTTGATGTGGTGCCGCGGGACTACACTAACCTGCAGGCAGGTCCCACGGGCACGCTGTTCTTCACGGAAAACGTACCAGCGACTGGTCCCGCCAGTGGCGGCGGCGGTGGAGCGCCGTTGCATCGCTATGTGCTCAAGGATCGTAAAGCCGCACCGTTCACACAGGGCGTGCAGCAATACGTGATCTCGGCGGACCGCAAGAAAATTCTGTGGCGTTCCGGAACCAACCTCACCATTGCTGATACCGACAAGCCCGCGCCAACGGGAACGACAGGACGCGTGACACCAACGTTGCGCATGCAGGTAGATCCGCGCGCCGAGTACCGGCAGATGTTTACTGAAGGCTGGCGCAATCAGCGGGAGTTCTTGTACGTGCCGAACCTGCACGGTGCAGACTATCTGAAGACCAAAGCGTTGTACGAACCCATGCTCGAGCATGTCGCACACCGCGCAGACTTCACGTATCTACTCGACATGCTAGGCGCCGAGATCGCGGTCGGGCATTCGTATGTGTCCGGTGGCGATTTCCCGGACGTGCCGCAGTCCAATGTGGGCCTGCTTGGCGCCGACTGGACGGTTGTCGAGGGACGCTACCGTATTCGCACCATCTACACGGGTGAGTCGTGGAACCCCGAGTTGCGTGCGCCACTGGCCGGCCCGGGTATCGATGCGCGCGTGGGCGATTACCTGTTGGCGATTGATGGTGTCGAGATTACGAGCGACCTCAACCTCTATCGCGCGTTCGAAGGCACCGCCAATCGACAGGTGGTGCTTACGCTCAATGGTGCACCAACGCTCAGTGGTGCACGTCGTGTGACCGTGGTGCCGGTTACCAACGAGGGCGGATTACGCAGTCGCGCGTGGATTGAGCGCAATCGACGTGCCGTCGACTCCATGTCTGGCGGGAAGCTCGCGTACGTGTATGTCCCCAACACCGGCCAGGGTGGGTACACGTCGTTTAACCGCTACTATTTCGCGCAACAGGATCGGAACGGCGTGATTATCGACGAACGCTGGAACGGTGGCGGCTCAGCGGCCGACTACATGATCGAGGTCATGCAACGGGACTACGACGGCTACTTCAACAATCCCGTGCATGAGCGCACGCCGTTCACCAGTCCGGCGGCGGGCATCTGGGGCCCCAAGGTCATGATCATCAACGAAATGGCTGGCTCCGGTGGGGATCTGCTGCCGTACATGTTCAAGCGACGAGGCATCGGCCCGATTGTTGGCAAGCGGACGTGGGGAGGGCTCGTTGGCACGTGGGACACACCGCAGCTCATCGATGGCGGCAGCATGATTGCTCCGCGCGGTGGATTCTTCGACCGCGACGGCAACTGGGCGGTGGAGAATGAAGGCGTGGCCCCTGATATCGATGTCGAGTACACGCCCAAAGAGGTGATCGCCGGGCGTGACCCGCAGTTGGAACGCGCCGTGCAGGAAGCGATGCGATTGCTGCGGGACAACCCGGTACTCCTCAAACCCGAGCCGGCGCCGCCGGTGCGTAACCGCCGACCGACGCCGCCGAGCTGAGGAGTCTCGTGAGCTGCTTACCGGCTGTCGCGTCGTGCCTGACGACGGCGGCCGCGTGAGCCCACGTGCCCCTGATGGGCCGTGGCACCCGTTCGATCAAGCTTGCCTTGCTTGCGTGCGAAACGGGAGTGCTTGCTGACCTCGCGCAACGCCGCGTTGTGCGACTCCTCGGCCGGCGCGGCGTTTCGTGCAGCTTTTGCAGAACCCTTGGCGGGCTTTTTCGCGGCTGTCTTGCGGGACGTCTTGGCTGCCGACTTGCGCGTTGCAGATGGCGTCCGTGCGGTTTTGCCCGCCGCCTTGGCGCCGCCGCGCTTGGCCTTGCTCTTGTTCTTCCGCGCCAACTCCTTCGCTGCTTTGGCTTCGAGCTTTTCGAGCTGGGTCTGGAATCGCTCGAGCGCTTCAGCAAACATATCCCGCTTGTTCACCGTGTTGTCATTGCCCGCCGCTGGGCGAGTGCTCTTCGCGCGCCGCTTGCCACGCGCTTCTCCACGCTGCTGTCGCGCCAGGTCGCGATACTTGTCCTGCAGCTTGCGGGCGCGAGTGATTTTCTGCTTGAGGCGACCAAGGGTGATGTCCTTGAGCTGTGGCGCGTAGCTCCACTCGAGCAGCGTCCATTCCGCCTGCGTGGCGAGTTTGCGCGCGGCCGGCTTGGATATTGTCATGTGACTGGCACTCCGGATGTAAGTCAGAGATGTCGTGCCGCGTTATCGTAGCACGACGCAACCTCTCACAATCGACAGACAGCGCGCACAGCGCAATACCTCAGCCAAACAGCACGTCACGCCATATGGGCGCAGGAATGGCGTAATCACTGTCGTCTGCCCCAAATTGCAGTCTATGCTTGCCGATCCCGATCCGAATCGATTCGTTCGATTGCGACGCATGATTGACTGGATCGCCCCGCCGACTGGAACGCCGCTCCAGGCATGGCGGCATCGTGTGCTGGCAGCGGTACTGCTTGGCATGGTCGTGTTCGGCGGTCTGGCATACATGCCGAGCGCGTGGCTCGCGTGGACGCAGGGTGAGCGAACGGTCGTGCTCATCGACACGGTGGTGTACGCGTTGCTGATTGGGCTCATCGTCGCACGTGCGCTCCCCTACACCGTTCGCGCCGTCGCGATTGTGACGACAGCCGTGCTGCTCGGCACGTACTTCCTTGTTGGTTTCGGATTTGAAGCAGCGGGATTCCTGTGGGTGATGTCGTTCCCCATCATGGCGGCGGTGCTGCTCGGCTTGCGTGCTTCCATCATCTGCCTAGGCGTCACGGCGGCGATGCTGATTGTGCTCGGTCTGTTCCTCGAGCAGGGAGCCTTTCCGTGGGCCAACGACATGCCCAACGCGCTCGAGATGTGGGCGGTGAGCGCCATCAGCCTGATGATGCTCGCGAGCCTGGTCTCCGTATCCATCGGCGTGCTCTTTGAAGGACTGGGACGCGAAGCAATGCGCCGAGTGGAAGCAGAGCGCGAGACCGCCCGACTCGCGGGTGCAGTGGAGCAAAGCGATGGTCTGGTGCTCCTGATTGATCTGGACGGACACATCACCTACGCCAATCGCACCGCCCGCGACATGCTGGGAGACAGCCTCGCGCCGGCCGAGCTGCCGCAGTGGTCGGCGCTTCATGCCGGAGACGCGTGGGACGGTTCGTTGCACGTGCTGCGTAGCGATGGTGTGTCAGTACTGCTCTCCGGAACGATGTCGCCCGTTCGCGATGATGATGGCCAACAGACGCATGTCCTGGCCACCTTTCGCGATGTGCGCCGCGAACGCGAACTCGAAGAACGCCTGCAGCAAGGACAAAAACTCGAAGCGATTGGAACACTTGCCGGCGGCATTGCGCACGACTTCAACAACCTGCTGCAGCCGATTGTGCTCAATACCGAGTCCGCGCAAGAGCAACTGGATGCTCACCATCCGGCACAGAGTATGCTCGACGACGTGCGACAGTCCGCGGAGCGCGCCCGCGCGCTTGTGCGACGCATCCTTACCTTCACACGCGGTATGGAGCATGACCGCCGCCCGATTGAGCTTGCGCCGCTCCTCGAACAGACGGTGCGTCTGCTCCGCGCGACGCTGCCGCAGAACGTGCTGGTCATCTCGGAGGGCAGTCCCGGTGTTGTCGTCAATGCTGAATCCGGCGAGCTGCAGCAAGTCTTTCTGAATTTGTCCACCAACGCATCGCATGCCATGCCGGAGGGCGGCACGCTCGAACTGCAGGTCGCGTCCGTAGCCTGTGCCTCCCACGAGGTGCTGCGCGCGACGTTCCCCGGTACGGCGCGCGTCGCCTGCGTCACGGTACGCGATTCCGGCGCGGGAATGGAGGCCAGTGTGCTTGAGCGCGCTTTTGAACCGTTCTTTACAACCAAGGGGCCCGGACGCGGCACCGGGTTGGGCCTCGCCATGGTGCACGGAACGGTCACCGCGCTCGGTGGACTCGTGGTACCGCAAAGCACACCGGGTCTGGGTACCACGATGCGCGTGTATCTTCCGCTGGCGGCCAGCCCTCCCGAAGAGCGGGCACGCACTCCCTCAGCCGTTCCAACCATTGGCGAACGTGTGGTGTTTCTTATCGACGATGAAGTGGCCGTGTTGACCGCGACCACACGACTGCTCGAACGACTTGGGTGGCAGGTGATCGCGTGCAGCGATCCGCAAACGGCGGTCCAAACGCTGCAGTCCGAGGATTTTCACGCCGATTGCATTGTCACCGATCTGTCCATGCCCGGTGTCTCGGGGCTGCAGCTTGCCCAGATTGCACGGGAGCAGCACGCCCACATCCCGGTGGTGCTGACCACCGGATTTCTCGAACACGACGAGCTCGCACGCACGGTCGCGAGTGGCATCTCGCAGGTGGTCCGAAAGCCGTTTTCGTCTCGCGAGTTGCAGCAGGCGCTGGACGCCGCGTGGCACGGACGGGTTGCGCGTTGACCCCACTGCTCCGCCGCGGATTACTGGGCGCGACATCGGTGTGTGCGGTACTGACAATCATTGCACCGCTTGTTGTCACCACCAATCCGAATCTCGCGCAGACCACCAAGCCCCTCGCGACTGCCTTGCTGGCGTTGTTGGCGGCGTTGACGAGTGATGCCATCAGCGTTCGTTACCGCGTCCTTGTCACGCTTGGACTTGTGGCGTCGTTGGCTGGCGATGTGGTGCTCATGCTGCCTGGCGATTGGTTTGTGCACGGCTTGCTGGTCTTTCTGGGCGCGCATTTTTTCTACGGCGCCGCGTTTTTCTCGCACGCACCACCCCTGCGGCACCGCACGGCAATCGTGGGGTATGCCACCGTCGCCACCAGTGTACTCGCGCTTGTCCTGCCAGCGGTTGGCGGCGTGCTGCGAGTGGCAATTGTCAGCTATGTGGTTGTGATCAGTGTGATGGCGGCGCAGGCCGCGAGCTGGATGCTCGATGAACCGCGCTCGCGCGCGGCGCTACTGGCGGCCATCGGTGCGGCGTTGTTCGTCGCGTCGGATGCGATGCTTGCCCTCGATCGTTTTGTCACGCTCATCCCAATGCGGGATGTCCTGGTGCTTGGTACCTACTGGTTGGCGCAGGCCTGCATCGCTTCATCGGTGCAGCGCCCTCCGCCACCCACGCTGCGTATGGCCTGACGTCGTCATTCACCATCATTCCTTGCGTACATGTCTGCTTCAGTGTTTCGCGTACGATCTGTATTCATGGCACTGCTCGGCGCGCTGCTGCTGAGTCCGACCCTCAGTTGCGCGGCGCAGACCACGCCGCGCGCGCGACTGCTGCGCGCCAGCGATGTCGACACTATTCCCGTGCGGCAGATGGGAGAACGCATAAACTATGGTGCCGACTCGTTGCAGTTCGGCGAACTGCGCCTGCCCGCTGGACCAGGGCCACATGCTGTGGTGATCGTCGTACACGGCGGCTGTTGGTACGCACCGTATGCGGCGGTGCGCAACGCCGCGCCGCTCGCCGATGCACTGACGCAAGCCGGTGTGGCCACGTGGAATGTGGAATACCGCCGCTACGACCAGCCCGGCGGCGGTTGGCCCGGTACCTTTCAGGACGTTGCCCAGGCAGCGGACCACGTACGTATCCTCGCCACCCGTTTCCCGCTGGATACCAGCCGCGTGATCGCCATCGGGCACTCGGCCGGCGCGCAGATGGCCGCCTGGCTCGCGACGCGACACACGCTGGCCATCGACAGTGAATTGTTCGCCAACGCACCCATTCGCCTGTCCGGGGTTGTTGCGCTCGGCGGCGTGATGGACCTGCGAGACTTTCAGGCGCGCCAGCTGGAGACCTGCGGCAATCCAGCGGTGGAATCCGTTCTCGGTGGCCTCCCTGCCGAGCATCCGGCGCGCTACCAGGCCGTGTCGCCCATCGAACGGCTGCCGCTCGGCGTTCCTCATGTCCACGTGCACGGCGCCCTCGACCGCATCGCGACATCGGCCGTGGTTTCGACGTTCGCCGATTCGGCTCGGTTGGCGGGTGATGTTGTGCGCGTGGTCACAGTGCCAGACATCGGGCATCACGACGTTATGTCTCCCAACACGACTGGTGGGAAGGCAGCGATCGAGGCCGTGCTGGGGCTACTCCGGCGCCCGTAAAAACCGGACTGCCTACGCGCAGGCTCCGTGTGGTATTTTTCCGTGAGTTCAGTCCATTTACCCGCCACCGAGGTTGACGTGAAGGACTCGCAACTGAAAGCGCTGATTCGCAAGACGACTGGCAAAGCCGAGCAGAAGAAACCGCAGCAGCGTCCCTCGTTTGATCCGACAATCGAAGCGACTCGCGGCGAAGAGGAGCGCGCCGGCGAAGCCCGCGAGTTGTTCAAGGAAATGAAGCGTCGCGAGTTCTGAGCTCGCATCCGCTACTTCTCACCGGAGACCGCATGTCCTGGAACGCCAGGTTGGATGAATTGCTCGAATCGCTCGAGCGGGAACGTGACGAGTTGCGCGTGAAAGTGCATCTCGCATCTCGCGACGCCAAGGACGAGTTCGAGGCGCTGGAGACGCGGTTCGACGCACTGCGTGCGCGCATCTCGTCCGCGAGCATCGACGCGAAAGGTACCGCCAGCGAGGTTGGCGACGTTGTGGGCGAAACCGCGCGCAAACTGGCGGACGATTTGCGCGATGGTTACCGCAAGATTCGCGAAACGCTCGCTGACTGAATGCACGGCTCGCAACCGGAGACTGTCGGGGAGTCACAGAACGCGAACCGCAGTGATGAGCGCCTTCGTCTGGTGCTGCAAGCCACGCGCGCCGGAATCTGGGATACGCATCTCGGCACCGGCGATACGTACGTCTCTGAGCGGTTCGAAGAGATCATGGGATACCTGCCGGGCAGCTGTCCTCGTTCGATCACTGCCTTTGTACGACAGGTCGTGCCGTCGCATCGTGAACGTGTACTCGACCACATGCGAGAGTCGGTGCGAACCGGTCAGCCATTTGTCACCGATTGCCGCATTGTCGGTGCCAACGCCGCTGAGCGCTGGCTGAACGTGCGAGGCGACGTGCTCACGGATGAGCACGGACGAGCCACGCGGGTCTTTGGGACCGTCGTGGACATTACCGAGGAGGCAAACGCACGATTCGCACGTGAAGAGCAGGATCGGTTTGTGGCCGGTGTCAACGCCGCACTGCCGGTTGTGGTGTACGTCTACGATGCACTCGACCATCGGTTGCAATTCGTGAATCGCGCGTTTGGCGAAATGCTCGGCTACAGCGATGCAGAGCAGGCGCAGTTTGCCGCGAACGGCCTGTCGAGCATTTTGCACCCCGATGACGCCGTTGCGGCCTCGGCGTCGCTCAGCCGGATTGCGGACCTGCGCGAGGGCGAAGTTGAGACGCTGCTCGTGCGTCTCAGGCATCAAGACGGCACGTTTCGCTCCATGCGCGCGCGCACTATCCCGTTGCGATTCACTCCAGCGGGAGACCTGTGGCAAATCCTCGGCACGGCTGAAGACATCTCGGAACAAGTCCGCGCCGACAAGCGGCTGCGTGACGGAGAGCGCGAGCTGGCGCGCGCGCAGGAGATTGCACGGGTTGGTTCGTGGACGTGGAACTTCGAGAGTGAGACGCTGTCGTGGTCTCGCGAGTACTATCGCATCGCCGGACTCGATCCTGAACATGTCACGCCGTCAACGGCCGCATTGGAACCACTCATTCCGCCGGCCGATCTGGACCGCCTGCGCGACGCGCATCTGGCCTGTATCAGCGGCGGGCCATCGGTCGACGAACGCTATACACTGCGCCGTCCCGATGGAGAGCTGCGCCATGTGCATGGCTTGACAGAGCTTCAACGCGGGCCGGCCGGTGAACCACTCGCATTGGTTGGCACCGTGCAGGACATCACCGAGCAAGTCGAGCATGAAGCCGAACGCGCGCGATTGGAAACGCAGGTGCACCACGCGCAAAAGATGGAGTCACTCGGGTTGCTCGCCGGGGGGATTGCCCATGACTTCAACAACCTGCTCGTCGGCGTGCTCTCCAACGCCTCGCTCGCACTGCTCGATATCGACGAACAGGCGCCCATCCGCGACGTCGTACTGGATATCGAGCGCACCGCGCAGCGCGCCGCCGAGCTGACACGTCAGCTGCTCGCGTACTCCGGCAAGGGTCGCTTCGTGGTGGAGCCGATCAGCCTCGGCGCACTCGCCAACGAGATGGCGCAACTGCTGCGTACCGTAGTGAGCAAAGACGCGGAGTTGATCATCGACACGGCGGACGGCGACGCGCTCATTAAAGGCGACGCTACACAGCTGCGACAGGTGATCATGAATCTGATCACCAACGCGTCGGATGCATTGGAGGGCAAGGCTGGCACGGTGACGGTGCGTACGTCACTTGGCCTGGCTGAAGAACCAACGGCTGATGCACTGCACTACGGAGAGTTGCCCGCGAGCACGCCGGTCGCATTGTTGGAGGTGTCGGACACTGGGTCCGGCATGTCGCCTGAAATTGCCGCTCGCATCTTTGATCCGTTCTTCAGCACCAAGTTCACCGGACGCGGGCTCGGTCTGGCCGCAACACTGGGCATCGTGCGCGGTCACCATGGGCGCATCAGTGTGCACAGTGAACTCAATACCGGGACGCGCTTTGCAATGGCGTTTCCGATCACCGCCGACGTCATCTCGCCAACATCGACCGAGGTGCCAGCGACGGCTGAGCCTGAGCGTGGACGCGTGCTGGTGGTAGATGATGACAGTGTCGTGCGCAGTGTGACCACCGCCCTGCTCTCACGGCGTGGATTCCATGTGGATAGTGTGGCGGACGGACAAACGGCGCTGGATCGCATCGGCAGCGCTGTGCTGTCGTATCGCTTCGTACTGCTCGACCTCACGATGCCGGGTCTCTCCGGCATCGACGTGCTGCAGCGCATCCGTCAGGATGAAGCGGTCAACCAGCGTCCGGCACTGCCGGTGTGTTTGATGAGCGGCTACACCGCGCACGACGTGTCCGGCGAGGTAGGTTCGCTCGTGACGTCCGGGTTTCTTCAGAAGCCGTTCACGCTGGCGGATCTCGATGAACTGCTGGCAGGCCTTCGGAATGGCTGACCGCGCGAATCCACGTGCCACAGGTCGCACACCGTTTCTCACCGCGGCGTGGCGAGATCTGGTCATGCTCACATGGGCTGTTGACCAACGATTGCTGAACTCCCTGTTGCCGCGCGGCATTGAGCTTGATCTGTGGCGCGGCGATGCGTTGGCAAGCGTGGTCGCCTTTCGCTTTGAAGAGGTGCGGGTACGTGGCCTCGCCATTCCGTTCCACACAGCCTTTCCCGAAGTCAATCTGCGATTCTACGTCAAACGACGAGGGAGCGCCGGCGAATGGCGTCGTGGCGTGGTGTTCGTGCAGGAGCGGGTCCCGCGCGCTGCCATCGCGTGGGTGGCCAAACGCCTGTACGGCGAACCGTATGTCGCGTCGCCAATGCGTGAAGCACATCTCGCCGGCGTGACAGACGAGACGGGCACGCCGCGGCGTACGCTGATCTACGAATGGGAGCGCGACGGCGAATGGGAACGCGTCATTGCGCTGGCCACTGGCGAGCCGCGACCGATGCGCGCCGGATCCGTGGAGGAGTTTATCGCCGAGCATTATTGGGGCTACACTGGGCGTGGCGCCTCGGCCACGCGGGAGTATCAGGTCGAACATCCCCGCTGGAACATTACGATGCTCGCCGAGTGCTTCCTCGAGGCCGATATCGCCGGCCTGTACGGACTGCCGTGGGTCGCTCCACTCTCGGAGGCACCCGTATCCACCTTTGTCGCGGATGGGTCGGCGGTCGCCGTGTATCCCGGCGTTGATGTTGAGGGCACGGCACGCGCGTCCGCGAGGTAAGTTCTGGGCATGAACAACGACTTTGAAAAGCTGGCCGCGTTTTATCTCGGACGTGAGTACGAGCTGTCCGAGCGTCGTCGCAGCACCGCGCCTGTGCTGGTCGACGCGAAAGACTTCACTACGCACGCCGTCATCATCGGTATGACCGGCAGCGGCAAGACCGGACTCGGCATCGGGCTGCTCGAAGAAGCCGCCATTGATCACATCCCGGTGATTGCGATCGATCCCAAGGGAGATCTGGGCAACATTGCGCTCACGTTTCCGCAGTTGCGGCAGGAAGATTTTCTTCCGTGGGTGGATGCGCAGCAGGCCAGCACCGCAGGTCAGAGTGCGGAAGCGTTTGCCGGAGCGATGGCCGATCGCTGGCGGAAGGGGCTCGACGAATGGGGACAGGATGGCGCACGCATTCAGCGTCTGCGCGATGCCGCCGAGGTCACGCTGTACACGCCGGGCAGCAGCGCTGGTCGTCCGTTGTCGCTGCTCAAAGGCTTTGCCGCACCGCCAGCCGTTCTGCGTGAAGACAGTGAAGCGTACGCCGAACGGATCAGCACCGCAGCCACCGGACTGCTTGCGCTGCTCGGCATTGAGGCCGATCCGATCAGCAGTCGCGAACATGTGCTGTTGTCCAACGTGCTCGCACATTTCTGGAATCAGGGTCAGGATCTCGATCTGGCCGCGTTGATTGGCGCCATTCAATCGCCGCCGTTCGCGCAAGTCGGCGTGATGCCGGTCGACACGGTATTCCCCGCCCGTGATCGCATGGCGTTTGCGATGCGCCTCAACAATCTGTTGGCCTCACCCGGTTTTCAGGCGTGGATGCAGGGCGACGCGCTTGATGCCGGCGCGTTGTTCTATACACCCGCGGGGAAGCCGCGCATTTCCGTGCTCTCCATCGCGCATCTGAACGATGCGGAGCGCATGTTCTTTGTGACGATGCTGCTCGCCGATTTGATCGCGTGGATGCGGCAGCAACCGGGCACCGGCTCGCTTCGCGCATTGCTCTACATCGACGAGTTGTTTGGCTACATGCCGCCAGTGGCGAATCCGCCGTCCAAGCAGCTGTTGCTCACCTTGCTCAAACAGGCGCGCGCCTACGGACTCGGTGTCGTGCTGGCCACGCAGAATCCCATTGACCTCGACTATCGAGGTCTCTCCAACACCGGCCTCTGGTTCATTGGCCGACTGCAGACAGAGCGCGATCAGGCGCGTGTGATGGACGGACTGGCGGGTGCGTCGGGCAATACGCCGTTTGATCGCGGGGCGACCGAACGTACGATCGCCGGGCTCGGCAAGCGCGTGTTTCTGATGCACAGCGTGCACGAAAATGCACCGACGGTGTTTGAAACGCGGTGGGCGTTGTCGTATCTGGCAGGGCCGATGACGCGTGAGCAGATTCGGCGATTGGAGAATGGGGGCACGGCGACGGCAGCGGCGACGTCAACGTCGACGTCAACGTCGACGTCAGCAGCCGCACTCGCGACATCGGCAGCTGCCGGCGCAACGCAAACCGCAGCGGGCACGCCGGCCCGCCCGCCCGTGCTTCCGCCTGACATCCCACAGGTCTGGCTGCCCGCCAGTGTAGACGCATCGCTTGTCACGTGGCGGCCGACAGTGCTTGGCGCCGCCGACGTCTCGTATCAGCAGGCACGTCTTGGTGTCGCTGAGCAACGGCGCGCCGCGTGGATTGCTCCGCTCGACGAGGACATGCTGGCGCTCGACTGGTCGAGTTCGGAATCATTTGAAATGGATGTGAACACGCTGCAGCGCGAGGCGCAGTCCGGGAGCGCGTTCGCGCCGGTACCATCGCTGGCCGCCAACGCGCGCAGCTATGCGGCCTGGTCGCGCACCTTGCAGAAGCACATCACAACACACGGCGGGATCACACTCTTCCAAAGCAAAGCGCTGAAGCTCGTTTCGCACGTGGGCGAAGCAGAGGGCGTGTTTCGTGCCCGTCTGCAATTGGCCGCCCGTGAACAGAGCGATGCCCGTGTGGAAGAGATGCGCCGCAAATACGCAACGCGGCTGCAAACGGCGCAGGAGAAGGTGCGACGTACCGAACAGGCGATCGCGCAGCGAGAGGAAAGCGCTTCGCAAGCGAAATTCAGTTCCGCCATCTCCGTGGGAAGCGCGGTACTCGGCGCGCTCTTTGGTCGGAAAAAACTGAGCGCGAGTACCGTCAGCAAGGTTGGCACCGCAGCCCGCAGTGCCGGACGCGCCCAGCAATCAGCCGGTGGTGTAGCGCGTGCTGTTGAGACGCACGAAGCAGCGGTGCAATCACTCGCCGAGCTCGAGGCGCGCCTGGAGAAGGAGTTGCAGCTCGATATGGAGGCGTACGATGCCCTCGCCGAGCAGCTCGACGAGGTGACTGTGCGCCCCAAGAGCACCGATGTCCACGTGCACGTCGTGGCGCTTGCCTGGGTGCCGTTTGTGCCGGGAGCGGGTGGAGCACTCGTGCGCGACCCGTCGCTCGTGGAAGCCAGTCGTTGAGATGGGGATAGCACAAAGGTGAGTGCGACGCGCGCCGCACAAGGCGCGAGAGGGCCCCATCCTCCCTGCCATCCACAACACCTCCTCTGCGCTGCGCGTATTTTTCACAGAGGACCGAAGGCTCGTGGCGTATCGCGCCCGGGCCCCGTTCGTATTCCCACCGCCCCCGCGAGATCTGATGATCATGCGCCAGTCCGTTCTGTTCTGCTCCCTCGCCGCGTTCGTCGCGCCGACCATATCTCACGCACAAGTTGCGGCGCCGGCACCAGCGATCGCGCCAGCTCTGCTCGACGGCATGCAGTATCGTCACGTCGGCCATTCAGTTGGCGGTCGTGTGAACGCAGTGACGGGCGTACCCTCGCAGCCACGCACGTTCTACATGGGCGTGGCCGCGGGTGGCGTGTTCCGCACGCGTGACGGCGGCGAAAGCTGGCAGCCGATCAGCGATGGACAGATCCCCGTGGGATCCATCGGTGATCTCAAGGTCGCCGACACGGATCCGAACATCGTGTATGTGGGCACCGGCGCCGATGGTGCGCGCAGCAATGTGTCCACCGGCCGCGGCGTGTATCGCAGCAACGACGCCGGTGATACCTGGTCATTTGCGGGGCTCTACAACGTGGGACAGATCGGCGCGCTGCGCATTCATCCCACAAATCCTGACATCGTGTGGGTGGCCGCGAACGGCGACGTGTTCAAGCGCAACACCGACCGCGGCATCTTCAAAACGGTAGACGGTGGCAAGAGCTGGAAGAAGACGCTGTACCTGAATGACAGCACCGGTGCATCGGATGTCGAGATCATGCCGGGCAATCCAGATGTCGTCTACGCCTGGATGGCGCGCATCGAGCGCAAGCCGTGGACGATCATCAGCGGTTCACGCGAAGGTGGTCTGTACAAGAGCACCGATGGTGGCGCAACCTGGAAAAAGAAGGGCATTGGTCTGCCGAGTGAGCTCACGGGCAAAGGCAATCTGGGCGTCACCGCCGCGAACCCGCAGCGTGTGTATCTGCTCGTGGAAGCACTGCCCGGCGGCGGCCTCTATCGTTCTGATGACGCAGGTGAAACATGGCAGCTCATGAACAGCACCGCGGGGCTCATCACGCGTCCGTTCTACTACACCACACTCGGCACCGACCCCACCAACGCTGACGTGGTGTACGCTGGCGCGGAGACGCTCTACCGCTCGCAGGATGGCGGGAAGACCGTCACACCGTTTCGCACGCCGCACACCGACAATCATGACATCTGGGTGAATCCCAACGACGGCAACACGATGGTGCAGGCCAACGACGGCGGCGCGAACGTGTCGTACGATGGCGGACGCACCTGGTCCACGCAGAGCAATCAACCAACGGCCGAGTTCTACGGCGTGGTGCCCGACAACAACTTCCCGTACAATCTGTATTCCGCGCAGCAGGACAACAGCACGTGGATCATGTCGAGCGTGGGCAACCCGTTTGACACGCAGAGTCTGCGCACGGGCCCAGGGTGCGAAACCGGTCCGATCATGCCGCATCCGGCGGAGAAAAATGTCATCTACGGTTCGTGCAAGGGTCAGTTTTCCGTGCGCAACACAGAAACCGGTCAGTCGCGCAACTACTGGATTGGTGGACAGTCGCTGTACGGCAACGCCGGGCAGGATCTGATCTATCGCATTCAGCGTGTGGCGCCCATGTCGTATTCGCCGCACGATCCATCGGTGCTGTACTACGGCACGCAGCACCTGCACCGCACGCGCGACAAGGGTGTCACGTGGGAGAAGATGTCCCCCGACCTCACCGCGTTTCCGCAGTGCTGTCAGGGGGCCAGCGGCGAGCCGATCACGCGCGACGTAACGGGTGAAGAGTTCTACAGCACGCTCTACGCGATCACTGAATCGTCGCTCGAAAAGGGTGTGATCTGGACGGGCGCCAACGACGGCCCGTTTCACATCACACGCGATGATGGCAAGACGTGGACCAACATCACACCCAAGGATCTGCCGGAGGGCGGTCGCGTGGCGTGGATCGATGCGTCAAAGCATCGCCGCGGTTCCGCCTACTACGCCGTGTATCGCTACCTGCTTGGCGACTACGCGCCGTACATCTACCGCACCGATGACTACGGCAAAACGTGGACGAAGCTGACCGACGGGAAGAACGGCATACCTGGAGACCATCCCACCCGCGTCGTGCGCGAAGATCCGGATCGTGAAGGCTTGCTGTACGCCGGCACCGAGTTCGGCATGCACATTTCGTTCGACAATGGCAAGCGCTGGCAGTCGTTTCAGCTGAACCTGCCGAATGTGCCCATTCAGGACATCGTGTTGCACAGGAAGGATCTGATCGTTGCCACACAGGGGCGCGGCAACTGGATCATCGACAATGTGTCAGCACTGCATCAGGTGGCGAGTGGCGGTGAGTCAGCCGCACTCAAGGTGTACACACCGCGTGCGGGCTATCGCACAAATACGGGCGCGCTGTATCTCGGTCCGCAGATCGACTATCACCTGAGTGCGAAGCCTGCGGATACTGTGCGCATTGAAATCCGCGACGCCGCCGGTCAGGTGGTGAATGCGTACAAGAGCGGTGTAATGCCGCCGGGCCCGCCGCAGCGTGCTCGTCGCGCTGATCCGGAAGATCCGGATGCCGTGATGAACGAGGGCCGGGGAGATGCGCCCGCGCCTGTACCGGCTCGCACGATGAACCTCGTAACGGCGAACGCTGGCTTCAACCGCTTTTCGTGGGGCGTGCAGCACCAGAATGGTTTCGGGGCACCGCCGGGTGAGTACAAGGTCACGGTTGCAGTGGGCAGCGAATCGCAAACGGTACCGCTCACGGTGCTGATCGATCCGCGTCTTGCGGCGGAGGGCTTCACGGCAGAAGACCTGCAGGAACAGTTCACGCACAACACGCGCATGCGTGCGATGGTCGCTGAGGTTGGTACGGTGGTGCAGCGTGCGCGTGCCGCGGAAACGCGCTTGCGAGCAGCTGGTGCTCCGGCAGCGGATACGTTAGCCAAGGTTGTTGCAGTGAATGAAAAGCTGCTCACCGCACCGGTGCGCTACGGCAAGCCCGGTCTGCAGGCACACATTTCGTATCTGGCCGGCATGACAACGCGCGTGGACCAGAAGGTCGGCCGCGATGCGCTCGAGCGGCATGATGTGTTGCGGAAGGAGCTTGATGCCGCGAAGGCGGAGCTGGATCGTGCCATCGGGCCGGCGCCGCGCATGTAGCAACCGGGGATCGCGCCACCGGCGGGACGAGGCCGACCAGGCACAACCCGCACGAGAGCGGTCGGTTACACGACCTGCAAGAACCAGGCGATCACAAGTCCGATCAGGAACGCCAGCCCAGTCGAACCGACCCGCTCTGTCAGGAGCGCCGGATCGACCTGGGCTGGTTGTGCGTGCGGGGGCGTTGTTGGCGTATGCGGCATGCGTCGTAAGGAGGTCGGGGCGACGAACGCGCCCCCGTCTGCTCACGACGCCGCAGGGGGCGTCAGGTCACGGAGTGGACGCGTCGCTGCCAAGAGCTGCACGCACGATTCATGCACTCGCCTGCCCGGTCGCGGCAACGTGCTGCGCCACCGCCACGTCGCGCAACGTGCTGAGAAACCAGTCCCAGCCAAATGGGAAGTCGCTGATGTCCGCGGTGCGCAGGAAGCCGGCGTGCACGAACGTGAGCCGCGTCTGCGCGCCGACGCTTTCCAGATCAAAGGTGATCGTCTGGCCGGTCACGGTCTCATCGCCGCGCCAGTCAGGCCAGTCGAGCTTGAGACGTTCGTTTTCGACAAACTCGAGGATGCGCGTGGGGCCGCCCACCACGTCTCGCCCATCAATCTTGTACTTCCACCCCACCTCGTATCGGCCGCCTTCGCGCGGCTCGATCACTGCGGTTGTTGTCCCGAACCATTGATTCACCAGCTCCGGCGTGATCAACGTACGAAACACCACATCGCGCGGCGCATCGATCAACATCACCTGGCGCACCTCAGGTGCCGTATCAGTGAAGTCCGGCAGCGAGATGCCAACGCCGCCGGCAAGATACGCCGCCAGGTTGCCGAAGACGAAGCGCCAGTGGTCGTCAATCAGTTCGCGCTCGCGTGCGAATGGCAGCGTGCCGTTCACCGTGTGATGCAGCAGCAGCCGGCACGCCTCGCTCTCTTCGCTGAGCGCAATCGCCACATGTGTCTCGACGCCGGCAATCGTCCATGAAAACGCCAACATGCGGTTGTCCGTGACTTCGGTGATACGCTGCGTGGCGTGATCGGGCCATGGCGTCTCCAGCGTGTGACGCCCCCAGAATGCAAACGGCTCACCAGCGCGACTTCCTACATCAACGTGTTCGGCAAACCACGAGCGCAACGCGCTCGCACTTGTGAGCGCCTCAAACACCGCAGCCGGCGCAGCCGACAGCTTCCACGAATGCTCATGCGTCCACGACATCACGGTCTCCGGTCATGATCGCTTCGTCTGCTGTGACTCAGCGATGTCTTTAGGGGCGTGCCAGCAAGCGGTCCAGAACAAACACTAGCGAGAGGACAATGGAGAGAGCGCGCCATCCGCAATCTTCGCAATGCGCTCGGCTTCTTCCCATCGCGCATAGAGCGCGCCGAGTTCGCCGGACATGGCGCGGCGCTCGTCTTCGCTGTGCAGGGACATCTCGATTGCCAGCCGAAGTCTGGTCGGCATGAACCGCACCATACCGCCACTCGCGGGCAAGCCATCTTCGACGCGCGACGAGGCGTACCGCAGAAGCGCCTCCGGCGACGGACGCTCACTCAGTTCGCGGACGGCATTGGCAACTTCCACCTGAGACGCGCCGGATTTGTTCACATGCACGATGACCGTTGACAGGAAGCGTCCCGCCTCCGCGCCCTGCAGTTTCAGCTTTCCTTTCTCACTGCGAATGCTGCGGGGACGACGCACCAGACAATCAACCGACAGCGCCAGTTGATTCTCAGACGAGATCAAAAGTTGTGTCGAGTCCGCATGCTTTCGTGCAACCGTGCGTGTCACCCCCTCATCGGCCGGCAAGGACACGATTGCGCGCCGCATTCTCTGCTGTTTCAGGAGACTTTCGGCCCCCATCGTAAACACACCCAGAAATCCGGTCGCGCTAACGGCGGGAAAGGCGAAGCCGAGGGCTGCAGTCCCCACCAATAGTGCCGCTCCTGCACCAATGGCGGTTGTCACGTACGCCCGTCGTCGACCGCGCAACTGATCACCGTATCGCCACGTCGCGAGCTCGGGCATGAGCGGGCTCCCAATACGCACCAGATCCGTGCCGTCCCGCAAACGCGCCAGCGCGATATTGTCGGTGGAAACACGCGTGCGCGTTCCCCGATACGCCCGTTCACATTCTTCGAGCGCTTCCCACCGCTCTTCGAGTGGCGTGAGATTCCAGCGCGCGCACTTCCTGCACACGACCCACAAACGACCACGCTCCGCGTCATACGCGAGGCGCCTGCCCACCGGGAAGTGCTCAATACTCTCGTTCGCGCCCAGTGACGCGTGGCAGAACAGGCAGGTGGAGAACATGACGCAAAATCACCTGCAGCGGGACGGCGCGAAAGAGGATCCGACCGCCGCCAGACCCTGCCTGGCACGGCCGGTCACAACGGAGAGGGCCGCAGCAACGATGCAGACGCACTCGTGACATTTCTCACCGAACGACGAGGCGAGGTCCGGATGCACGGCACACAGCCTGTCAGCTTCGCGGTCGCGCAGCTCCTCTTCGGATTCCCCCAGCCTCTACCGCACCTTAAGGTTCATGAACGTTCGGGGTATCGGCAATCTTTTTTTCGGGAGTAACAGTGGGAGCGGTTCTTGTCAGTGCTAGGCCACGGCGCGGTGGCTTCGTTACAACCCTCACATCCGCGCTTGTGATGCGAGTACGTCAGCGCGCGCCTCTTTCCATACTGTTGCTCACCGCATGGCTTGCCGCCTGCGACCAGGGCGGTTCAGGTACACCGAGCGCTGACGCGCAGACTCCGGACGGCACCGTCGCGGCAAGTGATTCCGCGCGTGGCGTAGCAGATTCGATTAGTGCCGCGGCGGACATCCCGGTTGCATTTGCGCCGTCCGACACATCGCGCGCCGCACGTCTCTCGCGCCGCGTGCCCAAGCCCGATTCCGTTCGCGCGCTGTACGTGAACGCCTGGGCCTCCGGCTCCCGCTCGCGTATGGAAAATCTGATTCGCATTGCCGATCAAACCGAAATCAACGCATTCATTATCGACATCAAGGAATCGGACACGTACCTGTCGTACGACGGCACGCGGATTCCGCTTGCGCTGGAGATTGGCGCTGATAAACGGCCCGCAACCAAGTGGCTGCCCGCCCTGATCGACACGCTCGTCGCACACAACATTTTCCCGATCGCGCGCATCGTGGTCTTCAAGGACCGCATGCTCGCGGAGAAGAAACCCGAGCTTGCGATCAGGCATGCCAACGGCAGCGTCTGGAAGGACAACAAGGGCGGTCCATGGGTGAACCCGTACGACAAGCGCGTGTGGGACTACAACATCGCCATTGCACGTGAAGCGCTCGACATGGGTTTCTCTGAGCTGCAGTGGGACTACGTGCGCTTCCCTGATGTCACCAACTCGGCGCGCGCGGTGATGCGCTACCCGGGCAGTGACAGCGTTTCACGCGCTGACAACATCGCCAACTTTATCGCCTACTCCAAGACGGAGCTGGCCGAGTTCAACGTCCCCGTGACCGCCGATGTGTTCGGACTCGTGACGCACCTTGAAGGCGATGTGGAGATCGGGCAGAACTGGGAGAAGGTCATCACCGTCTCCGACGCGGTGTTGCCCATGGTGTATCCATCGCACTACGCGGCGGGGCTGTACGGTCTTGCAAAGCCCATCGCCAGTCCGTACGAAACGGTGCGGTATTCCATGGAAGACGCCGTCGAGCGCACACGCTGGGTGCGCGACTCGCTCAAGCAGCCGGTGGGTGAGGTCATGCCGTGGCTTGAAGCGATGAGCATTCGTGGAGCGACCTATGGTCCAGCGGCGCTGCGTGAGCAGATCGAAGCTACCTACGACGCCGGACTCAAGAGCTACGCGCTGTGGAATCCGGGATCGAAGTACGCTGAGTTTGAAGAAGCGTTCCGACCGGCGGCTGGAGGCCCGTCCCCGCTCGAGCGTGGTGGGTGGAAGAAGCCAGAGTTCACGCCGTCACGCAGTCGGCTCAGCACGCTCATCCGCAAGCGAGATGCCGCGGCGCGTGCCGCGATTGACTCGACGCGCAAACGCGACAGCGTTGCGGCGGCGGGGGGTGGTGCGCCTCCGCCGTGAGGTTGGTTTGCAGTTGTCGGTTCGCGATGTAAACCGTTCACGGTTTTCGGTTTGTCGGCCGCTACAAGCTCCCGGTTGAGCCTGGAGATCCCGGACCCAGTGGGGGGTTTTCGGTTGGCGGTGGGCGGTTGTCGGTTGTTTTGATCGCGACTCCGGTCGAGGATCAGGAAACGCGGCGACCGCGAACTGTGATCGGACAATCGGAAGCGCAGATCTAATGCGCTCTGAGCAGGCGTTCCCAACCATCGACGTGTCCGGGGCTCGGCGGGTACCTTAAATGCGTTGCCGCCGTCGTGCCTACGCACCGCACCTGACAGGAGTGCTGCACGCCCTGTCAGCTGCTCCGGATTCACTGCTCTCGCTCTTCGCCATGCCGTCTACTTCTCGCTTCCTGCTGTCATCGCTGCTCGCGCTGTGCACGATGCCGTTGCGCGCGCAGGATGCCGACGTGATTCTCCGCAACGGCCGGATCTGGACCGGTGACACCGCACGGGCCTATGCGAGCGCCGTCGCCATTCGCAACGAGCGATTCATCGCCGTTGGCGCAGACGCCGATGTTGAGCGCTATCGCGCTGCGCATACGCGGGTCATCGACCTTGATGGCCGCTTCGCCACACCGGGATTCATCGACAATCACACCCACTTCAATCAGGCCGGTGGACTGTTGCTCGGCGTGAACCTGCTCGATGTCGCCGATCCGGTAGCATTTGCACAGCGTGTACAGGCGGCTCGTGAACGCTTGCCAGCAGATGCATGGATCACCGGTGGCGACTGGGGCGCGTACGAAGACTGGGCGGCCAGCAGCACGGGTGCGCGGCCCGCGCGTGGTACCGACGCCGACCGGTTTTTCCCCGATCGCTCGGTGGTTGACTCGGTCACACCCAACACACCGCTGCTGCTCAACCGTTGGGATCGCAGCGCCTGGCTTGCCAATGGCGAAGCGCTCAACCGCGCGGGCTTGCAATGCGCGAATGCGACCGAGGGACTTGAATGCGTCAATGGCGCAGCCACGGGCCGTGTGAGCGGCGATGCGCTACGCCGCGTACGGGCCGCCATGACACCCAAGTCATTTGAACAACGCCTGCGCGAAGCACGCGTTGCTGTATCGCACCTTAACGAACTCGGTGTCACCAGCATTCACGACATCACACCGCGCGAGCAGCTGCCAGTGTACCATGAACTCAAGCGCCGCGGCGAACTCACCGTTCGCGTGTATGCCCGCCCCACGCTCGACAAATGGGACGCGCTGAACTTTGTAGGCATTCCGCATGGCTTTGGCGATGACTGGCTGCGCATTGGCGGGCTCAAGGGATTTGTTGACGGCATTCAGGGCAACTCCACCGCGCGTTTCTACGAGCCGCAGCT
Source organism: Gemmatimonadaceae bacterium (assembly GCA_041742675.1). Taxonomy (GTDB): domain Bacteria; phylum Gemmatimonadota; class Gemmatimonadetes; order Gemmatimonadales; family Gemmatimonadaceae; genus JAABRT01. The sequence continues at coordinate 30,662 of JBGTOG010000369.1, read as the reverse complement.
GCACTCCGGCGAACGCGGCACGTGGCGCGATTCCACCAACACCGCCGCGACCAGCGGTCCGGGTTCCGGCATGCAACCCGAAGGCAACATGTTGCGCAACCTGCGTGGCGCCGATCTCGCCGGACTCTGGCCACAGGTGCACGCGATTGGTGATGAGGCGATCGACACGCTGCTTACGCTGTACGAAACCGTCATGCGCGAAAATCCCGAGCGCGATCGTCGTTTTCGCATCATTCACTCTCAGGTGCTACGCGATGCGGATGTGGCCGCGCGCTACGCGAAGCTGGGGATCATCGCCGAGGTGCAGCCGTATCACGCCATCGACGATATGCGCTGGATGGAAGAGCGCATCGGTACCCGCTCACGGTGGGCGTACGCGTTTCGCACGCTGCATGAGTCGGGCGTTCGTCTGACGTTCGGCTCGGATTGGCCCGGTACCAATGCATCGTGGTATACAGCGGATCCGATGAAGATTCTTTACGCCGCCGTCACACGCCGTACACTCGACGGCAACCCGCCAGGCGGCTGGTTCCCCGAGGAACGACTGGATCTCGAGACCTCGCTTCGCGCATACACGATTGAGAACGCGTGGGCCGCCGGCGAGGAGCGCGACAAGGGTCGCATCATGACCGGCCTGCTTGCTGATCTGGTCGTGCTCGATCACGACCTGTTCGCCATTCCGCCTGATCAGATCAAGGATGTAAAGGCACTGCTCACCGTGGTGGGAGGTCGCATAGTGCACGCTGCGCCACCGTTTGCGAAGTAGCACGCCGCGGCGCGCTTCGCGAAGTAGCACGGGGCCCCGGTTGTAGGTAAGCTTCAGGGAGCCGCTGCGATGGTGTGGCGTGGCAGGCGTACCGCCGGCTCCCTGACCTGAAATACTGTGGATAGACGCGATTTTATTCGCACCTCCGCTGCGATTGGCGGCGGGCTGGCGCTTGATCCCGTTGCGATGATCGGTCGCGGTATGCCGCTCGATGAACTCGGTGCGCTCGCCGAGTCGCGCGTTGCCGTGAACGGCGTGTTCGCGCCCGGCCCGCTCTACGTCCCGCCCACCGTTTCGCCGACCAACCTTCAGCTCACGGCGCGCGCCTTCTCTGCGGAGATCGCACCCGGCGTCATGTCTCCCGTCTTCTCCGTAGGCGACGGACCGGTCGGCCCCACCATCCGGTCGCGCGCCGGTGATCGCGCGCGCATCCTTCTGCAGAATGAGTTGGGTGAGCCCACAATTCTTCACTGGCACGGCCTCAGGCCGCCCGAAAAGGACGACGGGCATCCGCGACTGGCGATCGCCTCTGGGGCGTCGTACCAGTACGATTTTGTGCTTGACGAGCGACCCGGCACCTACTGGTACCACGCACATCCGCACATGCGCACCGCCGCGCAGATTCACCTCGGCATGGCCGGGCTGTTCATCATAACTGGCGCCGAGGAAGAGTCGCTCGGATTGCCGGCTGGTGAGCGAGAACTTGGCATCGTGCTGCAGGACAAACGGCCCAGCACCAGCGGCCAGGTGTCGTACAACGTGACCATGGGTCACGACATGATGGAAGGCTTGCTTGGCGCCGCAGCGTATGTGAACGGTGTGCGCACGCCGAGCGTCGACGTGGACTCGGCGCTCTATCGGGTGCGCGTGCTGGGCGCCGCGAACGCACGCATTTTCCGACTCGCGCTGTCGAACGATGCGCCGCTTACGCTGGTCGGCACGGATGGCGGTCTGCTTGAGCGTCCAGTCACCCTGCCACACATGGACCTGGCCACCGGCGAGCGCGCGGATCTGCTGCTCGATTTTTCAGGTCTCGCAGAAGGCACACGTGTAATGCTTCGTTCACTGCCGTTTGACAGTCCGTACCGTGGCATGGGCGGCGGCATGGGACGCGGCATGGGCATGGGCGGCGCTGGCGTGGTCCCGCAAGGCGGTGCGATGGACCTGCTGGAGTTTGTGGTGCGCCGTGAGGTTCGTGACACGACAATTGTACCGGAACGATTCGCGAGCATTGCGCCGATTGATCTGCGTGCGGTGTCAAAGGAGCGCACGTTTCACTTTCGCAGCGCCATGATGATGCACCACATCAACGGTCGCGATTTCGAAATGGATCGCATCGACGAACGCGTGCCCTTTGGTACAACGGAACGGTGGGTGTTTGTGAATGACGGTCCGTTTCCGCACCCCGTGCACATGCATGCGGTACAGTTCCGCGTTGCCGAGCGGGTGGGCGGACGCAACCAGCTGTTCCCGTGGGAGCAGGGCTGGAAGGACACGGTGCTGGTGTATCCGGGTGAACGCGTGTCAGTGGTGGCGCGCTTCGATAGTCACCGGGGTCGTTTTCTCATGCACTGCCACAATCTCGAGCACGAAGATCATGGCATGATGATGAACTTCGAGGTCGAGTAGGCGAACAGCACGACTCGTTGGGGAGTTGTTCGAACTGCCTGTTGTGACAATCTGCAATGTGACGGGTACCACGTTCCATGCGTTCTTTTGCGATCTATTCTGGCTGCGCACTGCTGGTGGCGGCGCTCGCCATTCCGCTGCATAGTGCATCGGCACCCGTCGCCGCAGTCGTTGGCGTGGCGAACGCCGTGGACACCGTCTGGTATTTCACGAATCGTTCGCATCGCGATGGCGATTGGACACGCCAACGGGGACCGCTCTCGTACGGTGTACGTACTTTCGATATCGCACCAGCGCGCGCCGAGTACAGCGCTGAAGACGAGGTGCGGTTTCGCATCGCGGAGCGTGGAGACGAACAACTGGCGCACGCCCACATGATGCAGGCACTGCGTCACGCGCTTTCCTTCAGCGATGACCCGCTGTTGCTGCACGTGCACGGCTACGCTACGTCGATGCAGGAAGCGGCCGAAGAAGCGGCAGAAATGCAGCAGCGCGGGGGCTTCACCGGGCCCGTCGCCATCTTTGCGTGGACCGCCAATGATATCGGCGTCACATGGCCAGGCGCAGGCAAGCTCTTTACGAACGCCTATTGGCAGGACGCCGAAGCGGCTCGCAGCAGCGCTGCTGATCTCGCGATCGTGCTGCGTGATCTGGTGCGCGAACTCGGCGCGGATCAGGTGGCGGTATCTGCGCACAGCATGGGCAATCAGTTGCTTGACGCGGCGCTACGCGACAGTGCACTCAGCATAGCGCTGGCCGCGACACCGCTGCGAGCCATCGCGTTTGTCTCCCCCGACCTTGATCACGACTATTTCGTGTCCGATGTGGGCCCACGCGCACGTTCGCTGGGCGAGCGTGTGGTGCTCTATGGCGCGCGGGACGACTTCATGTTGCGTATGTCAGCGGCGGTGCATGACGGCCGGCCGCGAGCCGGACTGTTTGCGGCCGGCGCGCATTGGCCAGCATGGCTGGAAGTCGTGGACCTGACCGACGGCAGAACGGCGCCGCCGCGTTTGGGTGCGTGGCTCGATACCAATCATGCACTGCGCCGCGAGACGAGCGCACTGGTCGATCTGGCCACGATCGTGATGCGCAATGCTCCCGATGCGTGCCGAAACGTGTTGGGTTCAATCCAGCGCGATTCGAGTCGCTACTGGTATCTGACGGACGTTCCGCCGCCAATGCGCGTGCGCTGCTGACAGAGATGTTCGGATCGTTTTTTGCGCGCCGAGCAGGACAGCAGGCAGCGCGGCCGACACAGCAACTATTCGTGCGTCGCCAAAGATTGGCGCTTTGCAGCACACACCGGCTTGCCAGCCTGCTCGCACAGACAATCGAGACTACCGGCTCCACCGCAGGAGCCCTGCAGCTTGCGCCCGGACATCATGACGCCGATCGCCATGGCAATCATGACGATGGCGAAAATTCCGACGGTCAGTGCGAGGACGAGCATACGATAATCCGGCCTAAGGTTGTGAGCGGCGCACCGCGCGCTCGAAATTTCCGTTGAATCGCTCAACCACCGCGCCCTGGTCACCGGCCACCAGCAGCATCACGTCAAGATTGCTGCGCTGTGCCAGCGCCATGGCAAGCTCGGGGCCGGCGGCAAGCAGCGCGGTAGCCCAGGCATCAGCCAGCGCACACTCCTCGTGCAGTACGGAAACCGCCAGTAGCGTATGTCGCACCGGCCGTCCCGCCACCGGATCAAGCGTGTGTACATATCGTACCCCGTCCTGCTCGTAGAAGTTACGATAATTCCCCGACGAGGCCAGCGCCCGATTGTCGAGCAGCACCGCCAGGCGGACGCGAACACGCTCCGGATCCGGCTCTTCGATCCCCACGCGAAACGGTTCGCCGCGCACGTTGCGGCCGCGCGCGCGCATCTCACCGCCAATCTCCACGAGATGATCGCGAGCCCCCCGCTCGGTGAGCAAATCCGAAACGCGGTCTACACCATACCCTTTGGCGATCGCCGAGAGATCCACACGTAGCAGCGGATGCAGCTTTTGCAGCGTGTCGCCCTGCAATCGCAGCTTGTCCGATCCAACGTGCCGTCGCAACGAATCGAGTTCGATGTCCGTTGGCACCCGCGAGCCGCGGGCGACCGGGCCAAATCCCCACGCATCCACCAGCGGCCCCACGGTCACATCGAAGCGCCCGTCGGAGGCTGCGTACACGTCCAGCGATTGACGCATAACCGTGGCCAGCGGCCTGGATATCGTCACGGGTTCAGCGCGCGGCTGCGCATTGAACAGCGACAGCTCCGACGCCGTGTCGTACGTCGACATGCTCGCATTCACGTCCGCGAGCAACGAGTCGACAGCCCGCTGCAATGCCTCCACCTCAGCGGCAGGCCGCGCATCGCCCATCACCACACGATACGTCGTGCCCATGGTGGCGCCGGAGAACTCGGCGGCTGTGGACGCAGCGCCTGGCCGCAGATACAGCCAGGCACTCAGTCCCACCAGCGCCAGCAGCATGACAACGCGCCGCGCGTTCATCAATAACTCAGCAGCGGCGCCGAACCGACGTTGTCATCGTTCGCTACGGTTAACCGAAGTCATCGAAGGCAATATTCTCGCGGTCAACACCGAGTGAGTCGAGCATGCGCATACACGCCTGCAACATCATTGGCGGTCCACAGAGATAGTACTCCACCTCTTCCGGGGCCGGGTGATTCTGCAAGTACTCCTTGAGCAGCACCTCGTGAATGAAGCCCTTTGCTCCGGTCCAGTTGTCTTCCGGCAGCGGCTCCGACAGTGCCAGCGTCCAGCTGAAATTGGGATTCTCCTTCGCAATGGATTCGAAGTCGTCCACGTAGAACGCTTCACGCATTGAGCGCGCACCGTACCAGAAGGTGACCTTGCGATCGGTGCTCACGCGGCGAAACTGATCGAAGATGTGAGAGCGCATTGGCGCCATGCCCGCTCCGCCGCCAATGAAACACATCTCGTTCTTCGTCTCCTTGGCGAAGAACTCGCCGAACGGCCCGGAGATCGTGACTTCATCGCCCGGTTGCAGGCTGAAGATGTACGACGACATGATGCCGGGGGGCAGACCACTGGTGCGCGGTGGCGGCGTGGCGGCGCGCACATTCAGCATGATGATATCGGACTCGAGCGGAAAGTTCGCCATCGAATAGGCGCGCTGCACCGTGTCATCCGACGAAGACGACAACTCGAACAAGCCGAAGGTTTCCCAATCACCGCGATACTCCGCCGGAATATCAAAATCTTTGTATTTCACCGTGTGCGGCGGACACTCGATCTGGATGTAGCCACCGGCACGGAACGGAACCGTTTCGCCCTCGGGAAGTTCGAGGATGAGTTCCTTGATGAACGTGGCCACGTTGTCGTTTGAACGCACCTTGCATCGCCAGCGGCGCACACCGAAGATGTCCTCGTCAATGTGGATGGCCATGTCCTGCTTCACCTTCACCTGACAGGACAGCCGCACGCCATGACGCGCTTCACCGCGTCCCACATGCGCCGTCTCCGTGGGCAGCAACGCCCCGCCGCCTGAGTGCACTTCCACCTTGCACACACCGCACGTGCCCTTACCGCCGCACGCCGACGGAATGAAGATCTGCTGGTCCGCCAATGTCGAGAGCAGCGTGGACCCACTCGGCACGGTGATCGACTTGTCGGCGTCATCATTGATGCGCAGCGTCACGGCGCCGGTGGACACCAGTCGCGATCGCGCCACCATCAGCAGCGCAACCAGCGCCAGCACCAGCAGCAGGAACGCGGAAACACCGGTTACAATCGTGAGCATCGGGTCAGTTCCTCACAGTTGAATGCCCGCGAAGGCCATGAAGCAGATGGCGAGCAGTCCGGTCACCATGAACGTCAGCCCCAGTCCACGCAGCGCCTTGGGCGGATTGGCGTAGCGCAGTTTTTCACGCACCGACGCCAGCGCCACCACGGCGAGCAGCCAGCCAATGCCCGAACCCACACCAAACACCACGCTCTCACCGAACGCGTAGTCGCGCTCGGCCATAAACAGGCTACCGCCCAGAATCGCGCAGTTCACGGCAATGAGCGGCAAAAACACGCCCAGCGCTGCATAAAGCGCCGGCGCAAACTTGTCGATCACCATTTCGACGACCTGTACCAGCGCCGCAATGGTGCCGATAAATGTCAGGAACACCAGAAACGACAGGTCAACACCCGCCATGGACGGATGCAACCACGTTAGCGAGCCCTCTCGCAGCACGTGATGGAGCAACAACTGATTGAGCGGCAGCGTGATCGAGAGCACGAACGTCACCGCCAGTCCAAGACCGAACGCTGTCTTGACACGCTTGGACACCGCGAGGAACGAACACATCCCCAGGAAGAACGCCAGCGCCAGATTCTCCACGAAAATGGCCTTGATCGCGAGACTCAGATAGTGATTGAGCATGATGTGTCCTCAAGCCGCGCGATGCGTGATGTCCGCATGCGATGGCGGATCCAGATGCACCACCAGCTCTTCCTCGATCTGCGCTGTCTTCCATGCTCGTAACGCCCAGATCAGTCCTCCGATGAGGAAGAACGCAGCGGGCGAGAGCACCATCAACCCGTTGGGCGTGTACCAGCCGCCATCACGCGTCAGCGGCAGAATCGTATAGCCCATGATCGAGCCCGCGCCAAACAGCTCCCGGCTCACTGCGACGAACAGCAGGATCAGGCTGTAGCCAACGCTGTTGCCGACGGCATCCAGAAAACTCGCGCGCGGTCCATTCTGCATGGCGAACGCCTCAGCACGGCCCATGATGATGCAGTTCGTGATAATCAGTCCGACAAAGACAGACAGCTGACGCGACAGCCCAAACGCATACGCCTTGAGCAACTGATCGCAGACGATCACCAGCGACGAAATGATCGTGAGCTGCACAATGATGCGAATGCTTGATGGAATGTGACGCCGGATCAGACTGATACTCACGTTGCTCGCAATCAGCACCGCCGTCACAGCCAGACACATCACGACGGACGGCGCGACCAATGCCGTCACGGCCAGCGCCGAGCAGATGCCCAGCACCTGCCGCGCAATCGGGTTGTCTTCGAAGAGCGGGTCAAGCAAAATCGTTCGCGACTTCTTGTCGAGCATTATTGAGTCCTCGCTGGCGCCGCAGCGCGCATCCGATCGAGGTAGGGGCCGAACGCATTCGGCCCAAGCCAGAAATCGATCGTGGCCGAGACGCCACGAGCGGTGATGGTCGCTCCCGAGAGCCCATCCACACGATAGGGATCGTCGGACGGTGGTCCGGCCGAGCCCTTGATCACTTCCAGGCGAACGGTACCGTCTTCATCGAGCGCCTGACGGCCAATCCAGCGGGCCTGCCACCGTGGGTTTTCAATTTCGCCGCCCAGTCCGGCAGTTTCCCCGTGCTCGTAAAAGGTGATGCCGGAAACGGTCCGCGCGTCTGGTTGGAGTGCGAGATAGCCGTACATGGTGGACCACAAACCGTAACCTTGAATGGGCACAATGATCGCCTGCAGCGTTCCGTCGCGCACGACTTCGTACACCATCGCGATATTGGGGACGCGAAACACACGTGCAGCATTCTCAACCGCCTCGCGACTGAGCGCTGGATCGCGCGATGCACGGCGCTGATCATACGACTGTGTGTCAATCGTATCCACCACGCGGCCACTCGAAAGATCAATCGCGCGTGACACCACCGACTCGTTGAAGCGGCGTTCCACTTCTTCGGGTGTCATACGCTCGCCGCGCTCCGCCAGCCCGGCTACCGCCAGCACTTTTTCAAGCCGATCGATGCGCTGATTCAGCTCCTGCTTCGGTCGCAGCACCACCGCTGCACCCGCAATCGGCAACGCACACGCCAGACAGACGAGCGCGGCAAAGCCGATGGTATACGCGGTGCTCTCACGCCGTTTTTCGGCCATAGCGCGATGCCCTCCGGCGAATGTTGGCGCCTACGATCCCATGATCGATGAGCGGTGCAAACATGTTCATGAAGAGAATCGCCAGCATCATCCCTTCGGGATACGCAGGATTCACCGTGCGAATCAGCACACACAGCACACCGATGCCGAGCCCGTAGTACAGCTTGCCTTGCGGTGTGAATGCCGACGACACGGGATCGGTCGCCATGAACACCGTGCCGAACGCCCATCCGCCGAGCACCAGATGCCAGTGAATCGGCAGGGACAGCATGGGATTGGTCTCCGAGCCAAGCGCATTGAGTCCCGCGACCATGACAATGGTGCCGATCAGAACGCCGAGCATCGTTTGCCATGCGCCAACGCGCGTGATGAGCAGAAAGGCCGCGCCGATCAGGATGGCCAGCGTCGATGTTTCGCCCATCGATCCGGGAATGCGCCCGATGAACGCGTCCATGAATGTGAAGTCGGGCAGATGGCCCGCGCCTTCCGCCCATGACGCCAGCCAGGTCGCACCCGAGCGACCATCGGCCGGCGTGGCCGCTACCCACACTTCGCCAGAGAGCTGCGCGGGATACGCGAAGAAGAGAAATGCACGCGCGGTAAGGGCCGGATTGAGGAAGTTCATCCCCGTGCCGCCAAAGATTTCCTTGCCGATGATCACACCGAATGCGGTGCCGAGGCCCACCATCCAGAGTGGCGTCGTGGCCGGAAGAATCAGCGGAATCAGCGTGCCGGTCACAAAGAACCCTTCGCTGATCACTTCCTTGCGCACAATGGCAAAGATCACTTCGGCGGTGCCACCCACCGTCAGCGTTACCAGCAGAATAGGGAAGAAATAGAGCGCGCCGTGTACCGTCGAGCCGAGCACAGAGGCGGTCGCCACCGGCAAGCCCGTCAGCAGGTATACCGCCGTCTGCCAGTTGTCGAGCAGCGCCCCACCCTGCTCCACCACCCGGTGGATTTGGTAACCGGTGTTGTACAGCGCCATGGCGATGCACGGCATCAGCCCGATCACCACCAGCAACATCATGCGCTTGAGGTCGATCGTATCGCGCACGTGTGGCCCGGAGCGCGTACGCTGCGAGGGTGCAAAAAAGAACGTCTCAACGCCCTCGACTGCCGGCAGAAAGCGTTCGAACTTCGCACCAGGCGCAACATGCGGTGCGATCGTGTCAAATACCTTTCGCACAAGTTTCATTTACTGTTCCCCCGCCAGCTGATCCAGCACGTTGCGCAGTGCCACGCCGTACTCCTGCTTGCCGGCGCACACATACGAACAGAGCGCCACATCTTCCTCGTCCAACTCGAGGGCGCCGAGTTCTTCCGACCACTCGGTATCGCCAATCGTGATGGCGCGCAGCAAGTGCGTCGGCATGATATCCATGGGCATGACGCGTTCATACGCGCCAATGGGTACCATGGCGCGGTGTCCACCGTGCAATCGCGTGTCGAATGCCATGCCGCGGTTCTTCATCCACGTGGAGATGTAGATCGGCAGGTGCGTATACGATGACGTAAACGCACTCATCCATCCCAGAAACGCTCCGGGCCGTCCTTCCGGCAACACGGTGATCTGCTGATGAAATCGGCCAAGATATCCTGTCACGTTGTCCGTGACGGCGATACCGGTGAGTACCGATCCGCTCACAATCCGTGGTTCCGTTTCAGCGGCGGTCAGCTCGCCGTCCACCAGCGCAAGCACCGGAGTGCCGAGCTGCGTGCGCAGCAGACGCGGTTCACGCACCAGTGGTCCGCCCAGTGCGACCACGTGCGTCGCATCGAGTAATCCGGTCTCGATGAGGTGTCCGATGCGAATCACATCCTGCGCGCCCACATGCCACGCGGAATGCGTACGTGAGACAGGCGCCAAGGTGTGTATGTGATAGCCCACCGTCCCCGCCGGGTGCTTGCCGGCAAAATCCGCCAGCTCAACGCCACGCACTCCGGTGCCAACCGACGAACCGGCCTTTCGACATACAAAAACCGGCGCATCCGTCAGTACGGTGAGCGCCGCCAGTCCCGTCGCAAAATCGGACTCCCTCTCACCAACGATTACGTCGACGTCAGGAGCCAGTGGTTGTGTATCCATAGCGGTCACGAACAGTGCATCGGGCGCACCGTCCGGCTTGGGCACATGGCTGAAGGGACGGGTTCGCAGCGCGGTCCACAGCCCTGACTCAAGCAACAGCTCGCGCAACTTGGTGCGATCGCGACCAACGCTGGACGACCAGGCCGAAAAAGGGGACGAACTGCCTGCGTCTGATGACACGGCCGTTTCGATCACCACCGACTGGATGATGCGCCGTTCGCCGCGGTGGATGTGTGTAATGCGACCGGCGGCGGGCGCCACCACGCGCATCGCATCGAATGTTCGGTCCTGGTAGATCACCTGACCGGCAGCGACTGTATCGCCGACTTGCACCTGAAGCCGCGGTCGGAAACCGCGGAGATCGGAGGGGAGGACGGCCAGTTCACGAACAGCCCGCGCAGGGTGTATGCGCTGCGCGGGCGCACCGGCAATCGGCAGATCCAGCCCTCGGGTAACCGTATGGGCAGTCATGAATGGTGGGAAGCGTGAAACAGCGGGGGAGTGTCACAAACCCTACAATCGCCAAGCTACCCAATGGACCTGTTCGCCGCACCACCCGCGGCCCGCGAAACTACAGAATCGGCACGTCGTAGGACTTCCGTGGGAGCTGTCAAACCATTCAGACGCCAGTGGCGTCTAACGGCACATTACGCTCCTTCTCACGTGTCCCACGTCTCCGCCCTACCGAATGCGTCATCTTATCCTGGCGATTCGCATGCTGCGAAAAACGCCGTTCGTCACATCCATTGCCGTCGCATCACTGGCGCTCGGGATCGGGGCGAACGCGGCGATTTTCTCGCTATTCGACCAGATGCTGCTTCGGCCGCTCCCGGTGCCCAGTCCACAGGAGCTGGTGAGCCTCGGCGCCCCCGGTCCCAAGCCCGGTTCGCAATCGTGCAACCAGGCGGGCGACTGCGAGGCGGTGTTCAGCTATCCCATGTTTCGCGACCTCGAACAGGGACAAACCGCGTTTACAGGTCTAGCCGGACACGTCTCCTTTGGCGCAAACCTGAGCGCGCGCAACGAACCGCTCATCGGGGATGGCATGCTCGTGTCGGGCTCGTACTTTGGCGTGCTTGGTGTGCAACCAACGCTCGGACGACTGCTCACGCCCGCCGACGACGAAATCATCGGTGCGCACGCGGTGACAGTGATCAGTCACGCGCTGTGGACCGAACGTTTCGGTGGCGATCCGGCGGTGCTCGGCGAAAATCTCATTGTCAATGGACGCAGCCTTAACGTCATTGGCGTCGCCCCGAAGGGATTCGAGGGTACCACGCTCGGTGTCGTGCCGCAGGTGTATGTGCCGCTGTCCATGCGCGGCGCGCTTGATCCACGGTTCTCGGCGTTCGAAAATCGCCGCAGTTACTGGATTTATGTGTTCGGACGACGCAAGCCCGGGGTGACACTGCCGCACGCCTCCACCGCCATGAACGCGTTGTATGCACCAATCATCGCCGATGTGGAAGGGCCGCTGCAGGACGGCATGAGCGATGCCACCAAGGCGCAGTTCCTCGCCAGGCGTCTCACGCTCGAACCCGGACAGCGCGGACAGAGCAGCATTCACGTGGAAGCGCGCACGCCGCTGCTGATGCTCTTCAGCGTGACCGGCATCGTGCTGCTGATCGCATGCGCCAACATTGCAAACCTCTTGCTGGCGCGCGGTGCCAGCCGCTCCACGGAGATGGGCGTGCGACTGGCGCTCGGTGCGAATCGACGACAGTTGCTGGTGCAACTGCTCACCGAAGCGTTGGTGCTGGCACTGCTGGGCGGCGTCGCGAGCTTGCTCGTTGCGCATTGGACCCTGGCGCTCATCGGCTCCCTGCTGCCACCTGAGGCCACGGAATCTCTGCAGTTGCAGTTGCAGCCATCGGTGATCGGATTCGCGGCCGTGGTCGCAATTGGCACCGGGCTGGTGTTTGGCCTCTTCCCCGCACTGCACAGCACGCGCGCCGATCTGATCAGCGCGATTCGCGCTGGCGCAAGTCACATGACTGGCGGAAAAGCGGCCGCTCGATTCCGCACGACGCTTGTGACCGCGCAAGTGGCTCTGGCGATGACCTTGCTGGTGTGCGCGGGCCTGTTTCTGAAGAGTCTGCGCAACGTGAGTCAGGTGGAGTTGGGTGTTGCGGTGGACAACGTCGTCACGTTCAGCCTGTCGCCCTCTCGCAATGGCTATGACAGTGTGCGGTCGGCGGTGTTTCTCGCACGCGTAGAAGAAGCGTTGGGAGCGATTCCGGGTGTCACCGGTGTCACCACCGCCAGTGTGCCACTGCTCGCCGGCAGCAACTGGGGCAACGATGTGCGCGTGCAGGGTTTCCAGTCGGGTCCTGACATCGACTCCAACTCACGCTTCAACCAGGTGGGCGCTGGCTATCTCGCCACGCTCGGTATGACGTTGCTCGGTGGGCGGGAATTCACCACGGCAGACGCACTCGGTGCCACGCAGGTCGCGATGGTCAACGAGACGTTCGCCCGCAAGTTCAATCTCGGAAACGACGCCGTTGGCAAGTTCATGGGACGCGGTGGTCAGGGCGGCGATTCACTCAACATTCTGATTGTCGGGTTGGTCAAGGATGCCGCCTACTCCGATGTGAAGCAGGAGATTCCGCCACTGTTCTTCACGCCGTGGCGCCAGGATGCTCGCACCGGATCGCTCAACTTTTATGTGCGTACGTCGCTGCCCCCTGCGCAACTGCTGGCCGCCATCCCGCCGGTGCTCCGGGAGCTTGATCCCGCACTGCCGGTGTACCAGCTCAAGACGATGCCACAGCAAATCAGAGAGAACATTTTCCTTGATCGCATGATCAGTATTCTGTCGGCCTCATTCGCGGTGCTGGCCACGTTGCTCGCTGGTGTGGGACTCTACGGTGTGCTTGCCTACACCGTGGCACAGCGCACGCGCGAGATCGGAGTCCGAATGGCGCTGGGAGCCAACGGCCCGCGCATTCGACGCATGGTCCTCCGACAGGTTGGTCTGATGACGCTGATCGGCGGCGCCGTGGGTGTGGCTGGCGCCGTTGGGCTGGGGCGCGCGGCGCAATCTTTGCTCTACGGACTCGAAGGACACGATCCAGTGGTGTTCGCGCTCGCCATCATTTTGCTCGCCGCCATCGCGCTGGGTGCGGGCATTCTGCCGGCGATGCGCGCCGCCTCCGTTGATCCCATGCACGCGCTTCGGTACGACTGATGGACATTGTTCGCACGCCGCAAAAAAACCGCCGCAAACCATTGCTCATCGGCACGGGTATCGTGCTGGTAGCGGTCGCGACCTTCTTTCTCAATGGGCTCGCACCAGCGGCACCAACCATTGAACGTGCGGCCGTATTGATCGACTCAGTGCGTCGCGGGGATGTTGTGCGCGAAGTCCGCGGACCGGGCACCCTGGTACCCGAACAGATCCGCTGGATAACGGCGCAGGCGTCGGCACGTGTGGAACGGCTCATGGCCGAATCGGGACAGGAAGTGAGCGCTGGTAGCATGCTGCTGGAGCTGTCGAATCCGGATCTGCAGATCCAAACGATGCAAGCGGAACAACAGGTACGTCAGGCGCAGATCGACCTGCTCAACCTGCGCACCAACTTGCGCAGCGCGCTGCTGACGCAGGAAGGAACGGTGGCCAGCATTCGTACCCAGTATGTCAGCGCCAGACAGGAAGGACAGGCTGCCGACTCATTGGTCAAGCTGCAGCTGATCTCCGGTTTTGAAGCGACGGCGAAGCAGGCCGAAGCCGAAGAGTTCACCACCCGATTGCGCATTGAGACGGAGCGACTGCAACTCATGCGCGAGGCGATTGATTCGCAAATCGATGTGCAGGCATCACAGGTGCGGCAGTTGCAGGCGATCGCGGAAAATCAGCGCGCCCGATTGTCATCGCTGCAGGTAAAAGCGCCGGAGGCGGGTGTGTTGCAGGATCTCACGCTGCAGCTCGGCCAGTGGGTGCCGGAGGGCACAACGCTCGCGAAAGTTGTACAGCCCGGCCAGCTGAAGGCCGTGCTTCGCATTCCAGAGTCGCAAGCCAAGGATGTGGCAATTGGGCAGTCGGCCAAGGTGGACACACGCAACGGCGTGGTCGCTGGTCGCGTGGTGCGCAAGGACCCGTCAGCGCAAAGCGGAACGGTGACGATAGATGTCGCGCTTGACGGCCCACTGCCGGCCGGCGCCGTGCCTGATTTGAGCGTCGACGGCATCATTCAAATTGAGCGTCTTGACGACGTGCTCTACAGCGGTCGTCCGGCGATGACCGGCGGCACCGGTCTCGTGAGCCTCTTCAAGGTCAGTCCAGGCGGCGATGAAGCGGTGCGCGTTTCGGTGGAGCTCGGTCGCAGCTCGGTGAATACCATCGAGATCGTGCGCGGCCTTGAGCCCGGCGATCGCATCATTCTCTCCGACATGACAGCGTATCCCACCGCTGACCGGGTGCGCATCCGATAGCGCGCCGTACGGCGTCCAACCCTCGCGGCACGGTCACCATTCGCCGCGTTCTCATTCGTTCACCTCGTGCGGGAATCGTCTGCCATGACTGCCTCAAACACACCGCTTATTCACATGCAGGGCATACGCAAGGTCTTTCACACCGATGAGGTGGAGACCCACGCGCTCGCCGATGTGCACTTCGATATCGCGCGCGGCGAATACGTCGCCATCTCCGGACCATCCGGTTGCGGCAAGACCACACTGCTGTCGATTCTCGGGCTGCTCGATACGCCAACGGCCGGCGAGTATTTCATTGACGGACAACCGGTGGCGCGTCTGGCGCCGATGGATCGTGCGCGTGTTCGCAACCAGCAGATCGGTTTCATTTTTCAGGCCTTCAATCTGATCGGGGATCTGACGGTATTCGAAAACGTGGAGCTGCCACTCACCTACCGCGACATGGCGGCCAGCGAACGCCGAGATCGCGTGCAGGCGGCGCTCGAACGGGTGGGCATGACACATCGGGCCAAACACTTTCCCGCACAGCTCTCTGGTGGTCAGCAGCAGCGCGTTGCCGTCTCGCGCGCCGTGGCAGGCGATCCGGCCATTCTGCTCGCCGACGAACCGACCGGCAATCTTGATTCGAAAAACGGCGAAGCGGTCATGGAGCTCCTGCGCGAGTTGCATCAGAATGGCGCCACCATTTGCATGGTGACGCATGATGCGCGGTATACGCAGCATGCAGATCGTGAGGTGTCGTTGTTTGACGGGCGCGTGATCAGCGAATCCAGCGCGGCACTGCTGTCGGCGTAACGTATGGTGGTCGCGTTGCCGATGGCGCGGCTGGACGCGGCATAGCGGCGCACGGCGGAGTAGATTCCGCCGATGCCTGAACCTTCGCGATTTCGCCGCACTCTGCTGCGGGTGATGACCATGCAGGTGGTCGCCTTGCTGCTGCTCTGGGCGCTGCAAGCCCGCTACGCCGGCTGACTGCATGCATTGGATCAACTGGCTCGTGCTCATCACGTACATCACGTACGTCGTGTGGGACGGACTGCGGCGAACACGCGGCACCGTCAACATCGAGGGGTACTTTCTCGCCAACCGCAACCTGCCGTGGTGGGCGGTCGGTCTGTCGGTCATGGCCACGCAGCTATCGGCCGTTACCCTCATTGGCACCACGGGTCAGGGCGCCACCGATGGCCTGCGATTTGTGCAGTTCTACTTCGGACTGCCGCTGGCGATGGTCATCCTCGGCGTCACACTGGTCCCGTTCCTGCACGGTGCCAAGGTCTACACCGCCTACGAGTATCTCGAGCGACGCTTTGACGCAAAGACCCGCTCGCTCACCAGTTTTCTGTTTCTGCTCTCGCGCGGCATGTCGGCCGGCACGATTATCGCCGCCCCGGCCGTGGTATTCTCGGCCGTCTTCGGCTGGAACCTCACGTGGTCGGTCGCGCTGATCGGCGGGCCCACGGTGCTGTACACCGTGCTGGGCGGCGTGCAGGCTGTCACCTGGGCCGACGTCAAGCAGATGGTGGTGATCGTATCGGCGCTCGCCGCCATTGTCATCGTGCTGCTGCTGCGTATGCCCGTGCCCCTCGATGACGCACTACGTGTCGCGGGTGCGACCGGCCGACTTGATGTGTTCGATTTTTCGTTCGACATCACCAAGACGTACACGTTCTGGAGTGGTGTGCTCGGTGGCACGTTTCTGATGCTGTCGTACTTCGGCACCGACCAGAGCCAGGTGCAGCGATACCTCACCGCGCGCTCGGTCGACGAAGCCCGCAGTTCGCTGCTCATGAGTGCGTACTGGAAGATCCCGCTGCAGGCGCTCGTACTGCTGGTGGGTGTACTCGTTTTTCTGTTCTATCTCTTTCAGGCGCCGCCACTGTTGTACAATCCGGCGCATGAACGCCAGGTGCGCGAGGCGGAACCGGCGGCGTTTGCCGCGCTCGAACAGCGCTACACCACCGCCGGCGTCGAACGCGAGCGTGTTGCCCGCGAAGTCGTGGCCGCGCGTGCCGCGGGAGACAACGTAGCCGAATCCCGTGCGTTGAATGACTTCCGTTCGGCCGAGGCGGTGGTCACCGACGTGCGCACCGAAGCGCTCGCCCGTGCCGCAGACGTGACAGGCCAGTCATCTCGCGATGTGAACTACATCATTCCGCGATTTGTGCTCGATCACCTGCCTGTTGGCCTGGCAGGCATCTTTCTCGCCGCCGTCCTCGCAGCCGCGATGTCCAGCATTGCGGCGGAACTCAACTCGCTGTCCACGGCGACCGTCGTCGACTTTTATCAACGTTGGTTTCGTCCGGTGGGCAGCGACGCGCACTACCTGATGGTGTCCAAAGTCTCCACTGCGATCTGGGGACTCTTTGCCTGCATCGTGGCCACCTACGCCGCGACGCTCGGATCACTGATCGAGGTGGTCAACCGATTTGGCTCGTTCTTCTACGGTTCGATTCTTGGCGTGTTTATTCTGGCGATGATTCCACGAGCCCGCGCCTTCGGCGCATTCGTGGGGCTCATCACGGGCATGGCAACGGTCGCGGCGGTGTCGTTTGGCGCGCCGAGCGTGTCGTTCCTGTGGCACAACGTGATCGGTGCGGTGACCGTGGTCGCGGTCGGATTGACGCTCGGCGGTGCAGCCAGCAAGGGCAGTCCGGATCGCTGACTTTTGATCGCCGATCGCCGATCAAAAAGTCAGCCAGGCGGGGTCCGCGCCGTGTCCATGTTCGCTTCGGTCGGCGTCGCTGAGAAGCGCGAAAAGTGTACCGGCAGTTGCACGATTTGCGCGACACGCTTGCCGCCGCGAACCGCCGCGTCCCAACGCGACTTTACCAGCGCCTCTTTGACTGCCCGAGAAAACATTTCGTTTGTGGCCGACACGACCGACAACGTTTTCCAGTTGATGCGCCCGGAGGCGTCGACTACAAACTCAAGCGTGGCTTCGCCAGAGACACCCGTGCGCCACATGCTCTCCGGATAGGCCACACCCGGATCACCGCCAATCATTTCAGCCACTTCATCCACATCGTTCGAAAGAAACGCTCCGGCTCGCGCGAGTGTGGCGGTAATCTCCTCGTGTGACGTAATCGCGTTGGGATTCACCACCGGCATTCGGGGCTGCGCAGGCCGCGACCAAATCGCCACCGCTCCGCAGTTATCGAGTCCACGCGACGCCATGAAATCAGCCGGCATCGACGTGTTCGACATGTACACCTCGATCCCTTCTACCATGTTGAGATCGAGCGACCCGAAGTCAAACTGTGTCGCTGTGGCCGCAAAGCCATCAATAAACACCACGGGCGAGCACCGCTGGCCGCGGAAGTATACGTGGGTGCCGGTGCGTGTCTCGCCACCCACGCGCACGCCTGGCACGCCGCGGAGTGCGTCGGTCAGCGATCGTGTTTGCGACTGCTCGATGCGATCGCGCGTGATGAAGTAGCCCGATCGCTTTGCTTCGAGTCGAGAGCGGAATCCCTCAAGGCGCGAGTCCGAAACATCGCGGCGGGCGGTCACGGCCACGGGCCGCATCTGTGTCGTCGCCGCCCGCAAAGACCAGTTGGCAGTATTGTCATCACTCGCCGAAAGCACCAGCGTTTGATTCTTGGCCAGAAACCCAAGGCGACGTGCCGTGACCGTGACCTCGCCGATCGGCACCCGTCGCAGCTGGTAGGATCCATCGTCAGCCGTTCGGGTGCGAAGATTCGCCGCGTCGATCATGACTTCTGCAGCGGCAATCGGACTACCGTAGCCGTCACGCACCGTGCCGCGCAGCGTCGTGGTGGACTGCGCCCACGCGCTACTGCTGCCCACTACAGCAAGCATCAGCGCGACAACGGCGACGAGCTTCAGATTCGTCCTCATATTCGCCCTCCTCAGCGAGCCCTGCACCGTTGAGTATACGCGCCTTTTCTGCAGCCGCAACACAGCACCAGGCTGATTTGCTCATACCCCGTGGCGAACCGAACTATGCAAACAGACCACTAAAGGAGTGTACGGAGCGCCTCTCGCCTTTGGTTCCATTCCGCCACCAGCTCCGCGAATAGCGCGCTCTGGGCAACGCTCGGACGGCCTTCCGCGCTTCCCGATCCGTATCCCCCATCTCCAACAAGGCTGCTGTAGAGCGCACTGAAGCGCGCCAGAAGGCGTGGGGCGCCGGAAGGTGCCTCTACCCCCGGAATTGGCGCCAGCGCGTTCCAGGTCTCTCTGTGGCGCACGCTCGATGCCGCGGGCAAGGCGCGCAGCGCGGACAGTGCATCGTTGATGGCGACCACCGTATCACGTACCGCCGTGGCGAGCGCGTACTGCGCGTCGTAGTCGGCTTGGCGGATCCACGGCGCATTCGGATTGCCGGTTACTGTCAGAGCGCGCTCTAGCACCGCGCCATTCACGTTCAGCCGGGCGGTGTATGTGCCGGGCGGCACTTTGACACCCTGTCCGCCCGGCGCGGGCATGACGCCATCGGCGCTGCGCCCCTGCCGAGGACCCACGGTCCGCAAATCCCAGACCAGCCGTTGAAAGCCGGGGGCCGCGGAGAGGGGACGTGTTCCGTACGCCCGGGCTGAGTCTGGCAGCGATCGAAAGCCGCGCACAATCGCCCCGTCGGGATCGAGAATATCGAGCGCCACCGGATGCGCACCCTCTGGCAGCACAAAATGAAGCAGCGCGCCGTGCGGCAGGTCGTCAGGGAGCACCAGATCCACTTCACGAAGCGGCGCGCCTACCACACCACGAGCCGCCGGTCGCGGCGCATACAGATGCGCGCCTCGATCGGGACTCCGCACGCGGTCCGTGTTGGCGGTCAGTTCGCGAAGGGGCGTGACATCATCAAGCACCCAGAACGAGCGCCCCTGCGTGGACAGCACCAGGTCACCGCGATGCACCATGATGTCCGTGACCGGCGTCGCCGGCAGGTTCAGCTGCAACGGCTGCCATGTGGCGCCATCATTGAACGACACATATACGCCAAACTCTGTGCCTGCGTAGAGCAGCCCGCGCTGCACGTCATCCTCGCGCACGACGCGGACCGGGTATTTGGCGGGTATGCCGTTCCGTCCGTCAGCCAGCGACTGCCATGTCTTGCCGAAATCATTCGTGCGAAACACGTATGGCGCGAAATCATCTTCGCGGTATCGATGCACCGAAAGAAACGCGCGACCGGCGTCGTGCGGTGAGACCTCCAACCGATTGACGGTACCGCGCGCGGGCATTGCTGACGGCGTGATGTCGGTCCATGTGGTGCCGTCATCACGCGTGATGTGCACGCGGCCGTCGTCTGTGCCCACCCAGATCGTGCGCACATCGTGAGGAGACGGTGTTACCGCAAAGATCGTGGTGAACGTTTCCACACCAGACGATTCACGCGAGATTGGTTCCCCCGCCGGTCCCTGATATCGCGCGTCGTTGGTGGTGAGATCGGGTGAGATGCGCGCCCACGAATCGCCGCCATCGCGACTGCGATAGAGATACTGACTGGCGTGAAAAATCGTGCGCGGCTCGTGGGGTGACACAACGATTGGCGCCACCCACTGCCAGCGGTTGTCCATATCACGAGGCGAGCCGGCACTCGCTTCCGGTGCAAGCTTCACACTGACGCGCGTATCGCTGGGCACGTGATAGCGATTGAGCAAGCCACCGTAACATCCGCCCCAGATGGTGTCCGGATGATCCGGATGTACAGCCACCGGACCCGTTTCGCATCCCGCGGCGTAGCCCCATTCCTGCTGTGGGCGCAGCGTGTTATGCAGCCGACGATGTGGCACGCTGATCGCGGTATTGTCCTGCTGCGAGCCGTAAATGCGATACGGCCACTGGTTGTCCACCTGCACATCGTACATTTCAGCAGTTGGCTGATTGTACATCGTGCTGAAGGTGCGGCCACCGTTGAGCGTGACCACCGTACCGCCATCGTCTGCGAGTGCGAAAATGTCGGGATGCAGAGGATTGATCCAGATGTCGTGTGTATCGCCATGCGGTACCGGCACCGTCGCAAACGTCGCGCCGCCGTCCGTGGACCGTAGTAGCGGAACATTCATCACGTACACCACCTCACGACGCACCGGATCGGCGCGCACATGCGTGTAGTAAAACCCGCGACCGCGCACGCGCGCGTCGGTGTTCACACGCGTCCACGTCTCGCCGCGGTCATCACTGCGGTACAAGCCGCCGTCAGGCTCCGCTTCGATCAGTACCCACAGTCGGTTGGGATCGGCCGGTGATTGGGTTACACCAACTTTGCCCACGACACCGGTGGGCAATCCGCCCGCCACCTTTGTCCAGGTGTCACCGGCGTCGCGCGAACGATACAGTCCCCCCTCCGGACCGCCGGAAATAATCGTCCACGGCTTGCGCTCCGCGCGCCACATGCCGGCCCACAACTCGCGCGGATTATCCGGACTCATCACAATGCTCACCGCGCCCGTGCTGTCATTGAGCGCCAGCACATGTTGCCACGTGACACCACCATCGGACGTGCGATAGACACCGCGCTCGGAATTCTTGCCGAACGGATGACCCAACGCCGCGACATATACCACATTCGGGTTGGTGGGATGCACGACAAGCTTGCCAATCGCCCCGGACTCTGGCAGGCCGATGTAGCGCCAACTCGCGCCCGCATCGGTTGACTTCCACACACCAGTGCCCACACTCACATTGCCTCGAATCGACGCCGAGCCGGTTCCGGCGTAAATGATGTTCGGATCGCTGTCGGCTACATCGAGTGCACCAATGTTGCCGTTGTCGAGGAAGCCATCGCTGACTGACGTCCAGTGGGTGCCCGCATCGTCAGTTTTCCAGATGCCGCCGCCCGTTGTGCCCATGTAGAACACGAAGGGTTGGTTGGCGATACCCGTGACGGCGGTTGCACGTCCGCCGCGAAATGGACCCACGCTGCGGTAGCGCAGACCGTCGAACAGCGCCGGATCGACGACGCGAACATCCGGCTGCGCAGCCAGTGGAGCGACGTGAGGGACCAACGCGAAAAGCGCAGTCGCCAGGGCCAGTCGGCGAACAGGAAGTGGTGCGGTCATGGGTAGCGGGAGGCAGTAAGCAGCAAAGCGGGAGCGCGCGCAAACGGCAGCAAGGTGAGAATCGCACGATAGCCACGATCGCGTGGCCGCGCGCGTTCTGTCGTATAATGTCTCCGTCGACATTCACTCCGGCCAGACACGTCCCTGCATCCTGTCCTTCGCCCGTTCTGGGCTACCGCCGTTTCCGTTGCGCGAATGGCCGCCACCGTTGCCGATCGCGTTGCGCCGTCGCATGAGTCCAAACTCGTGCGATCGCTGCGCGCACGACACGATGTGCTCGATCGCATTCGCACGAGCGCCTCGGCGCGCGATGTCACGCGTCCGCTCGTGTGGCTGCATGCGCCGTCGGTCGGCGAAGGTTTGCAGGCGCGCCCCGTGCTCGAGGCGTTGCGCGCCGCACATGCCGACTGGCAACTGGCGTACACCTATTTCTCGCCGAGTGCCGAAGCGTTCGCGCGAAAGCTGGACGTTGACCTCTGTGAGGTGCTGCCCTTTGACGGGCGGCGCGAAGCGCGCGTGCTGCTCGACGCATGGCAGCCCAACGTACTCGCGTTTGTGAAGCTCGACGTGTGGCCAGTGCTCGCGGAGTCTGCACATGCCCGCGGTGTACGGACGGCACTTGTCAGTGCAACGCTTGCACCCAACTCCGGTCGACAGGGGGCGTGGGCGGGCGCGCTGCTGCGTGATGCGTACGCGTCGCTGGATGCCGTTGGCGCAATTTCGCGTGATGATGCCGCGCGACTTGTCTCGCTGGGTGCGCAGGCGGATCGAGTACAAATCACCGGAGATACCCGCATGGATCAGGTGTGGGCGCGCGCGCAGGCGGTGACACCGACGCATTCGGTGCGAGAATTGCTCGGCAATCAATCCGGAGCAGTGCTCGTGTGTGGCTCCACCTGGCCCGCCGACGAGGCCGAGCTGTTGCCCGCAGTGCGGGAATGGCTGGTGGCGAATCCCTCGGCGCGCGTGATCATCGCGCCGCATGAGCCAACCACTGATCATCTGGCCCCCATTGAACGTTGGGCCGAACAGTGTGCGTTGCCACTCACGCGCCTCTCTCAGGCCGAAGGGTCGTTGCAAGCCGACTGGCGCGTGTTGCTGGTGGACCGCGTCGGTATTCTGGGCGAACTGTACGCTCTCGGCACGATTGCATTCGTCGGCGGCGGTTTTCACCGTGCCGGCCTGCACTCCGTGCTCGAACCGGCAGCCTTTGGCCTGCCCGTACTGTTCGGCCCGCGCCACAGCAACGCCAGAGAGGCCGGTGAACTCGTGACCAGAGGCGGAGCCGTCGAAGTCGCCTCAGCCCTTCAGCTTCGGGCGCAGCTCGAGCATTTCACCGCAAGCGAACCCGCCCGGGCGGAGGCGGGTTCGCGAGCCCAGGCCCTCGTGCGCGACGGCCGTGGCAGCACTGGACGGGTAATGGATCTGCTGGCCCCACTGGTGACGCGTGCTGATACCCTCGGATGAAGCACAACATCCGTTGACATCTGATGTTTGATGCGTTAGCATCAGCACATGCGCACTACACTCGACATCGACGAGGATATCCTCAACGCCGCTCGCGAGCGCGCCAAGCGCGAGCGCAAGACTATTGGGCAGGTCGTCTCGGAGCTGCTCCGAGAGGCACTGACGGCACCCCGTCGCGCGGGACACGTCAGCGAGAGTCGCCCGGTGTACGGCTTTCAGCCGTTCGCGCCCCAGGGGCATGTGGTCACCAACGAGTTGATCGACCAACTGCGCGGCGACGACGCCTACTGATGCGCGCCCTGCTCGACGTCAACGTGCTGATCGCGCTGCTTGACGCGGATCATGTGGCGCACGGTGTGGCGAGCGAATGGTTCGGAACCGAGGGCAGACACGGATGGGCGTCGTGCCCAATCACGCAGAATGGATGCGTGCGCATCATGTCGCATCACGGCTACCCGGGCACTCGCTCGCCCCACGAGGTCGCATCGCGACTTCGACAGGCCACGGAGCTGGAGCAACACGAGTTCTGGCCCGACGCCGTGAGTCTGCTGGATTCACGGCAGGTCGATACCACACGCGTCCACAGTCCGCGTCAGCTTACCGACGTCTACCTGCTTGCGCTGGCCGTCTCACACAACGGACGCCTTGTCACCTTCAACAAGGCAATCAGTCGCGACGCCGTGACCGGCGCGAAAACATCGAACCTGCTCGTGCTGTAGGCCGAACTACCGCCGCAATCCTTCCGGCGTCCACGTCAGCCCCACCGCAAACGCATCGTCGGAGCCATACTGATCCGCTCCGCTGAAGAGAACGGCCACTCGGACTGCCAATCGACGATTCACTTCAAAGCTTCCGCCCACATCGAAGTTCAGCGACACATCCGACTGACTTCTGCCGCGCTGTGAACAGCTGGAGCAGATATCAATTGACAGTCGCGGATGGACAAAGGGCGTGATCGCCATGCCCTGATCCAGTTCAAAGCGATGCCCCAGCGACACACCAATCGGTAGACGAATACTCGTGCGACTGTTCGCGATGGACAGGCCCGCCCCGGCCGTGAGCAACATGTCCAAGGGCTGTTCATCAGTCGCCCGGGTGAGTTCGTAGCCCAGATTGCCGGCGAAGAACAACGCCGTGCGTGCACCGCGCGCGCTTGGATCGTACAGTCCAACATCCATGCCCACGTGCATCAGCGGCGAGATGTTTTCGCGCCACTGAAACATCATCATGGAACCCCGGCTGCCAACGACAGCGCCGGTATAGTCCCGATCCGACACCGTGGGGATTTGCAGCGCCGGATAGTTGAGTGCCTGCGCCTGCAGCGAGCCGGCCATCGCGCCCGTCACGCCCAGAGCAAGCGCAACACGAACCACAAGACCACGCAACGTTGTACGCAGAGCGTCAAACTTGCCAAAACTCATATATGACTCCAGGGAGTGACGGGTAAGAAAACCTGTCTCTACTACGTGACAGTTGTTTGACGGTTCCACAGGGCAAAACGGTTGCGCCGCATCGGCGCTTGAGCGTGACCACGCGCACAACTGAAAACGGAGACCAACATCATTGGTCTCCGTTCGCTGACAGCGCTTCAGTTCGCCCGAACGCAAGCGGCCAGCCCTGTTTGGCGTGGCGCGCTTCAACCTAGTGCGCTGGCCTCTTCGGTCACCACGCGCACTGTATCGTCCACAACTTGCAGAAACCCACCCGAGACGCGGAACTGCTTTGCACCTCCGGTCGTGGATTCAATGCGCAGCGTGCCATTGCCGAGCAGCGTCATGAGCGGCGCGTGCATGGGCAGGATACCCATTTCGCCGTCGAAGGCTGGCGCCGTCACTGACGACGCCGCACCCTCGAACAACACCTGCTCCGGCGAAATCACGGAGACCTGCAACGTTCCGGCCACGTGCGCCTCAGCCCTGGAGCTTCTTGGCGTTGGCGACCACGTCTTCCACGCCACCGGCCATGAAGAACGCCTGCTCCGGCAACTTGTCGAACTCGCCCTCGCAAATGCGCTCGAACGACGAGATCGTCTCTTCAAGCTTCACGTACTTGCCCGGAATACCCGTGAACTGCTCGGCCACGTGGAACGGCTGCGACATGAAGCGCTGCAGACGACGCGCGCGACCAACGATGCGCTTGTCGTCTTCCGAGAGTTCATCCATACCGAGAATCGCGATGATGTCCTGCAGCTCCTTGTAGCGCTGCAGAATGCGCTGCGTGAGCGACGCCACGTTGTAGTGACGCTCGCCGAGGTACTGCGCATCGAGAATACGCGACGTGGAGTCGAGCGGATCAACGGCGGGATAGATGCCAAGCTCGGTGATCTTGCGGTTGAGTACGACCGTGGCATCGAGGTGAGCAAACGCCGCTGCCGGTGCCGGGTCGGTCAAGTCGTCGGCCGGTACGTAAATGGCCTGCACCGACGTGATGGACCCGTCCTTCGTGGATGTGATGCGCTCCTGCAACTCACCCATTTCCGTAGCCAGCGTGGGCTGGTATCCCACGGCGCTGGGCATACGACCCAGCAGTGCCGACACTTCCGAACCCGCCTGCGTGAAGCGGAAAATGTTGTCGATGAACACAAGCACGTCTGAGCGCTCGACATCGCGGAAGTACTCGGCCACGGTCAGACCCGCGAGGCCGACGCGCAGACGCGCTCCCGGCGGCTCGTTCATCTGGCCGTAAATGAGCGCCACCTTGTCGAGAATGCCCGCTTCCTGGAACTCCAGATACAAGTCATTGCCTTCGCGCGTGCGTTCGCCCACGCCGCAAAACACTGACTTTCCACCGTGACCCTTGGCCACGTTGTTGATGAGCTCCTGAATGATGACCGTCTTGCCAACGCCGGCGCCGCCGAAGAGTCCGATCTTTCCACCCTTCACGAACGGCGCCACAAGGTCAACCACCTTGATACCCGTTTCGAAGACTTCCGTCTTTGGCTCAAGCGCCACGAAGTCCGGGCGCTTGCGGTGAATCGGCCAGCGCAGTGCATCGGCCGGAATGTCGGCCCCGTCATCTACCGGATCGCCGAGCACATTGAGAATGCGGCCAAGTGCCGGCGCACCCACCGGCACGGTGATCGCGGAGCCCGTATCAATGACTTCCATGCCACGCACCACACCGTCGGTGGTGGACATGGCCACGGCACGCACCTGGTTGCGTCCGATGTGCTGCTGCACTTCGGCCGTCACCTTGATGTGCGAACCATCAGGCGCCTTCGTATCAATGCGCAGTGCGTTGTAGAGCTCAGGAAGATGGTCCGCCTCGAACGCAACGTCGATAACGGGGCCGATTACCTGGACAATCTTGCCGACGGTCTGCGTCGGAGCGGCGGTCGTGGCCATGGCTATATCAGAATGAAGGAATTACGAAATGAAAATGAAGGACGCGATCACTCGAGTGCGGCAGCGCCGCCCACGATTTCCGCGATTTCCTGCGTGATCTGCGCCTGACGCGCGGAGTTGTACGTGCGACGCAGCAACGTGATCATGTCACTCGCGTTGTCGGTCGCATTCTTCATGGCGGTGCGGCGCGCACTCTGCTCACCGGCCACCGTTTCCACCAGCGAGCGATACACCATGTTGCGCACGTACGCCGGCAACAGCGATTCCACGATCGTTTCCGCATTGGGCGCGAGCAGGAAGTCCCGCGCTGCGCCCTGCGTGGCCGGCGCCACAACCGGCACCACCTGATCCGTTGTGGGCGGCGTGGACAACGCCGACTGAAACTTCGCGTACGTGATGTACACGCCGTCAAGATCGCCCTTGGCAAAGCGATCGGTCAACGCGTCGATAAGCGATGCCGCCTCTGCCGCAGTCGGCCGATCGCCAAGATCAATGCGCTCCGACGCAATGGCGCGCCCGAGATACTTGAAAAAAGCGATGCCCTTCTTGCCCACGATGTGCACTTCCACCTGCGCGCCCTGCGCTTCCCATTCAGCGATGCGAGCACGCGCTTCACGAATAAGATTCGTGTTGAACGCACCGCACAAACCGCGATTCGCCGTGAGCAGCAGCAGCGCCACTTTGCGCTTGGTCGCCGGCTGACGCAACAGCGGAAACTTCTCGGCGATTTCCGGTCGTACGAGCCGCGCCAGCACTTCACCAAGTGCCAGCGCGTACGGCCGAGCCGCCGCCACGCGGTCTGTCGCGCGCTTCATCTTGCTGGCCGCCACCATCTCCATCGTCCGCGTGATCTTGCGCGTGTTCTCGACGGATTTGATGCGACCTTTGAGTTCGCGTCCTTTTGCCATGATGTATTACGTGGGGTCGGAGCGCGATTTATTTGACGAACTGCTTGTTGTACGCCTCAATGCCGCGCTTGAGATCGGCTTCAGTTTCCTTGGACAGCGCCTTGCTCGTGCGGATGGTATCACCCACCTGCGGATACTGCGCGCGCATGTACTCCTGGAAACCCTGCTCCCAGTCGCGCACGCGGCTGGTATCGATCGTATCAAGGAAGCCGTTGGTTACCGCATAAATCGACATCACCTGTCCTTCCACCGACATCGGCGCGTACTGACCCTGCTTGAGGATCTCCACGGTGCGCGCACCGCGCTCGAGCTGGCGCTTGGTCGCTGCATCAAGATCGGACGCGAACGCCGAGAACGCTTCGAGTTCGCGGAACTGCGCGAGGTCGAGGCGCAAGCGTCCGGCAACCGCCTTCATGGCCTTGGTCTGCGCAGAACCACCGACACGTGACACGGAGATACCAACGTTCACCGCGGGGCGCACACCGGCGTTGAACAGGTCGGTCTCAAGAAAGATCTGACCGTCAGTGATGGAAATAACGTTGGTCGGGATGTACGCCGACACGTCACCGGCCTGCGTCTCAATGATCGGCAGCGCGGTGAGCGAGCCACCTGGCTTGAGAATGTTCACGCCGTCCACCACACCGTCGTCTTCGCGCAGCTTGGCCGCGCGCTCGAGCAGACGTGAGTGGAGATAGAATACGTCGCCAGGATAGGCTTCACGTCCCGGCGGACGACGCAGCACGAGCGACAGCTGACGATACGCGGCGGCCTGCTTGGACAAGTCGTCATACACGCACAACGTGGGCTTGCCTTCGTTGTACATGAAGAACTCGGCCATGGACGCACCCGAGTACGGCGCGATGTACAGCATAGGCGCCGGATCCGACGCGCTGGCCGCCACTACGATGGTGTATTCCATGGCGCCGGCTTCCTTGAGCCGATCAACCACACCGGCGATCGTGGACGCCTTCTGCCCAATGGCGACGTACACGCAGATCACGCCCTGACCCTTCTGGTTGATGATCGTATCAACCGCGATGGCCGTCTTGCCGGTGCCGCGATCGCCAATGATCAACTCGCGCTGACCGCGACCAATCGGAATCATGGAGTCGATGGCCTTGATACCGGTTTGCATCGGCTCTTTCACGGGCGTGCGCACGATGATACCAGGCGCCGGTGATTCCACCTTGCGCGAATGCGTCGCGTTGATGTCGCCGAGTCCATCGATCGGGCGGCCGAGTGGATCAACCACGCGTCCGATCAGTTCCGGTCCAACAGGAACTTCGAGCACGCGACTCGTGCGACGTGCTTCGTCGCCTTCTTTCAGCTTGAGATAGTCGCCAAGGATAACGGCGCCGATGTTGTCTTCTTCGAGGTTGAGCGCGAGCGCCGTGATGGCCTCGCCTGTTTCCGACGACGTGATCTCAAGCATTTCGCCGGCCATTGCATTGCCGAGTCCGTAAATGCGCGCGATACCGTCCTTCACCTCGAGTACGGTGCCGACTTCGTCGATGTCGAGTTCATGCAGGTCGGCGGCCTCGATTTCACGAAGCAGAATATCCTTGATCTCGCCGGGACGAAGTGCGGTCTGGGTGGCCATAAGAGCGGTCGTAGTGTGACACGGGAAAATGAGCGGCGGCGCGAGCCATGAAGAGCGAACACTACAATGGCGCACCGATTAGGGTATAGCTTGTGAAAAATATCACAAGCAATACACCCGGGCAAGGCAACCCACCGTTTCAGTCGCTGGTGCCGGACAACTCGGATTGGGTCTTGAGGAACCGGTCGAGCAGGTCCACGGTGCGCAGTCGGCTGAGGCTGCTGGCCTTGGCACCCACCAGGCGCTGCGTCGTGCCAGACAGGTGCGAGGAGCTCGCAAATCCAAGCACCGCGGCCACATCGCGCACGTCGTACCCGGGGTTCTTGGACAGCTCGGCGGCGGCCAGCAGGCGCACCAGATCAATCACGCGCTTGAGCGTAGGCGCGGTGCCGTTGGCGAAGCTGCGCGAGAGGTGTTCGCGTGACAC
This sequence comes from Gemmatimonadaceae bacterium, assembly GCA_041742675.1. Taxonomy (GTDB): domain Bacteria; phylum Gemmatimonadota; class Gemmatimonadetes; order Gemmatimonadales; family Gemmatimonadaceae; genus JAABRT01. The sequence continues at coordinate 1,079 of JBGTOG010000369.1, read as the reverse complement.
ACCATGCTCCCGCGCCAGCTGCTCCGTGCGCACCGGCCGACCGGCCCGACGCACCAGGCTGCGCCACAGCTGCAACTGCAGCGGCGTGTGCAGTCCGAGCATGGCGGGTGGCTCACTTAACGCCTGATCAAAACGCTGGCTGAATCCGCGCTGCTGCACCAGAAGTCGCGCGGCGCCATCATCGACACCTTCCACCAGCACATCGGCAGCACCGCACTCGACCGCGCGGCCAACGAGTGGGGCGTCGGTTGGTAGCAGCGCCGTGACAAAGAAGAACGGTGCCGACGGATAATCTTCCGCCAGCGGCAACACGCGCGTCACCTCATCACCAAAGCCGCCATCGACAATCACCGCATCAATGAGCTGACCACACATGGCGGCGACCAGTTCGTCGCGCGAACGCACCGGCAACAAATGCGCACGGCGACGTGGAAATGCGGCGCGTACAAGTGCGCGAGCGCGTTCACGTTTGAGCATCACGCACACCACGGGGACTCCGGTTCCGGCTGGATCGGGCACTGCGCGTGCGCTCATGGCCGATCGCCCTCTGCACCAGCATCGGCGGCCAGATTCACCATATCGTTCGCGCGCATCAGTACGGCGCGCGCATTGGCGTACGAGATCAGCCTCGTGGCCTCTTCGTAACGCGCCCACCGACACGCGGTAATGCCTTCTTCGCGCTGCGGAACCGTCCGCGAATGCTCGGTGCGCATGAGGTAGAAGTGACACACCTTGTGCACCAGTCGCCCGCGAAAGCGAAAGAACCAGTCAATCGTTTCGATTGCTCCGTCGAGATGCAACTCGGCCAGCCCTGTTTCTTCCGTCACCTCACGCAGCGCCGCTTCGTCGGGCAGTTCACCCGCTTCGAGATGTCCCTTGGGAAAGCCCCAGTTGCGGTAGCTGTCACGAATGAGCAGAAACAGCGCCTCTCCGTCCTGCACGCGGTATACGATGCCGCCTGCCGATGTCTCGCGCTCAGCGCGGGCGCGTCGTGCGGCCAACGCCTGACGTTTGGCGTCGTCGCTCACCGCGGTGTCGTCGCCAGCGGCGCTGCCGACGGGCACTGCGTCAGTTGAGCG